>CANDGE010000017.1 GCA_947384195.1 uncultured Clostridia bacterium
AGCCCGAACGTTCTTTTTACGGTAAAGAAGTTCAAGCTATTAAGACTTGGTGCACCCAAAGAGACTCGAACTCCCAACCTTCTGGTCCGTAGCCAGACGCTCTATCCAATTGCGCTATGAGTGCATATTATAGAAATTTACATACCGCACTTTACGATACCTTGCATATTATACAGCGCGATTTTATCTTTGTCAAGCGATACGACGCGCTTAAAACAAAATCGCTCGCAAAAAAGTCAACTTTCCAAGCCCGCGAGATAATCGATCGATACACCGAAAAATTCCGCAATGGCAACAAGCTTGGAAAGCGTTGGCTCGCACTTGTCCTGCTCCCAAAGACTGATTATGGATTTCCCCACGTCCAACCTTTTGGCAAGCTCTATCTGCCCCATATGCTTTTCCGTCCGCAACGCTCGCAGACGCTCTCCGAAAGTGCATGAAACGTCCATTACTATATTTTCCCACTTTTATGGGAAAAATACTTGACTTCCCATTATAATGGGAGTATAATGAGCATACGAAATACATAATCAAAGGAGAACTACATGTATTGCAAAAACTGCGGCAACAGTATAAACGATAACGCAGTCGTATGCCCTAACTGCGGAGTTCAGGTCGGTGAGCTAAAACCGTCCCCCACCGAACAAACGGCAAACGCGCCGCAAAAAGGAAACGCCGTCGGGATAGTCGGATTTGTTTTATCTCTCGTAGGCGCATTATTTTGGATAATTGCGCTGATACCGTCGACGGCATCAAACGCCCTTATGTGGATAGCCATCCTATTGGATATCGCGGGCATAGTGTGCTCGGCTATCGGAAGAAAGCGCGCCAAAAAGGAAAACGCAAGCTTTGGCGGACTATCGCTCGCCGGCTTGATAGTAGGAATAGTCTTTGTTGCTCTGACTGTATTCTTTTTGATATTGGGCGTTATATTGTTATCATCCGTCGTAAGCTATTTTTAGACGAAAATCTCATGTTGATATATCTCCGCCCCGCGACTGCCGCGGGGCTTTATATTGCATAAAAATACCCGATTCGTTTTTATCGAAACGGGTATCGCGATCGCTCGCTTGAAAATTTATCTTACGTTCAACAACTCGTTATAGAACTTGACGTATTCCTTTGCGCTCTTGTTCCACGAAAAATCGGTGCGCATCGCCCTGTCGGTAAGGCCTTCCCACTTGTCGTGATAGTCGAAGTACAACCCGAGCGCGCGGTCGATAGCGCCCACCATGTCGTCGGCGGCATACCGCGCAAACTTATAACCGTTGCCGAAATCGCCGTTATATGCGTCGGTTATGGAATCCTGCAACCCGCCCGTTTCGCGCACGATGGGTATAGTTCCGTAACGGCAAGCCATCATTTGGCTGAGCCCGCACGGCTCGCTCTTGCTCGGCATAAGGAACATGTCCGCGCCCGAATATATCTTGTGCGAAAGATCGGTGTTAAACGCGATGACGGCGCGGAGCTTGTTGCCGAACAGCTCTTGCATGTGCATGAAATACCATTCGTAATCGTGCTCGCCCGTGCCGAGAATGACGAACTGCAAATTGCGCGCGAGAATGTCGTTCATTGCGGCTTTGACTATATCCAAGCCCTTATGCGTCGCGAGCCGCGTTATCATGGCGACGATAGGCACGTTAGGTTCGACGGGCAAGCCCAAAAGCTTTTGCAATTCCGCCTTACATATCGCCTTGCCCGACTTATCGTCCGCCGAATAGCGAGCGAACAACGCAGGGTTCTTTTCGGGGTTATATGAATCGACGTTAACACCGTTGAGTATGCCGCGTAACTTATACTCGTTTTTAATGAGCGTACCGTCCAATGTATGCGCGTAGTACGGATCCTTGATCTCCATAGCATACGTCGGACTGACCGTGCTTACCGCGTCCGAATAATCGATCGCGCCTTTCATAAGGTTTATCTGCCCGAAGTGCTCCACGCTCCAAAACTCGTTATCGGGAATGCCGAACACGTCGCCGAGCATCTCGCGTCCGAACCAGCCTTGATACTCTATATTATGGATGGTCATTATCGTGCGGATACCGCCGTATCCCTCGCGATACATATAGAACAGCTTATAGTAAATAGGCACGAGCGCGGTCTGCCAATCGTTGCAATGCAAAATATCGGGCATAAAATCGAGCCGCGGCAAAATATCCAATACCGCCATGGAGAAAAATGCGAAACGCTCACCGTCGTCGCCGTGACCGTATAACGCTTTACGCTTGAAATACCGCTCGTTGTCCAAAAAGTAATACGTGGTGTTTCCGTCTTTCAAGCGGAAAACTCCTACGTATTCGTTACGCCAAGACAGCCGCACGAACGTCCAGAACATAAATTCCAGCTCGCCGCGCCTGTCGCAAGGAAAGCTCTCGTACAACGGAAGTATTACGCGCGCTTCGTACTCGCCGCTGTCGTTGATGGCGCGCGGAAGGCTGCCGAGCACTTCTCCCAGACCGCCCGTCCCCGCAAACGGCGCAGCCTCAGACCCGACGAAAAGTATTTTCTTTTTCGCCTGCTCCGCCGCTTTCGCCGCGGGCTTGTCCGCCTTGACAGGCTTGACCGTCGCGCTTTCGCTCTGCTTTTCGCTCTTTTTCGGTTCGACGGGTTTGGTCGACGCCGCCGTCTTTTTTGCGGCGGGCTTTGACGCAGTCGATTTCTTCGCCGCCGTTGCGGGCGCAGACTTCTTTGCCGTCGACGTCGGCTTGACAGACGACTTACTTACCGCTTCGGGCGCTTCTGCCGCAACGCTCGGCTTTTCGGCGGGCGCGGTTTTTTCCGCGACCTTTTTCGCGGCGGGTTTTTTTGTCGTTTTTGTCGTTTTTGTCGTTTCCGTTTTATTAGGCATGATGACTCCTTTGATATATGATACGTTTGTATATATTATATATCAATCATTCGACAAAGTAAATAGTTTTCGCAAAATTTATTCAAAACACGAAAAACCGCGCAAATCCGCGCGGCAAGCCATTTACACTTTAATATACGATCCGCGGCGAGCTACGCCGACTTTTCGACGCGCTCGTTCGGATCTTCTTTCGGCTCGTACGAAAGCTCGGCCGCGGTCTGCGCGACTGCGCCGTCCGCATCTTCCGCCGTTTGCGGCGCAACGCTCTTAAACGCCTTCTTGCACACGACGAAATACGCCGCCAGCATTGCTATGCCCGTTATCAGCCACGACACGGGATATACGACAAGAAGCACCCAATATTCATGCCAAACGGCAAACACGGTATATATCCAAACAAGCCGCAGAGCGCACGAGCCGACGATCGTAAATATCGCGGGCATGAGCGAACGCCCGAGCCCGCGCAACGCGCCGCCCGCCACTTCGTAAAAACAAGGCAACATCGATCCGAAAAGCACGCACCACATGCGCGTGACCGCATACTCGATAGCGGCGGGATCGTCGGTATATATCCTGATAAACAGCCTGCCGCCGAGAGTAAACACCGCGCTCAACACCGTCGACACGATAAGCGCCGAAACCATCGTCAGACGAAAGACCTTTTTGCACCGAGCATACTCGCCCGCCGCATAGTTCTGCCCGAAAAACGCGACCGTGGCGTTGGCGAACCCGCTGACGAAGTAATACACGTACATCTCGAAGTTGACTGCGTCGCCGCTGCCCGCCATAGCCGCTTCGCCGAATCCGTTTATTCCCTTTTGAATAAACACGTTCGCGAGCGAGAACACCGCGCCCTGAACGCCTGCGGGCAAGCCTATCGCATACATGCGTTTAAGATATTGCGCGCGAAACTTCGACTTGCCGAAGCGTATGCGCAACATATCGTTTTTCATTATAAAAAATATCACCATCGCGGCACACATGACGTTTGCGAACACGGTCGCTACCGCCACGCCCGCAACGCCCATACCGAACGCGCCCACAAACAGTAAATTGAGCGCGATATTAAGCACGCCCGACGCAAACAGCACTATCAACGGTCTGACGGTATCGCCCATGCTCCTAAGCATAGCCGCGCCGAAGTCGTACACCATAAGAAACGGCATACCTATAAAATAGATACGCAAATACTTGACCGCAAGCGGCAAAACGTCAGACGGCACGTCCATCACTTCGAGCACGGGCTCGGCAACGCCTATGCCTACGCCCAAAAGCAACAGCCCGCTTACCGTCGCGACGATAAGCGCGGTAAACACCACACTGTGCACATCGTCGGTATCGCGCTTGCCTATGAGTTCGGCGATGACTACGGTCACGCCGACCGATATCCCCGCAAAAAGATTGATCAACAGATTGACGAGCGCACCGTTGCTGCTGACCGCGGCTTGCGCGTCCGTCCCGTCGAAAAAATAAATGACAGCCATATCGGCGGAAGTGAACAATTGTTGGATGATCCCGCTCGCGGCGAGCGGCAAAGCAAACAGCAGGATGTTTTTTAGCATCGGGCCGTGCAACATATCCATTTGTTTCTTAGCTTTTTTACACACCGACATAGCGTCACCGAAATAACCGAACCGCCGAATGAACAACGTAATATCCGTAAAAACGACCGTAAGATATGATATCACACACCGACGCAAAAATCAAATAAATAACGCCGTATTTCGACAAATACGCCGAATATTATATATGCGCCCGATTTTCGGCGCGCGCCGACTTTTGTTCGCAACATAAGCGCGAAATTGCACCGCGCAACAATTGACAACGACGGAAATTTATGGTATATAATAGATATACAAAATTCAATCCAAGGAGAAACTTATCATGAAAAGATGTGCAGTTTGCGGCGAGATACTCGCCGACGGCGTAGACGTTTGCCCCGTTTGCGGCGCAAAGAAATTCGAGCCTATCGGTAACGGCAAGTTCGCGTGCGAACACGTTATCGGCGACGGCAAGGTCGAAGACAAGGAGATCATGGACGGGCTTCACGCCAACTTTATGGGCGAATGCACCGAAGTAGGCATGTATCTCGCAATGGCTCGCGTAGCCGACCGCGAGGGCTATCCCGAGATCGCCGAAGCATATAAACGCTACGCGTTCGAGGAAGCGGAACACGCCGCCAAGTTCGCCGAGCTTTTGGGCGAAGTAGTCACCCCGTCGACAAAGAAAAATCTCGAATTGCGCGCCGCCGCGGAATCGGGCGCGTGCGAAGGCAAGCTCGCCATAGCCAAAAAAGCGAAACAGCTCGGCTACGACGCGATCCACGACACCGTTCACGAAATGGCAAAGGACGAAGCGCGTCACGGCGCGGGCTTTGCCGGCTTGTTGAAGAGATACTTCGGCAAATAATACATCGATACAAAAACGACACCCGTCGTTTCGAGCACGGCATGAGCGCGAAACGACGGGTGTTTTATTTCGATCGCACGGCTAAAAAACGTATATCGTCATGCCGACGCGTTCATTAGCACGCACGCCCCGCGGCAATATGCTGCGGGGCGTGCGCTATACAGGCAAACTTTTTCGTTCGCCTTGGGGGGGGATGACTTTTACTCGAACTCGCTTTATGCGGGCTCGATCGACTGCGTAGCTTACGGCATTACCGCAGTAAGCGTTTCCGTCGAGTACAATCCGATACCGTGGAAGTTTGACACGCTGTCTTTAAGGAACTTGACCGTTATAGTCGTGTCGCCCGCAATGAGTTCTATCAAACCGAGCTTTACTTCGATATCGTGGAAGCCGCCTTCGCTGTCGAACGCAGTGCAGTACGGGAACTTGGGATCGCAAACAACGGTCTTGCTCTCGCCGTTGTGGGTATACGTTATCTCGTACAGTCCCGAATACAACGGGAAGAATTCGTCGCCGTAATTATCGTTACCGTGATCGACAAAGAACGAAAGCATGGTCGTGACGGATTTTTCGGTATGAACGGTAAACGATATTTCGTCGTTCTTTTTGATCCCGTTCACCCATCCGTCGCGCCCCGCAACAGCCGTAACGGTTTCGGGGCAAACCGCTTTCGTGCCGTCGAACATATAAAAGCTTTCGCCTTCCGCCGTTTCGCTCAGCGCCACGTTCGATTTGATCTTGATACAGTCGAAATTGACTTTGGGACTTACTTCTATGACGTTAAGCCCTTTTGCGAGCGTGACGTTTTCCAAAATGCAATCGGTGTACATATGCCACGCCGACGAACCGCTGCCCGCCTGCACGGTAATATCCGACAGGTTTTCCGCGGCAACGCCGTTTATCTTTATCAGTCTTACGAGCGTGTCGAGCGTGGTCGACGTCGCGCTGTGCAAGCGCAGATCGACGTTTGCCGTGACTTCTTCCGCCGCATAGATCCTAAACGTTACGAGCGAGCCGTCGAACTCTTCGGTATCGGGATCGTCATCGACGTCGACCGAGCCGACCGCCGCGCCGCCCGACGCGAACGCGCCTGCGGTAAAGTCGGCGGAGCATCTGTACCGTAAAGCATTTTCCGCTTCAAACGTATAAGTTTTCTCTGCGGGCGGCATATTCGGGTCGTCGGGCTTTATCGGGTTTTCGGGTTTGACGCCCGTTACGGGCTCGGTGGAATAAAAGCCTATGCCGTGGAAATTGGATATGCTCTCTTTAAGGAACTTGATCGTTATCGTCGTGTCGCCCGCTTCGAGATTTATCATACCGAGCTTGGCTTCGAGATCGTGGAATCCGCCGTACGAGCAAGCGCCTTTGTGCAAGCAGTACGGGAACTTCAAGTGACTTACGAACGCCGCGGTATCGTCGTTGTGTTCGAGCGTAAACTCGTACAGCGTCGAGCAGAACGGGAACGCCTGATTGTCCGCAGGTCCGTTACCGAAGTTGTCGGGACCGTGGTCCATAAAGAACGACATTATGGCGGTAGTAGCCGTATCGGTGTGCACGGTGAACGATATCTCGTCGTTTTGCATGATGCCGCCCAGCCAGCCTTCGTGCTTATCGACGGGAGTTACGTTGGACGGACGGAGCGCATGACTGCCGTCTATCATGTAGAACTTTTCGCTTTCGAGTTTCTCGGCAAGCTTGACCGTCGAAGTAAATATCATGCAGTCGAAGTTGGCTATGGGACTGACTTCGATGATGTTGAGCCCTTCGTGAAGTCTGATGTTGTCGACAGTCGCCGTCGTCCATATAAACCACATCGTTCCGTTGGGCGCGCCCGCAGGGACTTGGATATCGGATAGATCGATCGGATCGCCGTTGACCGTCATCAATCCGACGAGCCGATCGAGCGTCGTTGCCGTGCCGCTGCTCAAACGTATGACCGCCGACACCGTGACGTCTGCATCCGCATAAACGCGGAACGTGCATATCGAGCCGTCAAACTCTTCCGTATCGGGATCGTCCGCGACAGTACTGCCTACGTTGGCATTGCCCGACGCTCCGCTCGACGTATTGGTTTCCGCCATACAGCGCGAAAGCAACGCGTTTTCGGCTTCAAACACATACTCCTTGGGCGCGTCGGGATCTTCCTCGTCATCGCCGAAGTCGAGCGTTATGTCTTTAAGGTTGGTGCCGTCGGACTTGAATTTGAATTCTATCTTGTTAAAACCCTGCTTGACCGACACGGTGTCTATGAACGTCGGAGCGGTATAGCAGTGCGACGCGGTATGAGTGTGATTGATGGACGGCGTAGCAAACCTGTTTTCGTTGTCGATCTTTACGTCGTTCACATAAACATCCATATGGTTTTTGATAAGACCTTGGATGTTGTGGTCGTAGTTGAAGAACAGTCTTGCCGTGCCGTCGGCGGTCGAAGTAAAGTAGAACGTTATCGACGGCTTATTGATAGCGACGATGTTGCCCACGTCGTTGTGCGCCTTGTACGTTTTTATGCCCTTGCCGAGCGCCGCGTCGACCGCGGCAAACGCGAACTTGTCGATCTGCTCATCCATCGGATCCGCCGCGAAAGCGGGCGTAACGGTTATCGTGTATGTCGCGGTCTTATCGCCGTATGCGACGGTCACCGTCTTTTCGCCGGGCTCTACCATATCCGACGGTTTGGTGAACTTGACTTTATCGTGCGTGACGAACATAGTATAACCGTCGTCGAACGTCGCCGATACTTTTACACCCGCCGATTTAAACGCTTTACCGCAATAGTACTCGGTCTGCGCGTCGGTCGTGTCCACCGTTATGCCCGTAAGCGTCGCCGTGTTTTCCACGACGCTTATCGTGTACTCTTGCGTTTTGCCGCCGTATGCGACGGCGACCGTCTTTTCGCCGAGCTCGGTCATATCGGGCGCGGTGACGGTATAATCGCCGACCGCGAGCGCTTCGGTCATGCCGTTGAGATAATGCGCCGTTACGGCAAGCCCGTCGGAGTCGAACTGTTCGTCCAGCCTGAACTCGGTTTTGACCGCGCTCGTATCCAGAGCAAGCGAATCGAGTATTTTGTATTCGAGCGCTATGCCCTTAAAGTTAGACCCGTTGCCGCGCGCTTCAAACGTGAGTATGTGATGTCCCTGCGCCATCTCGAACTGCGCGATACGCGTTTTTTGAAAGCAGTACCATTGCGTATGCTCGTGGTTTTTCTCGCCCGCATTGAACTTGGCGTCGGTCGTTATTTCCGCGTCGTCGAGCGTTATCTTGTATGCGTCCGCAACGCTCGCGCCGCCCTGCGACGTATGATCGTAATCGAGATACAGTTCGGCGATGCCGCCCGACACGGCGTCGATACGGAACGATATTCGATCGCCCTCGACGATGCCGCCCACGGAAAGATCGGGATGCTCGGCGGACGGACCGAGCGTTTTGCTTATAGCCGACAGGTGTGCGTTAAGCGCGGAAAACTCGTAGCTTTTTTCGCCGTTAACGGGGTCGACGGTAAAATCGGCTTGCCACTCTATCGGTTTTTTGGTCACGGTTATCTTGTAAGCTTCCGTAAATTCGCCGTACTTGACGCGAATTGTCTTTTCGCCCTCGACATTCATATTGGGCGAACTCACCGTGCAGTCTTTAAGCTCGACGTTGCCCGTCGTTCCGTCGGTGTAATGCGCGATGACCGCCAAGCCTTCCGCCGTAAACGTTTCGTCGAGATAAAACACCGTTCTGCACCCGTCGATGTTCAGTTCGATCCTTTCCACCGTCTTGCTTGACTGACAGCCTGCCGCAAACACTGCCAATAGCGACAGCAATGCGGCGAGCGCGACGGCAAAAACGAACCTTGTTTTTTTCATGATCGATCCTCCTTGATTTTTTGATTGCGCCCGAACGCTCGGGCGGTAGATCCTATTCGGAAAGTTTTACGTCGTCCGTCGCAGGCGTTGCGCCGTCGGGCGTTGCCGCGACGGGCGTTCCGTCGGGTACTTCCTTTTTGAGCACGAACGACAGCACAAACAACACTATAAACGCGCCCGCGAGAATACCGAGTATTATCTGCAAAGCCAGCAACAGGTTTTTCCACCACGGCGTGACCCTTATGATACGCGTCGACGGCGTTATTCCGTTCATGGCGTTGGAATGCACTACGGTGTACATTATCCTGTGACAGCTCTCGCGCATGGCGTTGACTACGACGGCGTTATCCGCATGATTTTTTATGCCGCCGTCGGGACCCGCGCCCAGCCACAGGTCGTTGCCCGCGACCACCGCTTCGCCGAAAGTGAACATGTAATTGTTGCAGAACGCATCGGTGATCACGTGTCCGGCAAAGCCCCACTCGCCGCGAACGATATCGGTAAACAGACCTTTATGTATAGCCGACCACAACCCGCCTATGCGATTGAACGCGCTCATGAGCCCGTTGGTCGTGTTGAGCACGCAGCTCTTTTCGTAAGCCATCAAATACACTTCGCGGAAGGACTGTTCGTTGCCCCAGACAGTCCCGCCGTTACGGTCGCCTTCCTGATCGTTAAAGCCGATGTGCTTGGCGTAAGTGATGCAACCCACGCCCGTAAGCCCCACGCATTCCGCAGAAAGCATTTCGCCCGACAGATACCCGTCCTCGCTGTAATACTCCCAATTTCTGCCCGCGTACGCCGTGCGATGCAAACCCGCGCCGGGCGCGTATATCCCGTTTACGCCGTAGTGCATGAGTTCCGTGCCGAACAGCTTGCCCAGCTTTTGCACGAGCTCGCGATCGAAAGTCGACGCCATCAGACACGGCGACGGATAATTGACGCCCTGACGCGTCACGCCGAACTTATCGGCAAACAGCCGCCCGAGCCCCGCAGGACCGTCGCGAGTGACAGTACCGGGAAG
Organism: uncultured Clostridia bacterium; assembly: GCA_947384195.1. Classification (GTDB taxonomy): domain Bacteria; phylum Bacillota; class Clostridia; order Christensenellales; family Pumilibacteraceae; genus Anaerocaecibacter. Next base: position 10,136 of record CANDGE010000017.1, read on the forward strand.
ATTTATGGACGTTATAGCCACTGTGGACATGCCGCCCATCGTTATAAGTTCGCACATTTCGTTAAACGTGAGTTGGTTCAAAAGATGTTCCCAAAGCTCGTCGCCGTATTCGACGTCTTTAAGGTTGATAGCCCACAGTCTGTCCTGTTTTTTGTCGTCGTCTTTGCCCTCGTTGAGAATATCGAGATATTCCTTATCGACGGTGACGGTATTCATTTTGGGCATATCGACAGAAATATCGTCCTCGACTTCGCCGCCCTTGACGTAACTGATTTGTTTAGCAACCGCGTCGGTGAGCGCCATTTTGTAAAGCGCGACGGGATAAGTGCCGTCCCAATCCTTGCGCGAAAGATATGTGACTTTTTGATCGCCGACGCTCTCCGAAAGATTGATGTCCGCGTCGTCGAACTTGTTGACTATATCCGCGCCGGTAGTCGCTTTGGAGTATTTTACATGATCGTCCGCCTTGACGTTGAGCGTATACACCAGATCGGCTTTACCGTTGTAGTCCATGCCGTTCGCGGTAGTCTTGCCCTTTGCCGCGAGAATATTGTTGATCGCGTCGTGCGCGTCATGTCCGACGGCAAAACGATAATCGCCCGCTTCCAGAATATACGTGCCCTTGCCGTATGCGTCGTATGCCTTCATGCGCTCTTTATCGACCGAAACGGTGACGGTCGCGGTCGCGCCGCCCGCCACTTTTTCGGGCGTTTTTTCAAAGCCGATAAGCTCGACCGACGCTTTTTCTATGCCGTTTTGCTTATCGTAATCGGTATACGGTTTTTGCAAATACACCTGCACTACTTCCTTGGCGGGGAGCATGCCCGTATTTTTGACGGTCACGGTCACATCTATCTTTTCGCCGTTCTCTTTTGCCGAAAAGTCGGAATACTCGAACTTGCCGCTGTCGCCGTAGGTAAGACCGTAGCCGAACGGGTACGCGACTTCTTCCGAATAATTCCACCCGCTCTTGCTGTTGTACGTGCCTTTGGTCGACTTTGCATTGCCCTGACCGAGCACGGTATCTTCGTAGCGCGTTTCGTAATACCGATATCCGATGTAAATGCCTTCCTGACGCACGACATAGCTGTCGTCGTCCTCCGAGCCCGATTCGAGCTTGGAAATCTCGGGATAGGACGAAATATTGGTAAACTGTTGCGGCACGAAATTGTTCATGGCGGGAGCCGACCAGTTATCGTAAACGAACGTGTCCGTCAGTCTGCCGCTCGGCGCGTCCGCGCCCGAAAGCACGTTGGCGACCGCTTTCGTAGCCATAGTCCCGCCCATGCCGACGAGCGCCATCGCGTCGATATCGGAATACTGCGAGATAAGATCGAGCTGTATGTAGTTAGCCATGTTCAAAAGCAATATCACCTTTTTGAACGCGCCTTGCTTTTTGAGCGCTATCGTTTGCTCTATGAGATCCTTTTCCTGCGCGGTCAACTGCAAATAGTTGTTGTTGCGGAACTGCGCGGGCAGTTCGTCGTGCGTATCGTTGTACGGCAAACCGTCGTTGACAACGTTGGTAAGATCGGGATCCCACGGCGCGCCTTCGCCGCCGTCGCGGGTTATGGTTATTATCGCCGTGCCGTACTCGTTAAAGGACGACTTGACCTTGTCCGTATACTTGGAAAACGGCATCTCGTTACAGGTGTTGTTCATGGGCGAATTGCTTATCTGCCCCTGACCCGCCGTGCGGCGGTAGCCGCTGTTGGCGTACAAGCTCCACAGCTCGGCGTTTACTTTGAATCCCGCGTTTGTCATGGCAGTACGCAGATTGTCGGCGTTGGGACTGTCCACGTGCCCGCTGCCGTAGCCGCTGTACAACCAGTCGACGGACGAAATGCCCAAAAGACTGACGTTTTTATCCGTCGAGCTTTCGCCCATGTCTATCGGCAACGCTTTTTTGCCGTTTACCGTTTTGTTTTCGAGCAAGACTATGCCTTCGGTCGCCACGCGCTCGGAAACGTCCTTGGCAGCAACGAGCATAGCCGCATCGTCGTATTTGCCGTCCTCCGTCATGTAATCGGACGCAAAGTACGTCGAATCGGTGCTGTCGTCGGCGGAATTGTCCTTGATGTATGTTTTCACTTCAAAGAACGCATTGATAAACGGCTCGTATGTATACGCTATGTTCGACCCGATTATCGCCGCGATCATCAATAAAGTAAAAACCGCCGTCAACACCCCGAAGGTGATTTTGAGTGGTTTTTTGAAAACCGATCGCTTCATATCATTTCTCCTGTTTGAATTCAATCCCGAAAAGCAAGCCTTGCGCACGACCCACGCTCGGATTTGTCTTTCGCAGTATAAAAAAAATACGCAGAACTTTCAAACCGTACTGCATATTTCGTATAAGCGATTGCATATTTTGTTTTTTGCCCGCATAAACGGGATACATCGTCACGATCTCCGAACAAGCGATGCGAACTGCCGTTTGCTTTTGTCATTCCCTACAAGCGACGCGCAGTAAATGATATCTCGTCTTTTTATTATGTTGCGATCCGTCGGCACGCAAAACCGCGCGGAATGACGGAAAGCATACCGCTAAGACATCGATCGCCCGCAATTCCGAATGCTCCGTCAGCCGCCGCACGGCGCGATCAAAAGTATCTTAACGTTAAACACGCCGTCCTTGGCGGAAAACGCGAGATCGCCGTTGTACTTGTCCACGATCATCCGTATGCTTTTCATGCCGAACCCGTGAAAAGCTGCGTCGCGCTTGGTCGTGCGCAGCAAGCCGTCGTTACCGAAAACGATATCGCCGTCGTAATAATTATGCACGTTGATCGCGAGCATATTGTTTTCGCCGTGAACGGACAGCTCGATTATCTTTTTGTTTTCGTCGGTCAGTTTGAGCACGGCTTCGACGGCGTTGTCGACAAGATTGCCGAAAAGCCCGTAAATATCGGTCTTATCCATAAACCCGAGCTTTTCGCCGTCGGCCATGCACGTAAACGTTATTTGCTCATGACGGCATTTAAGGCTCTTTTCGGTCAGTATAACGTCCAGATCCTCGTTGCCGGTCTTGACCGAGCTGTCGTAAATGGAAATAAGTTCGGTTATCTCCCTTATGTATTCGCCGTCGGCGTTTTCGAGCCCGCGCCGTATCTGATATTTCATATCGTGGCATTTGAGATTGATGAGCTCTATATTCTCCTTGGTGCGCTCGTACTGCTCGCGCTCCTGCAAAAGCAAGTGCTCGACGACAGACAGATCCTTTTCTATCTTTTTCATGTCTATAAGACTAAACTGCATGTAGAACGTGAAAATACAACAAAGAATATTATACACGTACATAAGAATCGTGTACAGCGGATTATAATTTTCGGTGATATTTACGAGCACGGAATGCAATATTATATCCGCCAACAACACCAGTCCCGACAGCGCCATGAGCGACACATTGCGTATTTTAAAGTCCTTTGTCGCCCACAACCGTCTGCCGTAGATCGCAAGTATAACGGCGTAAACGGATATGTAGATAGCAGTATAGATAAGCGCCCAGAACACACTGCCGGGATTGACGACGCTCGCGCCTATTACTTCGTCGCCGTAAATATTGAAGATCCCGTTCTCGTTGCGCGTGTCGAGTATGGACGAGAACAACACCGACGCCGACGAATACACCATGCTGTAAACCTGAAACGCCAAGTGCCGCGTCGTGTATGCGGCTATGCCGCAAAACAGCACGCTCACGAACGGTTCGTCGAAGCACATACAAAACGCCGCGACGCTCACGGCAAACAAGCACAAAAACATGAACGACGAATACAATGCGTTGTATTTGCCGACGGGGAACAAAAACGCCGCCGCAAGGCATATAGCGACCGCGCCGACCGCGCGCAAAGCAAACCGCTTGCGCCGCCGCAACTTCAACGCATAAATAAAAAAAGCTATCAACAGCTCGACCATAAATACGAGCTTGTATGCAGATAACGCGGTAAACCTAAACATAACTAATCGCCGTTGATATAGAGATTGAGCGCTCGCACGAATTCGGCGCGCTTGGGACGGGAAATATGCAGTTTTTCGCCGCCGACGTCCACGGTGTCGCCGTCGACCTCGCGGCAGTAGCGCAAGTTGACGAGATAACACTGATTACAGCAAACAAAAGTATGTCCGAGCTGTGCCCGCACCGATTTGAGCGTGCCCGTAGATCGCAATTCGCGATCGGTCAAATGCCACACGATGTTGTGCCCTTGGATCTCCACATATTTCAGGTCGGCGGTGCCGATGCGCTTTGCGCCCGTCTTTCCGTGTATGCAAACGGTCGCGTCCGTCCTGTTTTTGAGCCGTTCGACCGCGCGCTCGAACTTCATGACGAAGTTCTGTCTGCTGACGGGTTTTACTATAAAGCTGAACGCGCCGACGTCGTAACCGCTGACCGCGCACTGCGCCATATTGGTCACAAATATCAAAAGCACGTCCTTATCTATCTCGCGCAACCGCCGCGACGCGTCCATACCGTTCATGTCCGGCAGTTCGATATCCATGAACACGATATCGTAATCGCCGCGGTAGTTCTCCAAAAACTTGACCGCGCCCGAAAACGTCGAGATATTGAACTGTTCGTTCTTGTTCTCGCCGTAGTCGTTGATAAACCCCGACAAAAGTCGCGCCGCCGCAGGCTCGTCCTCGATTATAGCTATGTTGTACAAATGCACACCCTCCGATTCGACATAAATGCACGCCGTAAAACATTGCCGACGCATGCGTTCGCAAACAAACCGATGCGGTCGGTCGACAATAGTATTAGCCGTTGCGCATATTCACAAACATGATCGGTCGGCTATCCCCATTCACTCCCCGCTTACCACCGCTTATTGACAAACATTGCGCAAATTAACAATATTGATTTTAACATACCCCCCACCCGATGTCAATAGTCGCGCAACACTTTTTCGGCGATCCGATCGATTTTTTTGCTGTTTGCAGGTCGATCATGCACAACCGCAAACGAAAATCGCTCCCGACGGGATCGGGAGCGGTTTTCTGTATATGGGTGCACCCGCAAAAATTGCGTGCCGCCACCCGATCGGGGCGACGACTTTTTTTGCGGTCGACTATGCCGTAACGGTTATATCGTAAGTCGTCGGCAAACCGTTCCAAACGACGGTGACGGTATGCTCGCCTACGTCGTCTGCGGTAAACACATAGCCGTCGAGATCGGCAGTTATATTATTCGTTATGCGCACGTTGCCCGCCGATCCCAGACTGCTCGACACTTTGAGTTCGAGCTTGCTCGCATCAAACGTTTCGCCTACGGCGAAAGTCGTTTTGTGCTTACTGCTCGCTTCGACCGAAATGCCCGCGATCTCGTTGTCGAAGGTCTTGTACATCGAATACATCTCGAACGATGCGTCGGCGTCGCCTATCGACTCCGCAAGCTTGATATTTACGCGGCAACCCGTAGTTGTGCCGTAGTTGCCGGACGCCGTTATTTGAACGTCGTAAACGCCGCTTTCGCCCGCGCCGAGCTCGACGTTCGCACCGCCGATATCGCCGTAATTCTCCCAATACGCTCTGAACTTCAAGGTTTGACCGCTCGTGTTTTTGACGAACAGCTTGATCGCTCTCGTCTTGCCTACATACTGCGGCATACTTGTGTTATAGCCCGCGCCCGTGCCTTTATCGGGCGTCGGATCGGTGTACGTATCGCTGTTTGCCGCGGTACCCGCCTTAAACACGAACCGCGTGGACGGGAGTCCCGTATCCGCATCCGTTATATGCGTCGCCGTGAGCCAGCCGTCCTTGGGGTTTGCGGGCATTGTCGCATGTATCCAATCGGAATACTCGCTATTGAGATCGAACCACGTTTTATATCCCGCAAAGCCGATCGTTATGCGCTCGATATCGGACGTCCAATCCTGACCGTCGGTCACGTTGCAATCGTATCCCGTTAAAATCAAGTCATATCCAGCATAATCAACGGTAGCTTCGAGCGTGGAAAGATCTATCTTATCGCCCTGCGCATAATCGGTTTTGTCGAGCCGCGCCTTTATTATCGTTATGCCGTTGTTTTCCGTGCTTACGAGCCGCCCGTAGATGTCGAGCGTTATCGTTTCGCCGTCGGCACGCGCGCCGTCTTTGAGCGCGATACGGTGATCGCAAGTAGAAAACGAACCGTACGTCGGATCGGCGTCGCTGTAAACGAACGGAACGCGCGTCGTTTGCCCCGCCTTTGCCGTAATAGCGATCTCCGCCCGAACGCCGTAGTTTTCCGTTTGATAAATGAGCTCTACGTCCTTTGCGCCGTTATTTACTACATATATAAACATCAAACTTTTTCCGCGCGCGGGAGTATTGACGTTTACGCGATGCGTGCCCGTGTCGCCGCCCGAATGCGGGTACTTCATATCCTTGTGCGCTTCGTCGTCGCTCCAAATAAACCGAGTGGCCACAATACCGCTGTCCAAAACGACATGATCGTAGGTTTCGGTACTGAAATGCTGTTGCGCTTTGTCGGCGGGCGCATACGGCACCGTATCCTCTTCGTACAAAGCATAAACGGTCTGTTCTTTATCGGGCATGACGAAATCGAAAAGATCGGCAGAAACGTCCAGCCCGATCCGATAACCCAAAAACGTTTTATGCGTTTCGCTCGGCGTCGGCGCCGCCGTTACTCTATCGCCTTCGCGAAGCATTATCGTGCCCGTGCCGTCGTCGAACGTCGCGCCGACGACGTTGAGCGCGAAACGCGGTTCGGTAGGCGCGTTATAAGTAAACTCCTGCGTAAACCGTCCGTAACCTACCGACAACGTGTTTTGTCCGTCGACGAGCGTCGCGTCGTCAAACACGATATCGTCGGCGGTAAGCGCGGTTTTATGTCCGCACTCGCACACCGAAACCACGGCAATGTCGGTCACGCTCATCGTTCGCCCGCCGTACAGCTTATTGCCCGTTATCTCGACTTCGAGCTTTGCGGGCGCGTGCTCCGTACTGTCGCTCACGTACTCGCACGTCCTGCACTCCGCCGTATGCGCGTTGCCGTCGATACGGTATCTCAGATCGTGCGGTTTCTTTTCGCTCTTGCCGTCGCAAACGATACATGTGAGAAAATGCCCCGTTTCGTCGGTGAAGTCGGATATCTTCCCGTATCTGCAAGCCGCCGTTTCAAAATGCGTCGGGTCGTTGTCGCACACCTTTTTATGCTTGTCGCCGCTCATGTGCTCCCATTCGCCGAATGCGTGACCCAACGCCCGTATGCGCACGTCGCCCAACTCGACGGTGCATTTGTCGTCGGCAAAACTCTCGCCGCAATCCGAACACTCGTAGTGATCGACCGTACCGTCCGTCGTGCACGTCGCCTCCTTATACTCGACATGCGTCGGTTTGTGTCCCGTAAACGTCACCGCCTGTTGTTCGGCGATCAGCACGCCGCACGTCGAGCACTTTTCGCCCGCAGTGATGCCGTTTTCCGTACACGTCGGATCGATCGCCTCGCCTATCGCCGCCGACGTATGCCCCGTCGCTTTGATAACGGTATCGGCAAGCGCGATCTCGTTATTACCGTGCTCGTCGGTAAAATACTTGCCGCAACCGTCGACATAGCATTTGTAATATTCGATGTTTCCGTCGACAGCGCACGTTGCGTCCTTCGCGTCCACCTTGTGCAGCGCGTGATCGCCGCAACCGACGGCTATCGCCGCACTGCACACAACGGCAGCCGTAGCAAAAAACGCCAAAATTTTCTTTTTCATGTGGATCCCTCCTTACCGATAGCCACACTTACGGGATCTTCTTGCGCGTCGCGCATTGCCCATCCCCGATTGGTAATTGTCCGCCATATCGCTTTCTCGATCGTTTATTGTTTCGGATCGTTCGATCAGATTGCTCCGCGCTTGCTCGGATTGTCCGTTTTCGCGTCGTATGTAATGACGGCGTCGGTGGTGATTTTAACGCAATCGATCGTCGGACCGCCCGTAGACGAGCCGCGCAATGTGTTTTGATTGATCTTCATAACGAGCTTATTCTCGCCATGCTTGATGGCGGCGTTGGCGGCGATCTGACAATCCTTGAATTTCATTTCCGCCATGCTGTCCGAGTTTTGGAGCGACAGACTGCCGTAATTGATCGTCGCGCCGTTGAGCGTGAACGACACCGCCGACGGCGTGAGCATTATGTTGCCGAGCTCGGACCCGAGCCGAACTACTATCGTACCCGTCGTAGCTTTATCCGCATCGAACACGAATTCCATTTCGCATTCGGACGTGTAGGTATAGCCTACGTAATATCCGCCCGACCAGCCCAAAGCTTTTTGCGCGTCCGTGCCGTCGCCGTAGATCATTTCGTAGCCCGACTGCTCGCTCGAAAGTCCCGAGCCGACCACGTTTTCGATATCGATGTACTCGGCTTCGATGGTGTACGTGTTGATCCCGCCCGATACGGGCGGCTTATCTCCGTCTGGATTTGACGGCGTTGTAGTCTCGCCGCACGCAGCGAGCGAGCCCGCTACCGCTACCGTCGTGACTGCCGTGAGCATTGCCAAAAGCGTCTTTTTGAGTTTCATGATTTATTCTCCTTGTAATGAATTTTAATTGTTTTGTTCGGACTGTCCGTCCGCAGCCGCCGTCGCGCCGTCGCCGCCGTTATCCGCGGACAATGCTTTACATTTTTTGATCTCGCGGACCATAAAGAAGCAAAGCGCTCCGCAAACGGGCACAAGACTGCACGTCGCGACTATCAGCCAAACCACCCACGTCGGAATGGAATAGCCCCAAATAATACCTTCGCCGTTGCCGTTCATGGCGTTGCTGTTAGCCACCGTGTACAATATGTTTTTGGTAGCGCGGCGCAACACCGTTATATCCGTCGCTGTGCTTGCCGACGACGGTCCTTTGTCGGGACTGAGATTAAGGTCGCCGCCGGCGCGCAGCATTTGGTCGACGTTCATGTAGTCTTTGAGATTAAAGTCTGTTATGACCATGCCGTCAAAGCCCCACTCGTCGCGCAAAAGCCTTGTCAAAAGCTCATAGCTTCCGCCCGCCCACGTCTTGCCTATACGGTTGAACGAGCTCATGACGGCGGTAGTTTTGCCGTTTTTGACCGCAAGCTCGAACGGCTTGAAATACAGCTCGCGCATCGACTGCTCGTTAGCCCACGTCGCCAGACCGTTGTCGTCGCGGCTCGTCTCCTGTTCGTTGAGCGCAAAGTGCTTCAAGTACGTGTAAACGCCCTTGCTCATCGCGCCCTTGATAACGCCCGTAGCCATATTGCCCGACAAAACGGGGTCCTCGCTGTAATACTCGAAGTTGCGTCCGCCGAACTGACTGCGGTGGATATTGACCGCGGGCGCGTACCATCCGCTGTACGTCCTGCCGTCGCCCGACAGATCGCCTATAAGGCTCTCGTTGCCGACCGTCTCGCCGAACGTTTCGGCGAGCTCGACGTTATACGTCGCGGCGAGTATGCACGCGCTCGCATAATAGCAAGTGCCGTAAACCGCGCCGTCGCCCATGAAGCTTGCAAACCCCATCGGTCCGTCGCTGTCTATCGTAAGCGGCTTGCCGATGTTCTCTATTTGCAACGTGCGGTAATTGCCCACCGATACGAGCGACTTCATTTGATCGACTGTCAGTTGATCCAAAAGACCGCCCCACAGCGGATCGTCGTAATCCTTGCCGATAAGATCGTACAGCTTGATCTCGGCATCTTTATAGGAAAGCGTGCTTTTGCTCTGCGTCGGCGCCGTTTCCGCATACCATGCGTCGGTCGCCTTGTCGCCGTACTTATAAGTAAAAGCGTTCAAAAACTCGTTGCTCACGTCGCGGTGCGACATAACGTTCGCGCCTTTAAGACAATCGAAGTTTTTAAAAGCGTCGGCGCGCGACAGATATTCGGTTATGCCGTCGCTAACGTCGTCGAACAGGTTTTCGATCTTTGTTTCGCCGTCGTACTCGTAGCGCGCGGATTCCGCGAGCGTAAAGTCGAACTCGCGCACCGCGTCGTGCGCGTTTTTGCGAACGCTTATTTTGTACGTGCCGCTTTCCAGCTCGTAACCCTTAAAGCCGTTGCCGTTTTTGTCGGCGTAGTCGTAGCTCGCCATGTCGCGCGCTTCGAGCGACAGCACGTACGTTTTGCTCTCGCCCGAAGCGAGCAGATCGGTCTTGAAAAAGTCGCCCAAAACAACTGCGGGCTTTTCGATCCCGCCCTTTGCGTACGGCGCGGAATAATACAACTGAACTACATCCTTTCCCACGCGATCGCCCGTATTGGTGACGGTCACTTCGATATTTATCTTGCCGTCTTTGTCGATCGTAAGATCTTCGGGCGTTTTGACCGAATAGTCGAACGACGTATACGACAGCCCGTATCCGAACGGATACACGACGTTTTCGCCGTACCACGCTTCGCCGCTCCCATCCTTTGCGTCAAGCTCTTCCGCCATTGTTTCGTACCAGCGATAGCCGACGTAAATACCTTCGCGGTACTCGACGAAGTAAGCGCCGCGCGCCTTACTGCCCGTGTAGTAGCGATTGCCGTCGTTTTCGAGATAGTTGCCGAAGTTCTGCCACGACGGGTCGAGCTTAAAGTCTCGCGCGAACGTATCCACCGTGCGCCCCGACGGATCGACTTCGCCTTTGAGCACTCTGCCGAGCGCGTTCAAGCCCGACGAACCGGGGTGTCCGAGCCACAGCGCCGCTTTGATCTTTTCGTTGTAAGCATAGTGCGTCGGATCGTCCAAAAAACCGAGCTCGATAGGCGACGCGCTGTTTACCGCGACGACCACTTTGTCAAAGTTGTCGCACGCTTCCTTTATCATCGCCGTTTCGTTCGCGTCGAGCTGCAAGTAATGATCGTCCGCGTTTCGCGCGCCGGGAACGGGCTGTTTGTTTTTGGCGTCCCATTTTTTATAGCTCGAGCCGTCGTAGAACATGGTGCGCGGCAGATCGAACCCTTCGCCGCCCTCGCGCGTCAAAAACACTATCGCCGCATCCGAATACGACGCATAGCTTTTTCTCACCGCGTCGGGATAAGGCAGGCTCGCCTCGCATATCGGGTAGCCCGTGAGCTTGGATCCCATCGACACTTCGGGGCGGGAATAGCCCGAAAGCCCCGCATAATAATCGCGCAAAACGGTATTGCAATTAAACCCGCTCGACTTTAACGCCGTGCAAACGTCATTCACCGCGCCCTTGGTATCGCCCTTGTTGGAACCCGAACCGCCGAGCACGGCGTTTACCGAATTCCTGCCGAACACGGTAACGTTCGCTCCGTCCTTTAACGGCAACGCGTAGCTGTCGTTCTTTAAAAGGATGATGCCTTCCTCGACGATCTGCTCGTTAAACGCGTTTGCGACGTTGAGCATTTCGTTTTTGTCGTTATAGTCGGACGTATAATACATATACTGCGACGGATCGCCTTTTTTCAAGTACCGTTGTTCGCCGCCCATTACCGAGTTTATCGTGTTGTACAAAAACCCGACCTGAGTAAGCACCATCGTCACGATAAACATAAAAGCCAAAAGCGCGGTCAAGATAATGAACCAAACTTTAAGCGCCTTACATTTGTGCGTATTCTTGTATTTAGCCATAAACGCTCCTTATGCCGTTCGCGCGGCGCGAGATCTCGAATATCCCGCGCCGCCGAACGCGATTTGTCACGATCAGTCGTTATCGTGCGTATTTGACGTCTCCGACGTTTCCGCATCCGTCGACCGCTCCGTTGCCGTTTCGTCCGCGGCGTGCGTTTCGGTATCCGCCGCCTGCACGGCGATCGCCGTCGACTTTTTCTTTTTGAGATAGTTGATAAGGAACAGCGCGCCTACCGCTATCGCCGCCGCGCCTACCGCGCCGCCTATAACGCCGCCGACTATCCCGCCGACGTTGCTCTTGACGGTATCGGGTACGTACACGGGTTTCGGCTCGCCGTTAGCCACGTACAGTCTGACCGTTATTTCGTCGCCGAGCAGTCCTTCCGCCTTGGCGACCACGGTAAACACATACACGCCCGCCGTTTCGGGCACGCCCGTTATCGTGCCGTCGGCATCGAGCGTAAGACCTTTGGGCATCACGCTGTTTTCTTTGAGCGCGTACGTCACTCCGCCCGCGCCTTGCGCCGTGTCCACACTGCCCGAATACGGCACGTTCTCTTTGCCGTACGCAAGCTCTATCGGGTTGAACGCCAAGCCGACGGTAAGCTCAAATTCGACGCTCTGCGTTTGCGCGTACTCGCTGACGGCGAGCACTGTGAATGCGTGATCCTTAACGACCTGCGTCGGCGTGCCCGTTATCGATCCGCCCGCCGTCAAAACAAGCCCCGCGGGAAGCTCGCTGCCGACAGCCAGCTCGTACGATACGGGGTGCTCGGACTGCGTTACCGCAAACGCCACGCTCTGCACGTACGACACGCCGTACTTTGCGGCGGCAAGCTCGCGCTTGGCGTACTCGAGCTTATTGAACACCGACATCGTAAACGTTACGGGTACGTCCTTATAACCGAGCGCGCTCGCAAGCACTGTAAACTCGTAACCAGCTATCTCGCGAGTGGGCGTGCCCGTTATCTTGCCTGCGGCGGTCAACGCAAGACCGTCGGGCAACAAGCTTCCCGATCTCAGCGAATAAGTGACCGTCGGGAATATCTCGTCGGGCTCGGCGTCGGGCTTGACTATCTTTGCGCTCGCTATGTCGATATCGCAATTCTCGCCTATCGTCGCCGCGCCGAGCTCGGTATCCGCTTCGTATATGATCGAGCCGTTGGCATTGATGACCGTGATCGTAAAGCTGCTCGACTTGGTGTAGTTCGCGTACGTCGCGTCGACGGTAAAGCGGAAGTTATTGACCTCTTCCTCGGGCGAGCCCGTTATCCTGCCGTCCGTCGACAGCGTCAATCCGAGCGGAAGCCTGCTGTTTTCGTTGACCGTATACACGATATCCGCATCGTCGCCGTCGGGGAACAGCACTTTGGATATCACCGCCGTAGCGACATTCGCGTTATACACGCCGCCCATGACCGCCGCCGTAAGCGGTTGAGAAGTAAAGCTCTCTATCGGCTTGGGCGTTACGGGCGTCGCGCCCGTGTTCATCGCAAGGCTGTTGGCGTGCGCGTAGAGTATTCCCTGCGCCGCATTGCGGAGCGCGGTCACGGTGGTCGCCGTGCCGACGTTGTATCGGACGTTCCCGCCGCCGCCGAGACACAGATTGCCGCCGCCGCGGATCATGTGATCGATGCTGTCGTGCCATGCGTCCGCCCAGGAATCGGTCACGACGTTGCCCTTAAAGCCCCACTCGTTGCGGAGTATCTCGGTAAGCAGTTGATAGTTACAGCCCGCAGGCTCGTAGCCTATGCGGTTGAGCGAGCTCATCATGGCACGCGTCTTGCCCACCTTGACGTCGAGCTCGAACGGACGAATGTATATCTCGCGCATGCTTTGCTCGTTGCACCAGGTCAAAAGCCCGCAACGATTGCTTTCCTGATCGTTCACGCCGAAGTGCTTGACGTAGCAGAACAAGCCTTTGTCCTGCGCGCCGCGGATAACGTACGCGCTCATCATGCCCGCATGGAATCCGTCCTCGCTGTAATACTCGAAGTTCCGTCCGGAGAACGGACTGCGGTGGATATTGACGGCAGGCGCATACCACCCGCCTATCTTATACCACAACGCTTCCTCGCCCATAGCCTCGCCTTTCTTTTGCGCGAGCGCCTTGTTGTACGTAGCCGAAAGTATTGTCTCCGCACACCAGAACACGTGTTGACCGCCGGGCGCGCCGACGCTCCATCCCGCAGGTCCGTCGGCATTGGTCGTGCGCGTTATGCCGAGCGCGGTGTCGTTGAATCCCGAACCGTAGCCGCCCGAGCTCGCGAGCGATTGCAGTTGCGCCACGGTGAGCTGATCCATAAAGTCGCTCCACTTGGGATCGTCGTAATCGAGCCCCATAAGCTCGGCGAGCTTGATAGGCGTAGCGAGCGTTTTGCCCTGCGTCGGCATGACTTCGGTATAATACGGCTGATCCTTGTCTTTGTCCGCAGAACGATTGTCCCATTCTTTAACGCCGTCGACCACCCATTGCGGCGCGGTCGTTCGCATCTCGGGTATCGGGAACGTGCCCGAAAAATCGGCGCGGCTCATGTACCTTTCGCCGTTGTCGGTTATCTCGTACAGATAGTTGCTCACTCGATCGAAACGGTTTTCGATCTCGTAGCCCGTAGTTTCGCTCGTCGCGTATGTAAAGCCCGTCTTGCCGACCGTCGCGCCCGCCGTTTCGGACACCGAGTACGTGACCTTGGCTATCTCGTTATGCGCGTCGCGCATGAGCTTGATATCGTAATTGCCGCCCTCTACTTCGTAGCCCGTAAAGCCGTTCTTGTTGGAGTCGTCCCAATCGTAGGACGCCATATCGCGCACGGCAAGCGTGATTTCGAGTACTTCGCTCTCGCCCGCCGCGAGCAGCGCGGTCTTTTCGTACCCGCCCAAAACGACGTGCGATTTTTCTATGCCGCCTGCGGTGTACGGCGCGGTGAAGTATATCTGCGCCACGTCCTTGCCCGCTACGTTGCCAGTATTGGTAACTTTGACTTTGACCGTTATCTTTCCGTCGGCGGTAAGCGTCGCGCCGTCGGCGGGGATAGTTTCCGCTATTTCCTGCGTGAACGTCGTGTACGACAACCCGTGACCGAACGGATACACGACGTGCGCGTCGTACCAGCTGTCCCAAGCAGTCGTTTCCGTACCGCAGATGACAGCGGCGTCGGTCGGCGTATAAGCGTCCGTTCCTTCTACGTACCCGCGGGTCTCGTAGTAACGGTAGCCCATGTAAATGCCTTCCTTGTAAACGACGTAGTTGCCGCGATAACCGCCGCCGCCGTTTCCGCCCGAGCTTGCGATGTTGGGATATTTATTGCCCTTATGGTTGCCGTCTATCTCGACCATGTTGTTGCCGAAGTTCTGCCACACG
>CANDGE010000018.1 GCA_947384195.1 uncultured Clostridia bacterium
ATGTTGTCCACCAACAAGTCCTTGAATATGGCGGTCAAACCGTCGCCCGCGCAGACCGAAACAAGCCCGAACGGTTTGAGATCTTCCTGTTGCTTGTTTTTGAGCTCGCGATTCTGTTGGAGCATGTTTTCGATCTTCAAATGATCGAGCTCGCCCAATTCGAGCGCGTAAGTAAGGACCTGACCGGGCGCGTTGGAATGAACGTGCACCTTTACCATAGACAGATCGCCTATGACGAGCACGCAATCGCCTATATTCATGAGCTTTTCTCTGAACAAGTCGATATCCGCCTCGGTCGTCTTTTTGTAAAGATTGATTATAAAGAACTCGGTGCAGTACGCAAACTCGATCTCGGCGAGATCGTTATAATTAAAGTGCGCCTGCTCGTCGTACGGGCTGTCCGCCGACGCTTTGTACGAATCGTCGAATTCGAGCGAATATTCTTCCTCTTGACCGAGCAGGATATTCAAAAAGCCTTGGAGCAGGATCAAAAGTCCTCTGCCGCCCGCATCGACCACGCCCGCTTTTTTGAGAACGGGCAACATTTCGGGCGTTTGACGGAGCATTTCCTCGCCCGCATCGATCACCGCCGCGAAAAAGTCTTTGAGCTCGATATTCTTTTTTGCCGCTTTTTCCGCACCTTCGGATATAGCGCGGATAACGGTAAGTATCGTTCCTTCCTTGGGTTTGGTGACCGCCTTGTACGCGATCTCCGTACCCGCCGCAAACGCTTTCGCAAACGTCTTGGCAGTAAGCTCGGAGCTCTGCGCGAGCACCGAAGTCATGCCTTTGAGTATTTGGCTGAGAATGACGCCGCTGTTGCCGCGCGCGCCGCGCAACGCACCCTTGGCCACCGCATCGCAGAGCTCCGGCAAATTGTTGGTGGAGCACGCCGCGACCTCGCGGGATGCGGAAAGCATCGTCATGGACATATTGGTACCGGTATCGCCGTCGGGGACCGGGAAAACGTTAAGTTCGTTAACATGCGCCTTGTTGGCGTCTAACAGCTTGGCGCCGTTTAATATCATTTTACGGAATATAGCGCCGTTGATTGATTTTTGCATGAGTTCCTCCATAACGACGCCGACTGTATTTTCGTTATCGGCGTCGAAAATAGTTGGGTACTATACTTTTATACCGACCACGTGTACATTGATAGTATCGACGACCATGCCCGAAAACCGCTCGACGCGGTACTTGACCGCTTTTTTGAGCGACTGAGCAACGGCTTCGATGGAAAGACCGTATTTGATTATTACATATAGATCGATAAATATCCTGTCGCCGTTTGTGTATACGCTTACTCCGCGCGACAGTCGTTTACGCCTGAACAGATCCGACAGATTGTCGGAAAAGGTTTTGGACACGAGATCGACTATGCCGTAGCAATCCAAAGCGGTATCGGCAGCAACCTGTGCTATCGAATCTTCCGTTACCGTTATTCTGCCGTAAGCATTTGAGGTGTGAACGCTCAATTCTCTACTCCAAAACAGTTAAGTATATGCACCGCACACATCTATTTTAACTTATGCGCGCGAATTTTGCAAGAGTTTTTACCGATTTTTTATAAAAATTACAAAAAAATCGCCCATTTCAGTTGCCAAAAGCCTAAAAAAGTGGTATATTGTTATAGAAAAACGTCACAGCCGCGTCAGGAGGTCATAAAACATGAGCAAGGTTTGTTCGGTTTGCGGTAAAGGTAAAGTGTCCGGCAACAATGTCAGCCACTCGCACAAAAAGACAAAGCGTACTTTCAACGCCAACGTCCATAAAGTCACTACCGAAGTAGACGGCAAGGTCGCGCACGAATATGTTTGCACGCGTTGTCTGCGTACCGCTAAAAAGCAAGAAAACGACTGATATTATTTTTCGTTTTTATTTGCGTTTTTATCCGCAGTTAAAATCCGAGCCTATCGACTCGGATTTTTGATTTGTACGTTATTAGCATGATCGCTGCGGCTCGCCCGCCGCATATGAGAACGATTTTCCAAAATAAAAGATCCGCATTTTTCCGTGCGGATCTTTTATTTATTCTCCGAAATTTGTTCTCTGAGATCAGGAACGCTTGAACAGCCGAACTATCCGTCCCAAAAACTTGGGTAATTTTATACATACGATCTTCGTCATGCCGCACCTCCATTATAGTGTATGCGGTATGCGCGCCATGCGTTACGACGTTTTTCGCGCCGCATCATGCCCGACCGCGAAGCGATCTCACCGCCGCCGTCCTGTCCGTCGCACCGAAAACCGCATTGCCCGCAACAAGCACGTCCGCGCCCGCGGCGATTATTTCCGATGCGTTTTCGGTAGTCACGCCGCCGTCCGTTTCGATGAGCGCGTTAGGCGCGTACTTATCGCGCAACTGCTTTAAGCGCGCGATTCGGTCGAGCGAGCCGCCGATAAACTTTTGCCCGCCGAAGCCGGGATACACCGACATCAATACGATGAGATCGAGCCTGCCGAGATACGGTATAAGCGTATCGACGGGCGTATCGGGATTTATCGCCAGCCCGCACTTAACGCCGACGGAGCTTATTTTATCGAGCGCGCCGTCGACGTCGCTTTCGGCTTCGATGTGGAACGAAACGAGATCGGCGCCCGCTTTTGCGAAACGTTCTACATAACGTATCGGCTGCGTTATCATAAGGTGCGCGTCGAAAAACAATTTACTGAGCGGACGCATGTCGCTTATCATTTTGAACCCGAAAGTTATATTGGGCACGAACACTCCGTCCATTACGTCTATATGGATCCAATCCGCGCCGATATCCGACATGTTTTTCACGTCCGAACCCATATCGGCGAAATTGCCGCTGAGCAAGGACGGTGCGATAAGAACTTTATTCATATCATAATTCTATCACACCGCGCGCGCGTACGTCAACGGTTTTTCGACAAATTTACCATTCGGATATAAAGTCGTCGAGTATATCCAAATAACCTTTTTTATCGCAATCGGTCTGTGCGACCGCAGGCACGCAAGCATACTGCTCGCCGTTGAGCAAGATCTTTATCTCGCCGACGACGTCGCCGCTCTTTACGGGCGCATACAGCTCGCCGATCGCGCTTTCCACGGACAGCTCCGACTTTTCGCCTGTTTTTACGAACGCCGAGCAATCTTCGCCGGCAACGACGGTAATTTTATCGGTCTTGCCCTTTTGCACGTCGAATTCGCCCATCACATCGCCCTTGCGCACCGCATACACCGTTTTATAATTGGCAAAGCCGTAATTGAGCATTTCGGAAACTTCTTTGTTGCGGGTCTTGGAATTTTCCGCGCCGATGGTAACGCAGATCAACCGAGTGTCGCCGCGCTTGGCGGTGACGGTAATGCACGAGCGCGCGGCATCGGTATAACCTGTTTTGCCGCCGTCGCAACCGTCGTAAAATTTGATGAGCTTGTTGGTGTTGGTAAGCCCCGTCACGCGTCCGCTCGGATGCTCGAAGTCGTACATCCACACCTTTGCGTATTCAAAAAACTTTTCGTGCTCGATAAGCTGTTTGAACATGACCGCAACGTCGGCGGCGCAACTGTATTGCCCCTCCTTGGGAAGTCCCGTACAGTTGACGAACTTGGTGTCGTTCATGCCGAGCTCCGCCGCGCGCTCGTTCATTGCGGCGACAAACGCATCGACGCTGCCGTACAGATATTCGGCAACCGCAACGCAAGAATCGTTCGCGGACGCTACTACTATGCTCTTTAACAGCTCGTCCAAGCGATATTTGGCATCCGCGTCGAGAAAAGCCTGCGATCCGCCCATATCGGCGGCGTTTTGCGAGGCTACTATCTCGGTATCGAGCGGTATCTCGCGCTTTGCTATCTCGTCGAATGCAAGCCCGAGCGTCATGATCTTGACCATGCTCGCTATTTGCAAATGCTCTTTGGTGTTTTTCTCGAACACCGCAGTGCCGGTCGCGCTGTCCAACAACATGGCGGCGCGGCTCGTCTTGGCAAGCGTCGGCGCTTCGTCGGCCCTGGCGGTCATAACGCTGTTAAGAAGCGGCATAAACGCGACTATCGCGGTCAGGACCGCCGCCAACCCTATGAGTATCTTTTTGTTCATGTTTCCTCCGAAGTCTTTTGTATACCGTTATTTTGTCTTAACTTCGGATTTTAATTCATGAAAACACAAGATACTCGACTATATGCGTCATGCAACGCCGCCGACTATGCCTATCAGCGCCGAGCCGAAAAGCACTACCGTTATGCTTTTGGCAAGCATACATACGGCGAGAACGAATATGTATTGCAACGTACCTTTATAGTACACTATAACGTCTGTCTTAGACGGCATACAAGACCCGTTCATAGCATTGAATTTAAAGCATCTGAACGACAGCATACATAACAGCGTTATCTCTATTATGCACATCGGCACGAACAACACGAAAAGCATCGGTATAGCCGACACCGAGTACACTATTATGTTCATGCCGAGCACGTACGACCTGTATGCGCACGGCGCGAGCGACAAAAACGCCAATGCTTTATTGAAAAACATCGACGCCGCGAAAAGACAGTACACGACCGTCAATCCGAAATCGAAAAAGAAAAACGTCACAATGCCTATATCGCCGCGCAAATACTTGAATATGACCGCGCCGTTGCGCGTCACGTATTCGATCTTGTCGGATACGGTTATCCCGACGGCGATACCGACGACCAAAAACAATAAACAGATCAGCGCATATACGACGGTCACTACGCGATTGCGCTTGATCGTGTGCGACAGACTGTAAAACCAATCGGATATTACGAGCGAACGTTTCATACAGTAAATCTATGTCGCAAATTGCGCGCTTATTCGTCAAATCGGGACTTTTTTCGCGTTTTCTTCGTTTTCTGCGATCCAATGTATCTGATCGAGCTTAATTATTAAGGAAATCGGCATACACGCCGTAGCCTTTTGTAAAATCGTTTAAAAATACGTGAGTGCAAGCCGCTACGATCTTGCCGTTTTGTATTATCGGCGAGCCGCTCATGCCGCGCACTATCCCGCCCGTAGATTCGAGCAAGCGTTTATCCGTGACGCGGAACACCAAGCCTTTTTCCTTGCGCTCCGCCTGCTTTGACGCTTTGATTATTTCTATCTCGAATTCCTCGGGCGATCCGTCCACGGTCGTGCGTATGACAGCCGCTCCGGGCTTGACCTCGTCGCGGTGCGCAAGCTCCATGCTCTGCGATTTGTCGTACGAACCGCCCGTAAGCTTGCCCGCGACGCCGAAACCGTTATTGCAGTCGATAGTGCCGGTTATTTTGTCGGGCATGAGCGTAGCGAGCAATGCGCCGGCCTCGCCCTTAGTTCCGCGCTTTACGCCGAGCAGTTTGCAAGCGTGTGCGTGACCGCCGTCGAACGGAACGTGCATACCCGTTTCGCTGTCGCATATCTCGTGCCCGAGCGCGACGAATCGCCCGTTCCCGCGAACGAAAGTGACCGTGCCGACGCCGTATATCCTGTCTTTTATCTTAACGCCCAGCTTAGGCTTGCCCGTATACGCCTCGATTATCGGCGTCACTTCGACGACGATATTCTCGTTACCGCGCAAGATCTCTATCTTGGCGAGTTCCGACGACAGCACGTCTGTTATATCGTCCGACGAATCCACCGCCTTGCCGTTGATGCTTTTTATTATGTCGCCCTGCCTTATTCCTTCGACCGCCGCCATACCGTATTCGGTTTCTACGCCCGTCACGTTTTCAACGAGCAAGCCGTCGATATCCACCGATATCCCTATCGGGAAACCGCCCAAATATACGCGCTCGCCGTCCGCAAAAGCGGAGTATTGCGGAAAGAAGCACACGCATATCATAAGCGCCGACAGCACGCATATCAATATCGATCTGAGTTTTTTCATACTTGAAATAGTTTTTGCCGCTTGTCGAATTATATACTTCTTTATACGATAAAAGACGCATCGAAGATCGACGCGTCTTTCGTTTGGACCTTTATTTCTCGCAAATCGCCGTCAAGTAACGGGCAGTTCGCGTTTATAACCGTCGCAAAAATCTTTGAGCTCGGTAGCGTTTTTATCGGACGAACTAGACACTCCGCGCGTGCCCGACAGGCGCGATATCTCGCTCACCATGCCGTCACGGTCGAGCGAAGTGACCTTAGTAGTCGTGTCCCCGTCCTTTTCGAGCTTGACTATATAATAATGCCCGTCCGCCATCGCGGCTATTTGCGGTAAATGCGTCACGCACAGCACCTGCCGTCCGCGCGACAGTTCGGCAAGCTTTTTCGCCACGCACAGCCCCGTCGCTCCGCTTATTCCGGTGTCTATCTCGTCGAATATCATCGTTTCGATATTGCTAAGATTGCCTGTTATCAGCTTGATCGCGAGCATGAACCGCGACATTTCGCCGCCCGATATTATCTTGGCGAGCGGCAATAGCGGTTGTCCGACGTTGGGGCTCAAATAAAACTCGAACTCGTCGAACCCCGCAGCAGTAACGCCGGATACGAATTTATCTATGCTCGGCGTTTCGCCGAACACGATCTCGAACACAGAATTTGCCATGCCGAGATCGCCGAGCTCGCTTTCTATACGATCCTTCATGCGTTTCGCGCCGTCGCGCCGCAATTGCGACAAAGCGATGCACCCGTCGTATAGCTTTTTGCGCAACGCGCGCTCTTCGTCGCAAAGCTTATCGTACAGCTCCGCGCCGCCCGTCAAGCGTTCGAGCTCGCTTTCGGCGTCCGCAGCGAATTTTTGCATGGCTTCGTAATTGCCGTATTTGCTTTTGAGCGCGCGCAATTTATCCAACCGCGTTACGACTTCGTCGAGCTCGCGTTCGCTCCCGTCCATGCCGTCGAGTTCGTCCTTTACGCACTCGGCAATGTCGTCAAGCTCGATCGACACCGATCGCAACCGCTCGTGCAACGACGAATACGCTTCGTCGAGCGACGACACCGCGCCTATCGCGCGCACGGCGTCGGATACCGCGCCGCTCGCACCGTCGTCGCCGTCGAGCATACCGACGCATTCCGCCAGCGCATTCTTTATGCGCTCGGACGCCATAAGCACATGTCTGCGTTCGACGAGCTTTTCTTCCTCGCCTGACTTTACGTCGGCGGCGCGTATCTCTTCTATCTGAAATTTCAAAACGTCTATGCGTTGCGCGCGAGCTTGCTCGTCGCCGAGCGCTTTCATATCCGCGCAAACCTTTTTGTAAGCGTCATACGTCGCGCGGTGAGCCTTTAACGGCGCATCGTCGTGTTTGAATACGAAATGATCGAGAATTTTATGCTGTTCCGTCAGTTTCAACAATGATTGATATTCGTTTTGCCCGTAAATATCTACGTAGTTTTGCATAAGCTCGCGAAGCATTGCAGTGGTCGCTTGCTTGCCGTTTACGCGGATATCGTTCCTGCCGTCCTTGAAGAACTTGCGCGTGACGATAAAAAATCCGTCGTCCGCGTCCACGCCGAGCGCTTCGAGCGGCTCGGAATTTTCAAACCCGAAAACGCCCTCGACAAACCCGCTGTCCTCGCCGAACTTCAACAACGACTTATCGTAGCGCGCGCCTACAAGCAACATGAGCGAATCGACTATTATCGATTTGCCCGCGCCCGTTTCGCCCGAAAACACGTTGAGTTCGGGCGTAAATTCTATTTCGAGATCGCGTATGAGCGCCAAATTATGTATGGTTATCCGTTGTAACATCAATCCTCCGGTGCGGACCAGTCGTTGAGCTTGTCCAATAGCCGCGAATAAAAACTCTTTTTATCGAACCGCACGAACAGCGCGCATTTATCCCAACCGCTAACGGTCACGCCGTTTCCCGCGCGCACTGTATCCACGCGCTCGCCGTCGACGAATACCGCCGCGTCCGACGCGCCGAGATCGGTCATATGTATGCGCTCGAACGAACCGACTACTATCGGGCGGGTGCGCAACGTGTGCGGATTTATGGGCGTGAGCGCTATCACGGGCGTATTAGGTCCTATAACCGATCCGCCCGCCGACAGCGAATATGCGGTCGAGCCCGTCGGCGTGCACGCGATATAGCCGTCGCAAGTGAACTTGTCGATGAGCTCGGCGTTGACGCGCACTTCCATTCCGATCATGCGCCCGCTCGCCGAACGCATGACTACGTCGTTGAGCGCATAATAATGCCTGTCGCCTATCTGTGCGTCGATGAGCGCGCGCCGCTCCAAAAAATAGTCGCGCGCCGCGAGCCTTTTAAGCGCGGTTTCCAATGCCGCGGGCTCCGTTTCGGTCAAAAATCCGATAGTGCCCATATTGACGCCGAGTATAGGCGTTTCGGTACGCGCGCAACGCTCGGCTATACCGAGAATAGTCCCGTCGCCGCCTACGGACAGGATAAAATCATACCTGCCGTCCTGCGAGTACTTTTCGGCATAAATGCCGAGCTTGCTTGCGAGCTCTAACGCCGCGCTCTCGACTTTGCCGCCTGTATCTTTATTCGGATTGGAATACACGCCTATTCTCATGATACGATTATACTATTTTCCGCGGGATAATTCAAGACTTTTTACGATCTTTATCAAATTCTCTTGCGTTATGCCCGATGCGGCGAACGCGCCGTCGACGCTTCTGTCGTCTATAAACGCATCCGCGTGCGCGAGCGTTATGCACCGCGCCTTGCTCCCGACGGCGTTCAAATGCTCCAAGACGGCGCTACCGAACCCGCCGCGCCGAACGTTGTCCTCCACGGTTATCAAAACATCGCCGCTTTTGCCGTGCTCGCGCAAAAAATCCGTATCGAGCGGTTTTACGAACCGCGCGTTGACGACGCGAACGTCGACACTTTGCGCGGCGGCAAGCGCGATATCGAGCGCACGTCCGCCCGCGCACAAGACCGTGATATTATAGCCGCCGTCGCGTACCGTTTCCCACTTGCCGTATTCTATCGCCGCATGCTCGCGATCTACCGAATACGATTTGGGATAGCGTATCGCGAGCGGTGCGTCGTAGCCCAAAGAAAATTCGAGCATCGCACGCAACTCCGCGCCGTCCGTCGGACACATGACCGTCATTTCGGGCAACAGCGTCAAATAGCTCAGATCGAACACGCCCTGATGCGTCACACCGTCCGCTCCCACTACGCCCGCCCTATCCACGCACAGCGTGACGGCGTAACGTCCTATGCAAACGTCGTGCAGCAGTTCGTCGAACGAACGTTGCAAAAAAGTCGAATACACGGCGAAATACGGTTTTAATCCCCCCGCCGCGAGCGCCGCGCAATACGTTGCGGCATGTTCTTCGGCAATACCGACGTCCTTGAATCTGTCGGGATATTCCGTCGCAAATTTTTCGAGCCCCGTTCCGATAGCCATAGCGGCAGTCACGGCGGTAACGCGCGCGTCGCGCGCCGCGGCGTCGGTAAGAAACTCGCCGAGCACGCTCGAAAAATCATGCGTCGCGCACGAATCGCTCGACGATATGCCGTGCGAATGCTCGGGGTCGGCTACCGCGCTGCGCAATCCCTTGCCTTTATCCGTCATCACATGCACGAGCACCGGACCGCCCTTGCGCTTCGCCTGAGAAAACACTTCTATCAGCTCGCCGACGTTATGCCCGTCGAACGGTCCGTAATACGAAATGCCCATTGCCTCGAACATCTTGTTCGACAGTACGACGCGCTTTAACAAGCGTTTGCCCTTGTCGAGCAGGTGCAACGCCCCGTCGCCCAAAAGCGGGATTATAGACACGGCGCGTTTGATCTCCGTCTTGATACGCGAATATTTTTTGCTCAATCTCAGTCGAGTCAAATACTTGCTCATTGCCCCGACGTTTTTGCTTATCGACATATTATTGTCGTTAAGAACTATCACGACGGGCAATTTTTCACTGCCGACGGCGTTGAGCGCCTCGTATGCGAGCCCGCCCGTCAGCGCTCCGTCGCCGATTATCGCGATCGCCCTGCCGCCGTCGCCGCGGCGCGCGCTCGCTTCGGCAAGCCCCAACGCGACCGACAACGACGTCGACGCATGTCCTGTACCGAAAGCGTCGTATTCGCTTTCTTCGGGCAAAGGAAACCCCGATATCCCGCCGTTTTTGCGCAGTCCGCCAAACCTGTCGGCACGCCCCGTCAACAGCTTATGCGCATACGATTGGTGTCCCACGTCGAAAACGAATTTATCTCGCGGACAGTCGAACACGTAATGCAACGCGACGGTAAGCTCCACGGCGCCGAGATTGGACGCGAGATGACCGCCGTTGTTCTCGACGGTATCGATTATACGCCCGCGCAAATACTCGCACAGCCCGCCGAGCTCCGAAATATCGAGCCGCTTCAAATCCTGCGGCGTTTTTACAGTACCGTAATCCATGTATCAGGCAATAACGAATTTATCCAACAGCTCGTTAAGAAACGACGCGTCGCCTATGCCGACGAGCTTCAACGCCTTAGCTGCGTCGTTGAGCTTGGCGTTGAGCATTGTTTTGGCTTGTTCGAGATCGATATAATTGAGCACGCTCGTGCCGCTGAAATTCTCGCCGTCTATATATTCGGTTATATCGTCGTAAAGCTGGAAAGCCACGCCGAACGCTTCGCCGAAATCCACCGCCGCCGAAAAGCCGTCCGAATAGTCGCTCCTGTCCTTTAATATAGGTTTGCAGTCGCCGCCCGTGGAATACACGAGATCGCTTTCCGCCTTGTACAGCATACACCTGCCTATCGTCGAACCGCTCGTACACGCAAACGAAATGAGCGCGCCCGTTTTAAGCGCGTGAACTTTTAACAGATCGTCGAGCGAATCGATATTGCCGAACAGATCGAGATACTGCCCGTGTATTAGACCGTTGTCGCCGAACGGCGCGTACGTCATGGTGAGCGGGGTCTTTTCGCAACGCGCGGTAGGCGCGTACAATATGCGATACGCAAGATCCAACAGCGCGTCGCCCGCGAGCAATGCCGCGCCCTCGCCGTAACGCACGTGCACAGACGGTTTACCGCGCCGCATATCGTCGTTATCCATACACGGCATGTCGTCGTGTATGAGCGAATACGAATGCAATATCTCTATACCGCAAGCATATTCGAGCGCATACTCGTCTATATCCGAAAACAACTCGTGCCACGCCAAAAACAGCACGGGGCGAAGCCGCTTGCCGCCCGGAAAAAGCGCATACTCGAGTATGCTCTTAAACTCGCTCGGGTACAGCGTACGCTCGACGAGCTCTTTAAGCTTGGCGTCGATCTGCTCGCGCCATTCGGTCATGCGACTGTCGAACTTTTCACTCATTTCCGTCACCGAAAAGCGGCTTGCGCAATACCGCATCCAACTGCTTGTCGAGATCGTCGATGCGCGATTGCATACTATCCAACCTGTCGACGCACTCCTTGGTGAGCGTCAGTCCGTCCTCGAACAGCTTGACGCTCTCTTCGAGCGACACGCCCGTATCGCTTTCCAGTCTTTCGACTATCTTTTGGAGCTCGCCGATCTTTCGCTCGAAATCGGCGGAAACACTTCCGCCCGTACGCTTGTTTTCCATGATACTATCTCCCGTTTTCGGTCGGGCGTACCGACCTGACGTCCGCGACGGCTTCGCCGTCCGCAAAGACGAGCCGCACCGACTGCCCTACGTCGAGCCGAGCGGCGGACGTTATTCGACCTTTGTCGCCGAGCACCGCCGCATACCCGATCTTTATTATCCGATGCGGATCGAGCGCGGTAAGCGCCGTTTTGCCGAGCTCGTACCGCCGTCGACAGTCCGACATTCGCGAGCATATCCCGACGCGCAATGCCGTAGCCGCTACCTGCGTTTTGTGTATTTTGCCGTCCGTTTTTTTTCTTACCGCATACGCGCCGCGGCGTGCGAGCACGCCCGCCTTGTTATATCCGTCCGAAACGCGCGCCGCAACGGCCTTTGTAGTAGCCGCGCCCAGCCTTGACACCGCGCGCAACGTCGCCGAGTAACGCGCCGCAACGCTTTCGCGCATGGCGGCGACAGCCGACAGCATATCGTCGCGCATACGCATTGCGTGCGAGTTTATTATCTCGCCCGCAATGGACGGCGTGCCCGCGCGAGTTCCCGCGCAATGATCGCAAAGCGAATAATTTATCTCGTGTCCGACAGCCGATACTACGGGTATTTCAGACAGCGCCACCGCCGTTGCCAAACTCTCGTCGTTGAAACTGTCGAGATCCTCGTCGCTCCCGCCGCCGCGACAAAGTATTATCGCGTCGGTATCGCACGCCTGCAATCTTTCGACGGCGACTGCCATTTGCGCCGCCGCGCCGTCGCCCTGCACGCGAACGGGATACACCCTGATGTTCACGAACGGGCATTTGTCGTATACGACGCGCATAAAATCGCGTATGGCCGCGCCGTCGGGACTTGTGACCACGACCACGTCGGCAACATACTTCGGCAACTGCGGACGGTCGGTAAAATATCCCGCGTCCGCGAGCTTTTGTTTGAGCGCGGCAAGCTTTGCGTTTTTATCGCCGAGCCCGTCTACGAAAAATTCCGAATAGTTGAACGATATCGAATTGCGCCGACCGTAAAACGACACACTTCCCCGCAAAGCGACGCGCATACCCTTTTCCACCTTGTCACGCGCCGAAAAATGCACGCAACGCACCGAACACGCCCCGTCGGCAAGCGTCAAAAACGTATGCTTGTCGGAATACGATATCTCGGTTATCTCGCCCGTGAGCGTTACGTCGTGCAACAGCTCTTCGTCGTCGAACACGCCTTTAAGGTACGTCGACAATTGCGTGACAGTCATCGTTCTATTCATTGCGCGCACCGTCGACGGTATTGAGTATCAGCATGGCGACCGTCATCGGACCGACGCCGCCGGGTACGGGCGTTATATAGCCCGCGACGTTCTTTGCGTTATCGTAGTCGACGTCGCCGTACAAGCCCGTTTCGTCGCGATTCATGCCGACGTCTATGACCACCGCGCCGCGCTTGATCATGTCCGCCGTTACAAAATGCTTTTTGCCGACCGCCGCTACGAGTATATCCGCAGTCAACGTGTAGTCGCGCAGATCGCGCGTCTTGCTATGACAAACGGTGACCGTAGCGTCGTTGTTCAATAACAGCGCCGCTATCGGCTTACCGACGATATTCGACCGCCCTATCACGACAGCGTGTTTGCCCGCAATAGGAACGCCCGTAGCCTTGATAAGTTCTATAATACCGCGCGGAGTGCACGCGATCGTCCCGTCGCGCTCGCCCAAAAACAGCTTTCCCGCATTGACGACGTTAAACCCGTCCGCATCCTTTTGCGGAGATATAGCCGCAATACAAGCTCGCTCGTCTATATGCTCGGGAAGCGGCAACTGAACGAGTATGCCGTCTATCTTGCCGTCCGCATTGAGCTTGCCGAGAAATTCGATGAGCTCCGACTGAGTCGTTTTTTCGTCGAACAGGTACGTGTAAGACGCAACGCCGCACTGCTCGCACGCCTTTACCTTATTGCGCACGTAAATGCACGATGCGGGATCGTCGCCGACCCGCACCACCGCGAGCCCGACCTTGCGCCCCGCAACGCGCTCGAACTCCGCCGCCCGCGCCTTTGCCGTTTCCTTTATACGTGCGGCGACAGCTTTTCCGTCAATTATCTCACTCATCGGCCTTGCCCTCGCGTATGACCGACGCCAATATCCCGTTTATAAACGAATGGCTTTTTACATCGGAATATGTCTTGGCTATCTCGATAGCTTCGTTGACGACGACAGCCGCAGGCGTATCCGTATACTTCAATTCGTAACATGCGACGAACAACACCGCAAGATCGGCTTTATATATCCTGTCGAACTCGTAGCCCTTTGCGTACTTGACGATAAGCGCTTTCAGCACGTCGCGGCGCTCCGCTATGCCGTTGATAACGGAATCGACAAACCCGAGCGAGTCGGCGTCCGCGCCCGCCATAAGCTCGGCGCGCGTCTCCGAATTGTACTCGCCGGTCATTACCATTTCGTATGTCAGTTTAAAAGCGATCTCCCGCGCGACGCGCCTGTTCATTTATATCGGTACCTCCGACCGTGATTTTCTTTAATGTAAAAACCGCACCCCGCACCGCGGAGCGCGAAATTCAGTGCTTGACGAACTTGACGGATATGATATTGACGTTTATAACGCCCATCTTGTAATCGGTCATCGATTCGACCATTTTCTTTATATTGTCCTGCACCTTGAACGCTATATCCGAACAACTGACTTCGCTGTTGACTTCGATATAAACGTCGGTGTCTATCGTATCGCCTATGATATAGCAACGCACGCCTCTGCCGCAAACGGATTCCACGCCGCTTATTTCCAGCGCCGCCAAGCGTATAGTTTCGCGCAACACGTTATGTCCGTACGTAACGTCGCTCGAAAATGTATTGTTCCGCTTTGCGCACATTTACCGCTTACACCTCGCAGGCTCGATTTCAGTATCTATTATACCATAGATTTTGCCAAATTACAATGATTTTTACACGTATTGCCGATTTGTTTTACTCTAAAATTCGGCATAAAAAAACAGACGCAAAGGAGTGTTCCATAGGGAATTTACAAAAACCTAAATTTTAATCGGAATACACCTTATAAGGGCGAGTCAAAAAATAGCGGGAACTTGTATTCAAGCTCCTGCTATTTTACTATTAAAGTTGTGTTAATTGTGTATTTTTGAAATAATAATTACAATTTAAAATCAGCTATTGATATGTTATTTATTTGCGGTGGCGGATTACCGCCATATGAATGATCAAAGTATGACGCATAACATTCCGCCCCCCTTTTCTTCCATATGTTTATCCCGAACAATGCTGAATCCATATTTGTTTTTTCACTAAACTATGATAATTGACTTCGGGTTTATCTCCAACAAATAGCACTTTGTGGTTTGTATATGTTTTAAAAAACTTATATAATTCTCTTGAATTGTTATTTTGGTTAACTAACATTATCCTTTTTGTAGCAAGATATATTGCAAATTTATACATTGTTGGTTGTGTGTTAGTAATTATTCTATCTATAAGCTCAATAGCATCATCCCAAGAATCGAGAAGTAATGCTATAATAGAAACTAAATTTAGATTCTTTGTATCGCACATAAACGCGGCATTTGAGATTTTGTAATTGTCATAAATAGAGACCACAGTTGCTACAGTATTTTGAATATTGTTACTTGGATAATTACCGTTGCCGATTATAACTCGTATCTCCTCAAGACATCAATTGAAAGATCTGTTGCATTCTTAATATCATTGATTAGGTTATCTACTCGCGTACTCATTATAAATATCCTTACATATTACTAAAAAAGGTTTTTGCTATATTATCAAGTTGCTCCTTGATTTTATTAAAATCACAATTAAGATCTAATGTTTTGACATCAATCTGATTCCCGCTCATTTGATAAGAACTATTGGGATGTATGGTCTCATCTGTTTTTGCATACAACAACATACCCGAAACCTTATGCGGTTTGTCACCTAATTCAATTTCTTTATTCTTGACATAAGTAAAAATTTGATAAAGATTTGCGGAATGAAGAGTATGCGTATCATACTGTACTTGAGTGGTATGAGAATAGTATTTTGCATCAATAATCAAGACATTATTGCCTTTCTTAAGCATAATATCCGACTGCATTACAGGTAGCATATCTTTTGATTCGGTATCTAGTTGCCAAGGAATCTGCTCCGCATTAGCAGAAAGTTGCGGATAATGTTTTCTGTAATATTCAAGAATAAACTTTTCATATAGACGGCACATACGTTGTTCATCTAAAAAGCTCATTAACTTGGTTTCACCCATTGATTGAGATTGCAAAAGCCCTTTTATCACTAAATTACATATAGAAATCAACAAGTGATAGGTTTGATTATTTTGATTGTACCTTATATTCCAATCAATACTATGTACTTCCAAAGTATCAACATTTGAAAAATACACCATAAGTTGCCGTAACTCTTTCTTGCGCTTTTTCGATATATCGGACTTTAATAAAAGTAAAACCGTCGTTTTTAATATACGATTTAGTTCGGAATTTTCCGAAAATTCATCATAAGAACATACCAATTGAGTTTTTATAATTGAGCGAGTTTTAATAGAATCAGTTATATTAGTTTTTCCGCGAATAGAATATAATGGTTCTTGTTGCGTAATATACTTTCTATTTAACCCGCGTTTTAATTGCAATGAAATGCCTTTTGATAGAATTGTTGCGAATAACTCAGCAGCATTTTCAAACTCTTCTGTTAAGACATTTTGATATCCTTGTTCTTGCAATGCCTGAAAGGCATAGGATAGCATATAATAAATGTTCCGAATGGGAATCACTGAATAGCACTCCTTAAAACAGCACTCCAATCTTTCACTTTAGTCGGCTCGTCAAACCAATATTCTTTAAGTAAAGGGATAATTTCGTACTCTACAATGTTAGATAAATGAGTGTTTTGTTTTACATTGCAAAAATAGCTGTGTCCGATTCTAAATCCTTCACCCAATGTAGTGTCCGCATTGATTGTCGCATTAAGAGTTTCAATTGCGTCTATAAGTTTATCAAATTTAGGATTGTTTAACTCGGTGCGATATTGAATAAAGCCTTCAGTGTTAAAGCCCGGTTGCATCTCAAAGAATGCAAATCTTCTTCTCAATGCATAATCCAAAAGCGCCAAA
Source organism: uncultured Clostridia bacterium (assembly GCA_947384195.1). Taxonomy (GTDB): domain Bacteria; phylum Bacillota; class Clostridia; order Christensenellales; family Pumilibacteraceae; genus Anaerocaecibacter. The sequence continues at coordinate 16,594 of CANDGE010000018.1, forward strand.
CTTCTATCGGCAGTATTCATCATACCAATGATATAAACATTATCGGGTACGGCAAATTTTTCATTTGAATAGAGCAATTGCAGTTTTACTTTTGAGCGTTTGTCTTTCTCAACCAACATGAATAATTCGCCGAAAATCTTACTTAAATTGCCTCGATTAATTTCATCAATGATAAAGAAATAATCATTTTCGCTATCGCCTTCTGCTAACTTACAGAATTTATAGAATGGTCCTTCATTTAATTTAAATCCGCCCGTTTCTGTGGGGCGATATCCCATAATAAAATCTTCATAGGAATAGCTTTGATGGAATTGAATCATCATTACTCTTTCTGAATCTTGTACGCCCATCATAGAATAAGCTAAACGTTTTGCCGCATAAGTTTTGCCAACTCCCGGCGCCCCTTGTAGTATGACATTCTTCTTTTCGTGTACTATATCGACGAGCGTGTTGTAATCATTTTCCGACATATATACTTCTCTTAAAAAATCATCTGCCGTATATGGAGGATAAACAATAGTACGATTCTCAATTTCATCCTCATTTTCTTCGGCAAACAAAGCATTCAGTTTTTCAATGTAATCCGTGTAAGGCGTTATATCTGTAAGAGTTTTTAGAACCGCTTGTCCCGGATGTTCCCATTCTCCTTTATGCGTCCATTTGACTCTGCGTACATTATTAAAATCTTCCGGTTGATTCTCATCAAAAAGATATTCGGATTCGACCACGCCACGACCAATAATTTGATGCATACCTTGCTTAACAAATACGACATCACCAACTTTTATTTCTTTCGCAAACTGCCAAGCCGCGTGAGCATCATTTTTGTAGGAACGATCAGAATGTTCATATGTAGTCCGCATCGTTTCCTTCATCTGGTTTTTATCTTCGAATTTTGACAAGTTTCCGATTGCGCCCCAGCCAATAGCCATAATGCCTTTCTTATAAAATTCTTCCCAATACCCAGCATTTTTGCCCGGGGAATATAGCCAATAATGCACAGCATTAGTATCTTCATCTACTATTGCAGAATTTTCTTCTAATTTCTTATTTTCTTGATTTACTTGTTCTGAAATGAGCCACGCTTGATATGATAATTCAGGAATGTTGTTAAAATTATATTTTCCTTTTTGCAATTGTCTATTTGCCATATCGCAGAGTGATAGATACTGTTCTCCGTCGGGAACACTTTTGATAGATTTCTCATTAAAAAATATAATTTCAGGACAATAATTAGTTATATACCACCTGCTTCGAGAATCCAAATTCAAGAAAGTATGTGGACGAATCCAATATAAACCCATTGTTATATTCCATTTGATGCAGGATTGTTGAATAACAATATTATATACTTTAATAAATGCATTTCTTGTTTCTGTTTTATCGGTCTTACAATCGGCATAATTGATTGCGGTCTTGAACAATAACCATAGATTATCAATATCGTTGCTATTGCGATTCCAACCAAAGAAAACAGCTTTTAAGTTGTTCAAAACAGGAATACCGTCAAAAGATTGAGGAACAGATATTTTGTCTAATCCAAATTCTTTCGCCAGTCCACGAATAATTGACACCCTATTAGAATGAGTTATTCCTTTATTGAAAAGCCCGAATACAGTAAACGGATCAATATCAAGAATAGAGTCATCTTCTTCTAATTTTTGAAATTTGATTTTGAGTTCCGTAAAGACTTTTTGTAGCTTATCTAAGAGAGTAGCTCGATCACTTTCGTATTTCAATAATTCATTTGCAAAGGCGGAATAGAAGTTTATCCATTCTAAATATTTTTGATCATCCATAATTATGACTCCTTGCGTAGCAATCAATATGAATCTATTATATCATATTTACTCTAAAATTCATAGTGTTTCGACACCGAGTTTTAATAAATAAGCATACCGAAAATTATAAACATATTGGCTATCGCTTATTTTTACAAGCAGGTAAAGAAAATAGCCAAAATTAAGTTTTGATCTATTTTGGGCGAACAGCAATCGGGAAACCCGATTCTGTTTTTTATGTTCGTCCACAACTGAAAATCGGGTATCCCGATTATTCCTACCGTCAGTTTTCAAAATCTTAGGATTTTGTGAAAACTCTTTACAGGCTTGTAATCATGGAGAGATCCCCAAAATAATTTTTACGCTTCTTGGTTGCAAAACCAAGTATAACTGTACTTGGTTATATGAGAAGATCTAAAAAAATTCTTTGAAAAAATTCAGTGCAGACCGTCAACTTTTCGAGAAAAGTGTACTTGGTTAAGCAGAGAGAAAAAATTTTTGAGAAACTTTCGTCCACGAATAAATATTTTTTAAAAAAGTATCCTTCTAACAGACGAGCGGTTTGTAAAGATGAGCCAAGCCTACAAACAAGAACAAATCGAACTGAAAGCAAAGGTTAATATCTTACGGCAAGAATTATCCAAAGCGAAAGAACAATCCGATAACGTAACGAGGTTTATGCGCTCGATACGCAAGTACACGTAAATAACCGAACTTACGCCCGAAATTGTACGGGAGTTTGTACAAAAAGTCGTCGCGTATCAAGCTGAAAAGATTAACAGGCGAAGAACGCAACGGATAGACTTTACTTCAACGGTATAGGACAAATACCGTTACCCACGTAAGACAAAAGAGAAACGGCATAGCATTTCTGCTATACCGTCTTTCTTAGGAACTTAATAATCCCTATGACACCGCCCCGCATCGCGCCCGTTTTTTTGCTCGATATATCGATCAAAGATCTATCGGCTTGATCCGCACGTTTTCAACGAGCTTGCCCGTTTCGGAATGAACTACTTCCAACACCTGCGCGACCTCTTGATCGGTCAATGCGTCCGACTTGATGATCACGTTGATATTTTCTTTACCGACGGTTACAAGACAATCGTCAAAGCCGAGCGCCTTGATAAGCGTTTCCAACCGTTGCTCGGTATCGATGCCCGATACGAGCGCGGCGAGATCTTTTTCCGCATTGGCTTTGGCTTCGGCGGAAGTAGCTTCGTTACCGATTATGGTTTCGTAGTACAACACCGTTTCGGAACGCGACGTATCCCTGTCCGCGCGCGACGCGGCAAAGTAATCGCTGTAAGTTACGGAGCTGTCGCCGCCTGCGGGTTGGTCTGCCGGACGGTTGAGAAAATAATTCAAACAGCCCGTGAGTACGAGCAATGCGACCATGCTCGCCAGTACGATTATTTTTTTCTTTTTGCTCATATTGCCTCCTACAAATTGGATTTTGGATATACTATTATTTTTTCTATGGACAGATCCAACAGCGTCGAAACCGCATATATCACGTCCAGCTTGACCTTTGTGCTGTTCCCGCCGTCGCACACGATTAGCGCACCGAGCGCGCGCGGGTTTTCCGTTGAGCTTCCGCCGAACACCGACGTAACGCTTTTATCCCAATTGATAACTACTTCGGCGCTTCCTACGCCCGATATCTTGGATACGATGTTTTCTACCTGTACCTGCATCGACGTACAATAATCGGCGTTGCTCGGAACTATATCGCCCGACGTAGGCTTATCGCTCCCGCCCGAACAAGACACAAACGTAAAGTATATCAACAGTACGACGGCAAGTGCGGCTCCGCCGATCAAAATTTCGACGTTCTTTATGTTTTTCAGCTTTGCGATAAAGCCCGATAGTTTATCCATAAGACATAACCGCCTCCTCGCCGATGCCGAAGTAGTCCGCAACCAGCTTGATGATTTCACTCTTATGTATATGCGCGTCGCCGCCCGGCATACCGAAATCGACAAAATTAACGCACGCCGATTTTACGTTCCAGCCGTCGAGCTCGACGGATATGCTTATTTTTTCGGTATAGCCTTTGCCCGCTATGTACTGCACGGCGCTCTCGCCGATAAGCTCGGCTTTTATTCCGTCGACGTAATCTATATAATCGCCGTCGACCGCCACGTCAGTTCCGTCGCCGAAATCCAAATCGATCCCGTTTTTCAACAGCTTCGGGATCGGCGTGACGATAACGAGCACCGCCACCGTCGCCGCGACGGAGCATATAGCCTTGCGCGTTTTGCCCTTGGGCAAAAGCATTTCGGCTATCGTCGTGACGACGGCAAGCCCGAGTATGGTAAGTCCCCATGCCGCAAACCCGTTCATAACGCCATGTTCCCCGTGCCGATCACGATCGACAAAAACAATACGTACAAAAACGTCATTGCCGCAACGACAGCCGCCATTACAGACGACGATTTGGATATCGACGTCAACATACCGCCGAACGAACCGCCGAGCGGCTCGGATATCGCCGCGGTCAGCTTTAACGTCAGCGTGAACACGGCAAGCTTGGATATGACCGGGGCGGCGCACAGCACGAGCAAAACCACCGCGCTCGATCCGACCGCGTTTTTTATGAGCACGTTGCCCGCCATCACGAAATCGAAGCCCTGCGAAAGATACCCGCCTATCACGGGCACGTACTTTGAAACGGCGAACCGCGCCACGCGCACCGATATCCCGTCGCGGACCGATGCGGTTATTCCGGATACGCCGACAAACGTAACGAACACGAAAAACGCAGTGCTCAAAAACCATTTGCACGCGGAACGCAAAAACTCCGACGTTTTTTCGAGTTTTATGCCCGTAGACACCGAACCTATCACATCGAACACAAGCCCCATCAGCAATGCGGGAAAAGCGAGATATGTGACGACGTTGGTCATGCCGCTGCCGAGCAAAGCGACTGCGGGCGAATACGCGCCCGCCGACGAAGCCGCGCCCGATGCCGTCATTACGGTAAGCAATACGGGCGCGACGGCGTTTATCTGAGTTTTGACCGACGCTATGAATTTGACGGCGAAAACCACCGCCGACGAAAAATATCCCACGACGAGCGATACCGCCAGCGTGCCCGTTGCAAAGTACACGACGCGTTCCGTCGCGTTGGACGCGAATTTGCTTTTGACCGAATTGATGATGTTATACGCGAGAACTATCGCTATGCAACCTATCATCATCGGCAAAAACTCAAACACGTCGGCGCCGAGCAAGGCGAAGCAATAGCCTATCACCCCGCCTATGTCGGTCTGATATTCGCCATTTGCGACTGCGCGTATGCGCTTGGCTATATCGTCGAAGCCGAATACCGCTATTTGATCGGATGTGAGCGTTTGCAATAGGCTTTGTAATCCCGTAAGATCGAGCTTGCCCAACAAGTCGTCCACGCTTTTGTCGACGTCGCCGTCGCCGACGTTATCGGTCTTATCCGCCCTGTCGCTCGCCGCACGGTCGGGCACGGCGTCGACGGGCATGTCCGACCGCCCGTCCGAACATGATAACAGCATCGCCGCCGCCACGGCTATTACAATGATAACAACAATACGTTTCATGAAAGCATACCAGCTATAAACTCAAACAGCTTTACCACAACGGGCAACGATACTCCTACAATTATCAGTTTGCCGGCAAGCGTGACCTTATCGGACAGCGACGACAATCCTACATCGTCCATCACCGACGCCGAAAATTCCGTGACGTATCCGACGGCGATCACCTTGAACAACAGCGTAACTACGCTAGTTGCAAGCCCCGCGCGTTTGGCAATAGCGGCGATCGTCGAAAATATGTCGGTAAACACGTCGACTACCGACAGCACGACTATTATCCCGCCCGCCAGCGCGACCGCCGCCGCGAGCTCGCTTTTTACTTCGCGCAAAACGAGCACGCAAAACGTCGTTATGAGCGCGATAGCCGCTATCCCGAAAATTTCCATCAGTACATTCCGAAAACCGAGCGCAACGTATCGAAAAGCTGACTTATCATATTGATTATCATTATCAAAACGATAACAAGTCCCGCGAGCGTGACCAACGTCGCTATCTCGTCCTTATCGGTCTTTTTAAGCACCTGATTGATTATCGCGGTTATCAGTCCCACCGCCGCTATTTTGAAAATTATGTTGATATCCATGCTCACCGCCTACAAGGTCAATATGCCCACGCCGAGCCCTATCAAAAAACCGAGCTTGACCGCTACGCCGCCCAGCTTTTTGTACTTGTTTTCGGCAACGCCGCGCAATGCGGAAAACCGCTCGGCAAACATATCGAGTTCGTCCAACTGCGACTGTCCGTCGCTCCTGCCTATCGACGCAAACAGCTCGCTCGTCCGCGAATGCACTTCGGCAGGTAAAAGACCGCGACTTATCTCGGGCTTGTCCGCCTTGCTCCCCGCAAACGCTATATACTCGCCGACGTTCTTTTCGAGCTGTCGGCTTTTGATATCGACGGCGCGCAAAACGCTTACCGCTCCGTCGCGACGGTATGCGATATTGCGTTTTAGCTCGCCTATTATCGCGCACACTCCGTCCAGGTATTCGTAGTTGCGCCTGTACGATCGCATAACGGCATAGCCCGTCGAAACGCCTATCGCCGCACATAAAAAAACGATAAAGATCTTAACGCTCATAAGCCTGTCCTTAGATGAAAAATGCGATGCCGAAAAGCCGTAAACGCGCCGACGTCACGGCGTATCGCCGTCGTACATCTCGATATTTCGCCGCGGCGGCGCGGAAAGCACGGCACGCACGTCGAACAAGCCTTCCGCTACGGCTCGCTCCCAGCCATGCTTACGGCGCAGATCATCGACGTTTTTCGCATGTACCGTCGCGACCACCGCTATACCGCAAGTGGACGCGCGGCGCACGTCGTCGAGCTCCGAGCCGAACAGCTCGTCCATCATTATCACGTCGGGACGCATATTAGCTATGCCGATGTCGAGCGTTTTTGCTTTGTCCACACCGCTTATCACGTCGGTGCGACATCCCACGTCGAGCGTCGGGACTCCGCCCGATACCGACGCGATCTCGTACTTTTCGTCGCACAGCAAAACGTTATAGCCGCGGTCGGACACAGACCTGCACAGATCGCGCAACATCGTCGTCTTACCCGCGCCGGGCGGCGATATTATAAGAGTATTGCGTATACAGCCGTCGACGAGAGTTTTAAACAGCAACGTCGCGGCACAGCCTTTTATCTCGTGCGGCAGGCGGATATTGACGGAAGTAAAATCCTTTACCGCCGTAAGCGTGCCGTTGTTCATTACGCCGCTTCCGCAAACGCCTATCCTTATACCGCCCGAAACCGAAATATATCCGCGTTTGAGCGTGTCCGTCACTGTGTACAGCGAATGCTCGCACGCACGCATTATAATGCCGTCCGCCGCGCGCACATCGGCGACGAACGCATCGGCACGTTGTTTGGTGATTCCCGTGCGACACAAAAAATAATATGCGCCGTCATAGTACACGCGCACGGGCATACCGTTTATTATACGCACCTCGCAAAGCCTGTCGTAACACAGCCTGTCCGCTATCGGCACGGCATACTCGTCGGGCAAGAGCCTAAACAATTCGTCCATACGTTATATTTATGCGCGACGTTCGACAATATGCAAGTATAGGCGCGCAACGTTTTTTCGGCACGAAAAAGGCACGCTGCCGCCCAAGCGCCAACGTGCCCGCTCGACTTTACCGTCGATAATTTTATTTAACGCGTTCCATGTACGTGCCTGTGCGCGTATCGACGCGGATCTTATCGCCGATATTGACAAACAGCGGAACGCCGATCGTAAAGCCCGTTTCGAGCGTCGCGGGCTTATTGCCCGGCTTGCTCGTATCGCCCTGTATTCCGCCTTCGGTATCGGCTATAACAAGCTCTACGAAGTTAGGCGGCTCTACCGCAAACGGCGAGCCTTTATACGACGAAATGGTCACCGTCATTTCTTCCTTGATAAAACGCAATGCGTCCTCGCATATATCGTGATTGAGCGGGAGCATATCGAACGTTTCGGTATCCATAAAATAATACAGATCGCCGTCGCTGTACGAATACTGATACTCGCGCCTGTCGATATGCGCTTCCTCGTATTTATCGGACGGGTTGAACGTGTTTTCGAGAACTTGTCCCGTTATCACGTTTTTGATCTTTGTGCGGACAAACGCCGAACCCTTGCCCGGTTTGACATGCTGAAACTCGACGACCGTATATACTTTGCCGTCCATCTCGAATGTTGTGCCTTTGCGGAAATCTCCTGCCGATACCATAAAATTCCTCCTCCGGAATAAATTT
>CANDGE010000019.1 GCA_947384195.1 uncultured Clostridia bacterium
GCGCCCGCCGCCATGCCGTTTATCATATACTTGACAAGACAGAAATACAGTACGATTATGGGGATCGCTATGAATATCGACCCCGCCGCGAACCGAGCGAACTCCGTTTCGCCGAGCGACATCAGTCCGACCGCGACAGTGTACAAATCCTTGTCTATGAGCAACATCTTGGGCAGAATAAAGTCCGACCACGGCCAAGTGAACGCCGTAAGCGCCGTGTATACGAGTATGGGCTTCGACATGGGCAGGATTATCTTGAAAAACACTTTCAGGTTGGACGCGCCGTCTATGCGCGCGGCTTCGTCGATAGAATACGGTATGGTATCGAAAAAGCCCTTTTGCACCATGTATCCCATAGGCGCTTGCGCCGAATATATGAGGATCAACCCCCAATGCTGGTTGATCAGGTTGAACTGCGTCATCATGATATACACCGCGATAGTGCCCATGAACGACGGGAACATGCCGAGCACGAGCGTCGTTTTCATCATCGCTTTTCTCGATCCGAACCTAAACCGCGACATGCAGTACGCCGTAAGAATGGTGAGCACCGTGCCCAAGATACAGCTCATGACCGCTATGAACAACGTGTTTAAAAACCACTGCGGATAATTATACATGACGGTATCGGTAAACAACGCGCCGAACGCATCCAAGCCGTACTCCGTGGGGAAAAACCCGTCGAACGAATATATCGAGCCCGATTTGGAAAACGACGCCAATATCAGCCATAAACACGGAAAGAAAAATATAAACGCGACGACTATGAGAACGCAATACGTAATGAGCACGTTGAGCACTCTTTTGGTCTTTGCTTTAACGACCTTTGCATTTGCCGTATTCATCTGAACGTTTCCTCCTGTTTATACGAGGGCGACAGCACGTACACCGCGAGCGATATGATCGACGTGATGGCGAATATAACAAGACTGATCGCCGCGCCTATCGAATAATAATTGTTGTCTATCGACATGTTGTACAGCCAGTTGATAAGAAGATCGGTGTCGCTCGCCAAAAAATACCCGTCGGCATAAAGCCCGCCGCGCAAGAAGTAGAATATGCCGAAGTTATTGAAATTGCCTATAAACTGCGTAATGAGCACGGGCGTCGTTGCGAACAACACGTACGGCAAAGTGATTTTGACAAACTGTTTCCATGCGCTCGCTCCGTCCACTCGCGCCGCCTCGTAAAGATCGGTGTTTAGGTTGGACAGTATACCCGTCGCCAACAGCATGGTGGACGGAATGCTTATCCACGCGTTTACGCCCAGTCCGATGAGCCGCGCCGTCCACTTGGCGTCCAGCCCCAAAAAGCCTATCGCCTCGCCGCCCGCCGCCTGTATGTAATAGTTGATAGGTCCGCCGTACGAGAACATGAACTTAAAGCCGAGCAACGTTATAAACCCGGGTATAGCGTACGCGAGTATGGGAAACGCGCGCCAAAACGCTTTGCCCTTTACGCATTTTTTGTTGAGCAACAACGCCAAGCCCAAGCCCGCAAAATAATTGATAGCCGTCGCGAGCACAGCCCACAGCATGTTCCACCCGAATATCTTGAAGAACGTCGGAGCAAATTGACCGAGCGACAGTATCTTGCCGAAGTTGGCAAACCCCACCCAATCGACCAGTGCGGGCGGAACGATATCTCCGCCGTAATTGGTAAAAGCTATCAGTATCATGAAAACTATCGGCAGGACGCTGAACACGCACACGCCTATAACGGGCAAGGCGAGCGCGGTCTTGTGGAACGACTTATCCAATAACGCGCCGACTTCGCGCTTGAATCCCGGCGGCGTTTTGAGCGTGTCGACCGCGCACTGCGTGCGATAAACGTCCTTGATGTTGGCTATGTACATCACGACGTAAAGAACGATCATAAGCACGGCGAGTATGCCCATTATCAGCATGACGACCGAGTTGTCGCCATCCACGCCGTACCAGGCGTCGCTTTCGCGCATACCGAGCGTGAAGAATCCGAAAAGGTCGGACGCGCCCGTCAACACCGTATATACCACGAACGCTATCTGTATAAACAGGAACATAAAGCCCTTAGCCCACTGCTTGTACAGCAATTGCCCCAAACCCATGACTATCATGGATGCGGACACCTTGCCGTTGCCCTGTATGATTATCTCTTTTGCGCCAGCAAACTTCGCCGCGATCTTTTTCGGCACGGCTTTTATTTTGCTCGGTATGCTTTTGAAAAAGTTTTTGCTTTTAACTAACGCATTCATTTTTCGGCGTCTGTCTCCTTGTCGTATTTAATTTCGAGAATACGGTCGCGACGATCACGATCCGCCCAAAGTATGGATGGCGTCGTATATCTGCTTATCTACGTTTTCCAGCCCGCTTTTCAGCGCGTAGTCGGTAGTAAACGCATTTTTGCCCGTGAGTATGTCGTCCGCGAGTTTGGCGCAATACGTTTGCAACGGCGTCCACACCTGAGCGAGTGCGCGAACGCTCGGCATTACGTATATCGACCCGCTCGCGAGATTGGCGTATATCGTTTCGTTCAGTCCGCCGAGCTCCGCGGCGACGTCGCCGCGCGCGGGCGATATGCCCAACAACTCGGCTCGACGCTCTATCATTTTATACGACGTGGCAAAGTTGACAAAAGCGAGCGCGGCGTTGGGCGCTTTCGTGTACGAGCTTATCGCGTAACCGTTGACGCCGCCCATCACCGTCATATCCTTAAATCCCAAACTCTCGTTCTCGAGATCGCCGCTTACCGGCAACCGCGGCACGTCGGTCATTTTGATGTTTTCGAGCGCGTACTCTTCGGTATATCCCGCATTGACCATTTCCTTGACGAACATGGTATATACGTCGGGCGTAGTCATCGTGGCAAAGTACGTGCCCTGCGCCATACGCGAATACGAGTTGCGAGTTATCGTGTCCTCCGTGCATTCCAAATTCATTACCGACGCGAGCTGACGGATTATTTTAGCGCCCTTATAGCCGTCGTTTTCGGAAAACCCGACATCCGCGGTGTCCTTGCCGCCGTCGCCGAATACGTATCCGCCGTACGACAAAAAATATCCCGACGCAAAATATCCGTCGTTGAGCGATTTCATGTAGCCGTACTTTGTTCCGCCGCTCGTTTGCCGAACGTATTGCGAATAGCGGTACATGTCCGTCCAGTTTTCTATCATGTCGGGCACGCCGTTTTTGTCGTCATCCCAATCGGTCTCCCAATTCTCGGGCAACAGATCGGCGCGGTAATACAACAGCGGCTGTTGAATGTTGACGGGCACGCCGAGCGTATAGGTATCGCCCTTTACGGTCGCTTTGTACGCATCCCACGCCCTTTCGCCCACTTGCTCGGCGCACTCTATCTTGTCGACGGGCAACGGGAGTATGTGCTTGCCGTCGACGTATTTCATGAGCGCGTCGTTTGCCTGATACAGCACGTCGGGACCGTAGCCGAACGGTCCGCCTTTTTCGAGATCGATGTACTGATCCATGTTCGCGTCCACCGCCTTTATGCCGTATTCGGCATATTCGGCGTTGAACGCATCCAACAGCTCTTGCAAATATCCTTGCTCCTTGGCGGTGTCGTTTTCGAGTATGCGCAACGTGACGTTTCGCTCGAGCTCGCCCGTAAACTTCTCCTGCCCCGCCGCCGATACTTCCGCGGCAACGATGCCGAGCACGCCGATCGCGACTATCAACGCGATCGCGATCGCAATATGCGCTATCAGCGCGGGAAGTGTTTTTCTCATCTATATCTCCTTATAAAAGTCATTTGCGCGTTTGTTTACAAACGCGCAAGGGATATATCCCTTGCAAGGTCTCGGATATTCTTTACGCTACGCCTTTTCGACGGCGAAGCCGCCCGAGCTTAAAACTCCGTCTTTATATTTATTGCTCGCTATCGCCGAGCGTACGGCGAGCTTGCGATCGCCGCCGCTCTCGTTGATCGTCAAACGGTATTCGCCGCGATCGATAAACAGCAAGCCGTTTCGAGCGCCGATCGCTATCCCCGCGTCGGCAAACGCCGTATCGTGCTTTAACGCCGCGAGCGTTTTTATGAGCGACTTGACTTGGGTTTGTTCGTTCTCCATGCTCCAATCGAACGTTCTGCGGCAATCGGGATCGTATCCGCCTATCATCGCGTTTTCCGTGCCGTAAAATATACACGGCGCGCCCGTGAAAAAGTACGTGAGCGCGAGCGCGCTCATCAGCTTGTTTTTATCGCCGTCGACGCGCGTCAAAAACCTGTGCGTATCGTGCGTATCCAGCAGATTGAGCATCATTTCGTTGACCGTGTCGGTATTGCGCATCAAAAGCTCGGACAGCTTATCGGCGAGCATTTGCGCGTCGTACCTGTCGAACGCGTAAAAATCCAAGCACGCTTTGGTAAAAGCGTAGTTCATCACGCAGTCGAACTGATCGCCGCGAAGATATATGTTTGCGTCGTGCCAATTTTCGCCTATAAGCACGCAGTCGGGCTTTACCGCTTTAACGGCATGTCGCAAATGCCGCCAAAACTCGTGCGACACTTCGTCGGATACGTCGAGCCGCCAGCCGTCGATATCGCATTCCCTTATCCAATAGGTAGCTATTTTCGTAAGATAGTCGCGCACTCTCGCATTTGACGTATCGAACTTGGGCATGTACGCACAGTCGCCGAAAGTTTCGTATTCGAGCGGACGGTCGTTTTTTATCGCGAACCAATCGTAATACGGCGAGTCCTTTCCGCGTTCGACTACGTCGCGGAACTCGCGCAGATTTTCGCTGCAATGGTTGAACACCGCGTCGAGCACCACTCTCATGCCCATAGCGTGTGCTTTGTCGATAAGCTCTTTGAGATCGGCTTTACTGCCGAAATGCCCGTCGACGTCGAAATAATCGCTGATATCGTATTTATGATTGGACACCGACTTGAAAACGGGCGTCAGGTACAACGCGTTTATGCCCAAGTCCCGTAAGTATCCGAGCTTTCGCGTTATTCCTTTTATATCGCCGCCGGCAAAGCTTTTCGGATCGGGTATGTCGCCCCATTTCAGATTGATATAGCTTTTGTCCTTGGACGCATCGCCGATATTGAACCTGTCGACGAAAATCTGATAAAACGTCGCGGTATTCATCCACTCCACGGGCTTCATTATATCGCATTCGTTTATGTACGCATATTGAAAACAATTATAATAACTGAGCTCGTAGTCGTAGCTTTCGGTCAAGCCGTCCTCCGAATAATATTCGGTCTTTCCGTCGCCGACGATCTCGAATATATAAACGAATCGCGGATCGGACAGTTCGAGCGTAACGGTGTAATATGCGAACAGCCGATCTTCGACCGTTCGTTGCATTTCCGCCGTTTTACGGTCGTGCGCGTACGAATACTTGCCGCCGTAAACGACCCGCACCTTATCGGGTCTGTCGGTCTTGGCTATCCTTAGCCTTAGCCGTACGGTATTTTTCCCGACCGCGAAACAATATTCGGATTCGGGTCTATGCAATATTGCGTTTTCGTTCATAATCACCCTTTTGATGTTGACTTTTTGCCTATATATTGATATAATCGTATCATGGGCAAGAGAGTTACTATCTACGATATTGCGAGAGAAGCGGGGGTTTCCGCCGCCACCGTGTCGTATGTGATAAACGACCGCGAAGGTCAATCGATAAGCGAAGAAACAAAAAACAAGATTTGGCACGTCGTAAATATGCTCAACTACAAACCCAACGTATTCGCCAAAAATCTGCGTTCGGCGTCCGACGCCAAGCTCATCGCCGTTTGCACCGAAAACAACGGTTATCTCGAAAAAGCGGAATTCGTAAACGCGCTCGAACGTCTGTCCGCGGCGTTGCGCGATAACTACGATATGATCTTGCGTATGCCGCCGTTCGGGCGTATATCCAACGCCGATGCCATTATAGCATATAACGTGACAAAAGACACGTTTTACGACATAGGCAATAAAAACTATATCCCGCTGATCGCAGTCAACTGCCTTGTGGAAGATAAGCTGTTTTTTCAGGTGACCGCCGATTACGCCGCGCTCAGACGCAAAGCCGACGAATACTTTAAATCGAGCTACGACTTTGTATGCCTTGCGCCCGCCGACGCCGCGCTGAAACGCCAAATAACGGAAGCGTTCGACAGCGTTGTTTTCGTCGAAAGCGGGAAAGAACTTCAAAGTCTGAAAACCGAAAAAATGCTCACCGTCAACGGCATTATCGCGGAGTTTTTCAAGACCAGCGAAGCGGATGTTCTGTACGTCGACCTGTACTCGCCCGTCTGCGAGCAGACCGCCGACTGCATACGCAAAGCGCTTAGCCGCGAGCCGTTCGACGTGCACGCTTACAAAATAGCGCCGTAAACAATTTTCGACCGTTAAGCGGACGTTCGCAAGAACGCCCGCTTTTTCGATCCGACTTTTATTGTTATTGCGCGGCGGCTACGGTTATCGTCGCTCCCGCTTCCGTCACCTTGCAGGTAACGGTATACCGCCCCGCCGTCGTGCATTTTATATTACTGCCCGAAACGTCGAAGCCCGCAGGCGTACCGCTCACCGCCGACGCCGCATACCACGCTTTTTGTTCGGTAGTCGCGCCGATCATCACTCTCACGCCAAAATCGTCATCCACCGCAAAGTCCTTGGTAATGGAATACGCAGCCGTTTCCGCGTCGTAGGTCATTTTCCATGCCGCGTCTACCTTCCAACCTTTTTCGCCCGTCATAGAGCCGACAATGTAAGCGTCGCTCAATGCGTTTACGTCCTCTACCGTGATCATTTTCGCATAGCTGTCGAACTTGATGTTATACTCGCCCGCCGCTATTACCTTTACATTGTTGTTGCCGCCGCCGACCGCTTGGAAGTTGTCGCCCGCGCCGAACAGGTATGTGAAGTTGTAGCTGCCCAAGCCGTTGTAGCCCGGAGTATTCCACTCGCCCTTTTCCGTCGAGCCCGCCTTAAAGGCTTGGATCACGAACTGCGAATCGGCTTTGAACGTTACGTTCTTTAATTGATAGATGCCCGAGCCCGCAGTCGTTTCGGTAAGCTTGAACTGAGAATTGAAGCAATAGCCCGACCAATCGGTAACGCCTTCGGCGAACGTGCCGTCTATGTAATAATCGGCGGCGGCAGGCGCTTTTTCCGCGTCGAAAGTCGCCGTAAGCACGCCTGTCGATTTTGTGTAAGTAAACGTGTATGTGCCCGTCGCTTTGGCGACCATGTTTTCGTTCTGCTTTTTATCCAAGAACGCCTTGCTCGCTTCGTCGAGATTTGTCGCGCGCAGATATTCCGTGCCCGTCGACACTTCCGATCCGACCGTGTTGAGCGAAGTGAACATGAATTCATCGTTCGCTTTGAGATACACTTCGAGCGTATACACTCCGTTGTTGCCGATCATTTTGGTCGCGGCGTTGTACATATCCTTCCAGTCGGTTATGCCGGCGCCCTTTATGTAATAATCGGTAACAACGTCCCCTACTTCGCTCACGTCGCCGTTGCGCTTCCACGAGATCTTGTCGAGCGAATTGATGTTGAACGCTTCCTTATTAGCCTCCGTGTATTGCGGATGCGTCGTTTCGTAAGTATCGTCGTCGGGGTGCGTAGTCAAAGTAAACGTATAATTGCCGGAAAGCTCGCACTTGATGTTCATTCTGTACGCAGAATTATCGCCAATCGTGCCCGTTCCGCTGAACGCTTCGGTTTCGTCTGCGAGCTTCAACGCAGTCATATACCCCACGCCGCGCTGATTGTGCCAACTGTCGTTGATAGCGAATTGGAATTCGTCGTTTTCTTGAAGATCTACCGTATATGTATATTCGTTTTTGTTCGACGCTTTTTGCATCTTCATATCTTCGTTGAGCACTTTGCCCCAATCGCTTGCGCGCAATATAGGGCTCGTTCCGCTACCCACGATGTAATATACTCTCGTGTCCGTGCTTTGGGTAGCGGAAGCCCATTGCGAAAACACCGAAGTGTCCTGCGTTATCGCCTTATCGAATTTGAATTCGTGCGAAAAATTAGGCGTCGCGTACCACCCTTCAAAAGTATAGTCCGCTTTTTCGGGCGTCCATTCCGTTGCCGTTTCGCCGCTCTTGACGGTTTCCCTTTTCAATACCTCCGTCCCGTCGTAATAGGTAACGATGTATTCCGCCGTTTCGGGCTCGCCGCGCCCGCACGCCGCAAGCGCGACCACGCACGACATACTCATCGCCAATGCGACAAGTATTCCGATCGATCTGACCGATCTCTTCATTTTCCACCTCACAGGTTGATTTTTTCGATCAATTACTTAACCGATTAAGTAAATTATAACACTACTTATTTCGTTTGTCAATAGGTTTTGAAAAATTTTATCTAAATTATTTTTACGGCGGAAAACGATGCGACGCGCGCTTTGGATCTTGATTTATCGCAAAGAGTTTGCGCAATAAAGCAAGGGACGTTGATTTCCAAAACCGATCATCCCCTATTTCCCTTTAACATCCTTGCCAGCTTATGCCGTTCCAATGCCGTAATGTCCATGCCGACCAAGCAATATTCGTCGAACGAACGGCAAACGGGATAACCCTGTTCATGCTCGAAAAACCAGTTATCCGCATACTGCGGCAAGGTGTGAACGGGCGGCGGCTTTTTTACGTCGAAGCCCGCCGCGCGAAGCTCGTACATGCGCCGCGCCGCCTTTATAAGCGCGTATGCGCACGTTTCGCCGTCGACGGGGCGCAAGACCGCGTCGCAAGCCGCGCACAAAGCGTCGACGTTTTTTCGCGCGCGCTTGACAAGCTTGACCGCAACATCGAACTGCGCGCAGTCGAGCGCCGCTATCATATTGTGCATACGGTAGTCATGGTTTTCGTCGTCGGTAAACTCGGCGCGCGTAAACCGCCGCGCCGCCGCAACGTCGTCGGCACAGCATAACAGCGCACCGCCGCCGCCCTGTAACCGCTTATCGAACCCGATCACTCCGTAATCGCCGTTAGCGCCGCACGGCGTGCCCTTATGCTCGCCGCAAAATGCGTCGACCGCAAGCTCGACGAGCGGCACGTCGCGCGCCTTGCATTGCGCGCCCAAAACGTCGTAGTCGGCGACCGCGCCGAAAGCATTATCGACCAACACGGCTTTTGGCTGTTTGTCTTGCAGATCCGACCACAGAAACGCCGTTTCGAGCGCCGCCGCCGACACGCACCGCGTATTGGGATCGCAGTCCAAAAATACGGGTACGCAACCCATATGATCGACGGTCGCTATGTACGAATAAAATGTGAACGTCGGCACAAACACGTAATCGCCGCGCCCCGCCCCGCAAAGATGCAACGCCGTATGCAACGCCGCATCGACCGAGCATACCGCGACGGCGCTCTTGCCCGTAAGTCTTTTAAGAGTGTTTTCCAGCTTGACTGCACAGTCGCCGTCGCTCAACGCACCGAGCGCCGCACCCGCCGCTTCGCCTTGTTTGTCTATGAATAGCATATGTATAGTATGTCGACAAAAACTTTCGGTCATACATCATACGACAATTGACACGCGACCGCGTCTTGTGTTAAAATGTGAACGACAGACCGTAAGGAGATCCATATTTTGCTGTTATCCGCCGTCGTTATCACGAATATCTATTATGTATTTTTCGCGCTCGTATACGGCTGTGTCGCGACGATCTGCTTACTCGCGCTGTTTTACGGACGGCGCGCGCGGCGCAATGTCAAGAAAGAACGCGTGACGCGCCTGCCCGACGGATTTTCGCCGCTCGACGTTCAACGCGTTTTTATCGGCAAAACTTATCCGCAACGTCTGACCCGCGCTCTGCTCGCGTATTGGGCGAAGCGCGGCTACATTCGGCTCAAATACGTTAGCAAATACTCCGTGCGCGTTATCAAGCTTAAAAGTATGCCGGCGCACACGTCAAGTAACGCCGTGTTTTACGACCGCGGCTCGTACGTGCGCGAACGCACGCTGTTTGAAAGTCTAATGCGTTCCGACTACGTGAAAAAGGGAAAGCCCGTCGACCTGCGTTATTCCATGTTCAAAAAGAACAGCATTGACTACATGCGCGACAAGTACGCGGTGCGCGAAGACGAGGGCGTGTATTCCAAAAAACACTATACGCTGAAAATAATAACGCTTATCCTGTCCTTGCTCCCTTTCGCGTTTTGCGCGATCTGGTTGGGAATAGATACCGGTATGTATACGGGGCTGATATTAGTCGGCACGGCTGTTATAGGCTTGTTTGTTTTTATGTTCGTACGCGATATGCCCATAATATTCAAGCTCATCTGGTGCGGCATGTGGCTCGGCATATCGGTCGGGAGCATGATCGCGTTTTACGAAACGGCATACGACCCGTGCGGCATTATATACGCCGCGGTCGCGATACTGTTCGGCGGCTCGCTCGGGCTTATCAAGTTCGTCGACTTCCGCGAAAAAAACAATCTTTCCGATTATTCCGATCTTATCAATTACCGAAAGTTTTTACTTCGTTCGCCCGCATCCGAGCTTAACAAGCTCGATTATTCCGAAGCCCTGCCGTTTCTGTATGCGTTCCGCATCAAAACGCTCGTTAAGCGCAAATTTATTCGCGAGCTTCCGACCGAGATCTACGACGGCGATCCCGACCGCAAGGGGGCGTTGCTATGAACATATGGCTGATCGTACTGTGCGCGCTCATAATCTGCACGCCGATAGGCTTTTCGACGGGCGCGCTGATATACGGCGCGGTGATAAAACATCGCGCGACCCGTCCCGTAGAATACTACCCGCCGCGCGGCAGCTCGCCCATCGACGTTTTGATCAAGTACTACGGGCACCGCGCCGACACGCACGCACTGCTGAACCCGATGATGCTGTACTGGGCGGAACGCGGATTTATCACCATCGAAGAAGACTGCAAACGCGGGCTTAAACTGACCAAGCTCAAAGATATCGAACCGCCCGCCAACGCAACGCGTCTGACAAAATCGCAAAAACGCAACTTCGACGCGGAAACGACGCTCTTTAACGCGCTGTTCGCGCACAACAAGGTATTTTACACGCTCGCCGCGCAAAGCTCGCACAACAAAACGGTATCGACGTTTATCAAAGACTGCAAAAAAAGCGCGAATTTATCGCGGTCGCGCATTGCGCGAAAATGCTCGATTGTAAGCTATATAGCGACGGGGCTGTCCATGGTGCTCGTCACGCTGATATGCGGGCTGAGCGACGGCGGTCCGCAATACTTAATGATGATATTCCCTATCGTCGGCGTTATAGCATTTTGCTCGATACCTAACGACGGAGAAACGATAGCGCTTATCAAGTACCCGTTTTTCGCCGTGTGGGGCGGCGCGCCTGCGGGGATCGCACTCTCGATATACCCGCGCACAATATCCATATTGATCGCTTGCGCGTTGATAGCGAGCATAATAACGCTGACTATAACCGCGCCGCGCATAGATATCCGCACGCCCAAAAGCGCGGACATCTACGGCAGGATATGCGCGTTTAAAACTTTTTTGCGCGACGCGGAGATCGACCGCTTGGAAACGCTCGTCAAAGACGATCCGAATTACTTTTTCGACATTCTCCCGTACTGCTACGTGCTTAAAATTACCGATACGCTGAAAGCCAAATTCGATCATATCTCGCTCGACGGTCCGAGCTGGTATCTCGGCGACATGCGCGACACACTGATGTTTTAATGCGGCGATTTTACACATGAGCATACATTACGCATCGAGCGCAACCGAAAGCGCAGGCATAAACCCGCGCATTGATCCGGTATTTTTACTCCGCACGATAATTAAGATGTACGAAAACCGATCCATTGAATGCCCGAATCAAATGCGGTCTATCGGCTTGCCGTCTTTTTCGAGCACAAGCTCCGCGTCGTAAAGATCGGGATATTCGGGCGTCCGATACGTCGCTTCGTCGACGAAATCGAACTCCCATTCGCCGTCGAGCGCCTGCCTATCGTTGCGCCGAAATTGCGGGCGCGGGTATTCTTGCCGTGTTTTTCATATATGTATCCTTTACTCGGCTAAGCCGATGTCGATCGCGCTTACCGACGCAAAACATAAGCCGATTACTATATACAGCCCGAACAAAACCACAACGGAACACGCATTGAAAACCGCAAGCGTCGGAAAACCGACGACGCGGCAAACAAATAAATCGGTCAAGGAGAACTCATGGATTACTCGTTTAACAAAGTAACGGTGCGCACCGACAACTCACCGAAAGGCATGGCAAAAACAGACGCGCTGTGGGCGGATATCATGTCGGGCAAGATCCCGCTCGACTTTATGTCGAACGGTATGCCCGTCGAAGGGCTTTCGCCCGTTTCCGAATACTCCGAATACGAAAACGACGAAAACGGAAAATTCGACCTTACGATCATGTGCGTAACTGCCGAGTTTTTCGGAGAGCTCGAACGGCGCGTGCTAAACGGGGAGTACGTCAAGATCGACGAGAGCGGCGCGGATATAAAAGAATGCGCCGATAAAGCATGGCGCAAGGTTTGGGAAATGACTGCGCGCGGCGAGCTTTTGCGCGCATATACCCGCGATTACGAAAGCGTCGTTCCCCCGCCGTATACCAAGGACGGCAAGGCGCATTGCTATTTGTACATAGCCGTAACGGCAAAACGCTGATTTGGTCCGCACGATAAAAGCTTGCTTTTGCCGCCGTTTAATGATATAATCGTACATGTAAGATATAATCATTTCGGACGAACAAGCGTGAAAGGACAGGATATGTATTTGGCGTTCGGCACGGAGATCGTTTACGACGGCGCCGAATTTTATATAGGCGATAACGACAAAACAGGTATTGTCGGAGTAAACGGCGCAGGCAAGACCACGCTGTTTAAAGTCATACTCGGACGGCAAGAGCTCGATAAAGGCAAGGTTTTTACAGACGGCAAACGCATAGGCTATCTGCCGCAAGAGATCGATTTTGCGGACAAACAAAAGACGGTATGGGACTATCTGATGAGCGCGCGACCCATCGGTGAGATAGAATCCGAGCTCAACGAGATATACGACAAACTCGCCGTTGCCGACGAACAAACGCAAAACGATCTGCTTAAACAAGTAGCGTGGCTTCAAGCGCGACTGGACGAGTACGACGCATACAACGCCGAAAATACGCTGCTCGAACTTATTTTCGATATGCAGATCCCCGACGAACTGTTGGATATGAAGCTCGGCGACCTGTCGGGCGGACAAAAGTCCAAGATCGCGTTTGCACACGTGCTGTTTTCCGACCCGCAAATACTATTGCTCGACGAGCCGACCAACCATCTCGACGCGACCACAAAAGACTACGTGACGAGCTATCTAAAAAGTTACAAAGGCAACGTTTTTATCATAAGTCACGATCCCGAATTTTTAAATGCGGTCGTCAATAAAATACTATTCGTCAATAAAACCACGCACAAAATTTCGGTGTACGACGGCAATTACACCGCGTTCAAACGCAAGTACGCACAAGAGCAATTGCTCAAAGAACTGCGCATTGCCCAACAAGAAAAAGAAATAAAAAAACTGTCCGACTTTGTGCTCAAAGCAAAACAGGCGTCGCGCACCAACCATAACTTGAAGCGCATGGGGCAAGACCGCGAAGTAAAACTCGCCAAAGCGATAGCCGCACTCGAAAAGCGCGACAAAGAATATAAACACGTCAAGATCAAGCTCGAACCGAAAACGCAAGGAAGCAAGATTCCGCTCGAAGTCAAAGATCTTTCTTTCGGCTATCCCGATAAACCCGATCTGTACGATAAACTGTCGTTTATGCTCAACGGCGGCGAACGGTTTTTGATAGTCGGAGAAAACGGCGTGGGCAAATCCACCCTGCTAAAACTCATAACGGGCGGGTTGCATCCCAAACGCGGCGAAATTTCGTTCGCGGGCAAGACCGAGTACGCATATTACGCGCAAGAACTGGAATTGCTCGACGCAAGCAAAAGCATTCTCGAAAATACCGATGCCGACGGCTACACCGACGTTCAACGCCGCAATATCTTGGGGAATTTTTTATTCAACGGCGACACCGTATTCAAAAAAGTCGGGCTTCTCTCTCCCGGCGAAAAAGCGCGAGTATCGCTATGCAAGCTTTTGCTCAAACGCGCAAACCTGTTGATACTCGACGAGCCGACCAACCATCTCGATCCCGATACGCAAGCGATCATAGGCGAAAACTTCCGCGACTACACGGGCACGATACTGCTTGTAAGCCACAATCCCGACTTTGTCGAACAGATAGGTATAACGCGAATGCTTATCCTGCCCGAAGGCAAGATAGTCGACTATTCCAAGGAACTCCTGTCGTACTATTATATATTGAACACCGATTTCGTGTAGTATCCCTAACAGAATATCGGTAAATGCAAAAGCGACGGACATCGTCGCTTTTTTAACATTTACATATACGGGTCTATATACGTTACCGTTCGTGCTATATAGCAAACATTATTATCGCTTATATAAGCCGATTTATCGGCATAGAATAGCATTATTTCGTAATAACGCATCCTTTCTAAGCCTATATGTGTTTGCAGAAACTCGGCATATCTATCGTACAATTCATTTACCCATTCGTTCACATACCATTCGATAACAGTCCAGTCGAAATCGGCATAGATATTATCTCCTATCGAACCGAGATCGACGTCGAACGTATAATCGAGAAAATCGTACGATTCGTCGTTAATACGTTTTTCGGCTATATCGGCGATGACCGGGGTATTTTTGATCACGTATTTATATCCGAATTCGGACAAATATTGACGACTGTACGAAAATCCGTAGCTGACATTATATTCCCACATATACCCGTCAAACGACAATTTAACGATCTCCGCATTGGTGCTGTCTAAAAAGCACAGCCAATTTTCAAAATATATATCGTTCTCGTCTCTCCAATCGCGAAACTCGTCATGTCTTTCCACCGCCTTAACAGGCATTCCGAATACATGCGACATGCCCATCAAAAAGCTCAGATTATACCTATACGATTGCGGAACTATTACGGGGAAGCATTCTTTATCTATCAAAATATCGTATAAATAGACACCCGCATAATCGTAAAGCCCGTCTATATACGATTTGGCGATACCGTACCCGAGACTGTAATCATCGGCTTTTATAATGGTATACGGCACTTCTCTTTCCGTGACGCTTCCCGGAGTAATAACTATAACAGGTATGTCGTAGCAACAAATTTCCGCATAGCATGACATTTCGTAAACGTCGTTTCCCGTTAAGTAAAATAACACGCCGTTAACAGCTTCATTTCCAACAATAGTTATTAATGCACGCGGGTCTATATTATATTTAAATACATAATCAAATACATACCTATCGGAAATTTCATAACTGTCGGTAACGAGCGCCCAATCAAAACCTACCGTTACTATGTAATCCGCCAATGTGTCATAATTCCATTTATACTCCATTGCCAACCGAACGTCATAAACATATATCCCGTCAAGCACGGGCAAATCGATAAGCGGCATAAGATCGTCGGCTTCCCCTACTATTTGCATCATGTACGTTGTATTGGTAACATGGATCTTTTGGAGCATGTAACACGAACCGAACGTATCGTACGCCAGCGACTGCAGCGTTCTCGGCAATACTACTTCCGTAAAAGCGCATCTATAAAAGGCACTACTTCCAATCTCATTCAAAGCGCCTAAATGATCGAAAGGTTGATATTTTAATCTATAACAATAATGAAATGCATCGCTGCCTATTTCCGTTACGCTTGTAGGTATATTGGCGCGTTCAAGCTGAACGCAATTCATGCACATACCGTACGGAATAACAGACAAATTCGAACCCGACTCGAATCCTAAATATTTTAATCCGCTACAAAATTGAAAAGCTCTATCACCTATTATCTCGACATTTTTAGGAATATCGATTTCGCTTAATGCACTGCATTCGGCAAAAGCGCAAGCCCCGATATAATTTAATGCCGACGGCAAAACCACATTATCCAGTTTTTCGCACGAACCGAACGCATACTCGCCTATACTTGTTACGCCCGACGATATGATCGCTTCCGTAAGACTTGCACAGCCGTAAAACACGCCGTCTTCTATACTTTCTATATCTTTAGGCAATGTGACGGAAGTCAAAAACTCACAATTTCTGAATGCGCATTTACCGATAGAAGTCACGGTATCGGGCAAATAAATTTCGGAAATAGCGGTATTATCGAACGCATGATCCCCGATCGACGTCAAGCCGCTGTCTCTTGAAATACCTACTCTCTCCAATCTCGTACACCAGGCAAACGCATTATCCCCTATTGTCGTCACTCTGGCGGGAATATCTATCTCAACGATCAAAGTACTGTCAAATGCGTGATTGCCGATCGTTTGCAATTCGCTGTTGTCGCCCAAATCTATATCCGTCAAGCTCGTGCATTGCGAAAATGCGTAGTTGCCGATTCGGGTGATTTTGCCGTGTATAGTGACTTGCCCGAGATTTGAGCAACCGCTGAATAATTCGTCGTTTATTTCGGTAATTCCCGACGGCAGCACCATGTTTGTCAAGCCCGAACAATTGCCGAAAGCTCCCGTTCCTATGTAAGTTACAGTGTTCGGTATATTTGGCGTTTTGATAGCCGTTCCGTTATAAGCATAATTGCCGATCGTTTGCAATTCGCTTATATCGTCAAATTCGATATTCGTTAAACTCGTGCACTGCGAAAATGCATAGTTGCCGATCTTTGTTATTTTTCCGTGTATTACAACATTACCGAGATTGGTACAGCCTTTGAAAAGACCGTCGTTTATTTCGGTAAATTTATTCCATAACGTAATTTCGGATAATGCGGTACAGTTACCGAAAGCTCCTGCGCCAAGAGTACTAACTGTATTTGGAATAGTAACGGAAACCAACTTTTTACAATTATAGAAGGCGTTACTGCCTATATTGATATTATTAACTCCTTCTTCAAAATTCACTTCCGTTAATTCCGAACATTCCGCAAACGCACTTTCACCGATACTTCGTACACACAAGGGTATCTCTAAACTTGTCAATCCGGAATTATAAAATGCCGAATCACCTATGGTTAACGATTTTTGGGATGCAGCATAAAAATACACGCCCTTTAATCCAATACAATTTTGAAAACACGATTTTCCTATTTGTTCTACATGATTGGGAAAACCGATATATTCTAATTTGCGGCATCCGAGAAAAACTTCGTCGCCAAGCGTAAGATCCCCACGATTATAAAAACTGTTCTCGAACTCGATTTTTTGCAAATTATAACACCCTACAAAAGCCCTGTTTCCAATATAATAAACACTTTCGGGAAAATATATCTCTTTTAATTCGTAACAATTTTCAAAAGCTTGCGCTCCTACTGTAAAATTTCTTATGATCGTCGGTATTTTAAAACTATTTAATTTTGAACAACCGCTAAATGCGCCATCCCCTATTAAAGACGTTTTAGCCGGTATGTATGTCGATATTATATTTCGACAATTTTTGAATGCTTCTCGTCCGATTTCAAGATAACCGAGAACGCCGCTTTCAAAAGAAGCCTCTTTTAAACTGTCGCAATCTGTAAACGCATTATCGCCAATATAAGTAGTACGATTAGGAACGGTAATATCCCATAAAGAATCGCAATCCGCAAAGGCTCGATTACCTATTTTTAGCTCGTTTTTGCTTCTAAAAAACGTAACTTTTTCGACAGAGCTACCCGCAAACGCCTCGTTGCCGATAGACGTAATGCTTTCGCTGATGATCACGTTTTTAAGCATAGTATTATTTTTAAAAGCTCCGTCAGCGATTGCGGTAACCTTTTTGCCCTGATATGTAGCGGGGATCATCAAATGATCCGATTTTACATCATATAATCCCGTGATAGCCACTTCCGTATCGGAAATCACCTTTGTACCAAAAACACCTACGCTATGCAAAGCGCCGTATGCATTGAGATTGCGAACTTTTTGCCTACCGTCAGGTGTATCTATTTCTATCATGTCAGAGCCGTCGATAATTGCCTGCTTTAACTGCGCGCCGGTCATATTGGGATAAGTCGACAACAATAACGCCGCCACTCCTGCAACATGCGGCGCGGCAGCAGACGTGCCAAAAAATTTTTCCGTATAATCATTATTTTTATATGTTGTGCATATTAATCCCGACAAATCGACCAAATTCGTATTTGTTCCACCAGGGGCGAAGATATCGACTGCCTTTCCGTATGCCGAACTACCTGTTGCGCCATCTTTTCCTACCCAATAAGATCGTTGATTATTTTTATCACGCGCTCCCACTGATATTAAATTGGGCAAATCAAATTCTCTAATATTATCTAGTTCATCCACATTTACGCCATTATTTCCTGCACTCCAAATAAACAATCCATTATAATCCTTAATTGCATTTAATATATCCATTTTTACTCCAAATCCAGCAGCAGAAAAATTTATTATTTTAATATCTTGTTTTTTTGCATGTTCTATCGCTCGTAAAACCGCATCTATATCATATGAATATACCTTAGCCACCTTTAAAGGAATAAGCTCGACACTTTTAGCTATACCAGCAACACCGATGCCATTATTTACAATTGCACCGATTATCCCCGCAACGCTTGTTCCATGTCCATCTATATCCGTTGTATCATTTAGCAATATTTCATTTTTTATGGCATTATAGCCTTTATCTCTATTCACATTTGCTTCTAAATCATCATGTTTACCAATTCCAGTATCCATTACACCTACTGTAATTCGACTAGAATCGGTAGCTATTTCCCAAGCTTGTTGTACAGATATTCCGCATTCTTCATTAGATAACGCCCATTGCTCAGAAAAGTATGGGTCATTCGGCATTATGTGTTCATTTCCTATTTTAACGCCGGCAGAATCCGCATAAACTGTGATACATTCATTTTGAGATAATTTAAATATTCCAAAAACGATAATAATTGTTATAATAAATATTAAAAATAATATGGTTCTATCTTTTGTTCTATTCATGTAAACACCCCTAAGTATTGGTTTAATAATATAAATAAAAGCCCCTATCGCAAGTAGTACTATAATATACCAAGTCCGATGTTATGATTCTTGTTCCCGAACAATTAAAAATCCAGCTTTTTATATTAATTGCAAATGCATATTTACCATGATATTTCCCACAGTACTCATACTCCAAATATTTTTCTATTTGCTCTTCCTTGCTCTCTCCTTCGTTTTTATTTTCTTTCATCGCATCTATAAAATCTTTTTCCCATTTTTGATATATCTGTTCTTTAATTTCAGAAATTTTTTTCTCACTTAATTCAGGCACCTTCATTCCTTTATCTGGCTTTATTTCAATGTAATTATCTGTTGATCCCATTTGGAATTTCAACTCATACTGCTTCTCTATACGTACTCGTTCTTCTACATATACTCCTGTTTGCAACGAAAAATATTTCGCTATTTTACGTGTTTCTTGTAATGTTATATTCCCATTCTCATACTCATCATATAAATCATAAAACCCTTTCTCTCGCGGTGAACACGCACACATCGCCACCGTTACAGACAACACCATTATTGCGGATATTATTATGCTTATCAGCTTTTTTATTTGCATATCTCTGTCTCCTTTATTATTAACTAACTACTTAGTTATACTATATCATATATTTATTCGATTGTAAATACTTTCGTTAAATCTTTTCTCAACTTCTTGTGTTGCTTTATATAACATTTTGTGGTATTATTGTGTTTATTGTTTCCTACGTCAATTGCTGTTTTTTTAGATTCATATAATAGTATTAAACCAATATATTAATAGTCTTTATATAGCGATACCAATATCCGGCTACTCCCACCGCGACACGATTTGTCACGATAGCTACCCCCCCCCCATGCTTGCTGTATTGAAATACCATTATTCTTATCGGTCAATGCCCATTGCATAGAGAAATACGGATCATTAGGCATCGAATATTCATCTACCGTCTTAGTCATGGCAATATCAGCATATGCAGTTTTATTATCTTGGCTTAATATTTCATTAGAACAAAAGTACCCGATGAAACATATAAAAACGACAACAATAATTATAAATAACATAATATTCATATGTTTTTCTTTTGTTCTCATTGCTCTCACCACCTATAAATTAATAATATACAAAAAACAGCCTGACTGCTTTTATGCTATTAAATCTAATTTTGTCGGGTATAATAGCGCCTACCGCTTCTGAACTAAACCCCCACCCCTTTTTTATGAAAATTGTAAATGCATGTTTTCCATGATATTTCCCGCAATATTCAAAATCCAAATACTTTTCTAATTGTTCATCCTTACTCGCGCCTTCGTTGTTATCTGATATACTTGCATTTATAAAAGACGCTTCCCAATTCGTAAATATCGCATCTTTAATTTCTGTCATATCTTTTTCGCTTAAATGCGGTAGCTTAATGTTCTCATCATACTCTATTGTTCGCCACTCTTGCTTGTTCCCATATTCATAGTAAAGCTCAACTTTTTCCTGAATAGGAGAACCTGTTTGCATCGAATAATATATCGCAATTTGTTTCGCTTCTTTATAAGTAATATTTCCATTATCATACTCATCGGACAAATAATAAAAACCTTTCTCTCGCGGTGAACACGCGCAAATTGCCGCCGTTGCAAACAGTAGCGCAAAAACAGATAATACTAAACTTACCGCTCTTTTTATTCGCATGATCTTATCTCCCTGTCAGAGTATTCGAGAAAACATTAAAACAAAAAAGCGACGCAAAACCATGCGACGCCTTTGTCATTATCGGTACTATATCATATTATTCTTAATTAGTCAACAGTTTTCCACAAATATTTCAAAAATATATTTCGCTTATGTGACGAATATTAATGTATCGATTTCGATATTACGCCAAACTTTTCATTATGCTAAAACTATACAACAAAAAACCGTCGCGGACGTAAAACGACTGCGACGGTGATTTAGGCATAAACCGTTATTATTTGAGTTCGACGGTTGCGCCGACTTCTTTGAACTTGTTGGCGATCTCTTCCGCTTCCGCTTTGGAAACGTTCTCTTTGACCGTCGAAGGCGCGCCGTCGACGAGAGCTTTCGCTTCCGAAAGACCGAGCGAGGTAAGCTCGCGAACGACCTTGATAACGGGGATCTTGTTGGGACCGATATCTTTGAGCACTACCGTGAACTCGGTCTGCTCTTCCGCCGCAGGCGCAGCCGCACCCGCCGCAGGCGCGGCAACAGCCATAGCCGCCGCCGATACGCCGAACTTCTCTTCGATCTTTTTAACAAGATCGTTGAGCTCCATAACGGTCATTTTTTCGATCTCTTCGATCATCTTATCCAAATCTGCCATGATTTTAACTCCTTTTTGTGTTTGGGCGTTTTCCTTGCCGCCCCGATTTTTTTGGCGATTACGTCGCCGCACGTCGGCTTCCGCCGAAATTTACACCGCCTTGCGGTATTATTAAATTGTAAGACGCCGTTTCGGCGTTGTTTTTGAGTAATAGGTATAGCTATATCGCTATCGATCCGCGTAGACTTGTGTGTTTCGCCGACAAGCGTCACGCGAAACATACACATTTACGCGCTTTTTTTGGCGACTTCGCCGAGCGCGACCGCCAACGAACGCATCGGGTTGGTGAGAAGTCCCAAGAGCTGTGCCAAAAGCACGGGTTTTTCGGGTATGCTCGCGAGCGATTTGATACCGTTCTCGTCGAACTTTTTGCCTTCTACGACGCCGCACTTGATGGTCATCGGGGTCTTACCCGCAAACTCGCTGAGTATGCGGCAAGGCGCGATGGGATCGTCCTTCGGACCGAACGCCGCGGCGGTAGGACCGAAAAAGTACTCGTCGTAACCGGTGTTGCCCGTTTGCTCGAACGCACGCGCGAGCGCGCTGTTCTTTATGACCTTGTACTCGACGCCCGCTTCGCGAAGCGCTTTACGCATAGCGGTGTCCTGTTCGACGTTGATACCGCGATAATCGACGAGCACGACCGACGAAGCATTGTTCATTTTTTCCACAACGCCCGCTACATACTCTTTGCGCTGATCTATATTGTGTACCGACATGTTTACCTCCTTAAAGATTGGTTCCCGTTAGTACGGGGTTATTAACACTAAACAAAAGCGACGCATTGCTCATCGCAAGCGTCGCAAAATTCCACGTAAAATACGTCGGTGTTTTGTTTCGCCTCGACAAGCCGACCGAAGTCGATTAAGTTACCGCTTGTTGTCTTGGGCAAGCCCGCTCGGGGCTTATTCCGTTGATCGTTGTTGCATATTTATGAGCTACAGCGGTACGCGACCGCAATATCAAGCTACATCTTGACGTTGACTTTTACGCCGGGACCCATCGCGGGAGTCACGTATACGCTTTTAAGATACGTGCCCTTCGCGGCGGCGGGCTTGGCTTTTACGACTGCGTCCATGAGCGTTTCAAAGTTCTCTTGGAGCTTTTGCGCGCCGAAGCTCTTTTTGCCTACTACGCAATGCACGATAGACGTTTTGTCCACACGGTATTCGACTTTACCCGCTTTGGTATCGGCGATCGCTTTTGCGATGTCCTGCGTGATCGTGCCCGACTTGGGGTTAGGCATGAGTCCGCGCGGACCGAGTATTCGCGCTACGCGACCGAGCTGACCCATCATGTCCGGCGACGTGATCACTACGTCGAAGTCGAGATAGTTCTCGTTTTGGATCTTTGCGATTATGTCTTCCGCGCCGACGATATCCGCGCCCGCTTTTTCGGCTATATCCGCCTTTTCGCCCTTGGCGATAACGAGCACGCGCACCTTTTTGCCGGTGCCGTTGGGAAGAACGACCGTGCCGCGGACCTGCTGATCGGCTTGGCGGGGGTCTACGCCCAACTTGATATGCGCTTCGATGGTTTCGTCGAACTTGGCGGTAGCGATCTCTTCTATCTTGGCAAACGCTTCCGCAACGTCATAGCTCTTGCCGCGCTCGATAACTGCGGCGGCGGCTGTATATCTCTTTCCGTGTTTCATATCAGTCCTCCACCGTTACGCCCATCGAGCGCGCCGTGCCCATGACCATGGACATGGCGGTTTCCATAGAGCCCGCATTGAGATCCGCCATTTTGAGTTTGGCGATCTCTTCCACCTGCGCCTTGGTTATCTTTGCTACCTTGTCGCGGTTGGGTTTAGCCGACGCCGATTCGATGCCCGCCGCCTTTTTGATAAGGACAGCCGCAGGCGGCGATTTTAACACGAACGTGAAGGAACGATCGGAATAAATGCTGAGCACCGCGGGGATAATAAGTCCCTCTTTATCGCGCGTGCGCTCGTTGAATTCCTTAACGAATCCCGCAATGTTGATGCCGTGCGGACCCAAGCTGGAACCGACAGGCGGTCCCGGAGTGGCTTTGCCGGCAGGAAGCTGTAACTTGACGACAGCTTGCAGTTTTTTAGCCATTTTGTTTCTCCTTGTAAAATTTATTACAATCGCGGTGCTATCGAGAGCGTTGCTCTCTCCCGGAATGTCGAGTTGATAATGCGTAATGCGTAATTATCGACCGCTTAGCGGCGATATTATATCATGCAAAGCGCGGAAAGTCGGGAAGCGACGATCGAGTGCCGCGTAGAGATCGCGTTAGCGATTTGCGCGATACGAAGGCGCGTCGTCCGCAATCGTATGTTCACTATACGACAAGGACGGGCAACGCACGTAGCGCGGGGATCGATAGCAAGATCGACACACGAACTTAATCGGAGATCCCGTCAAATATCTATCTTTTCGATTTGATAAGTATCCAATTCCGCCGGCGTCATGCGCCCGAAAATGTTGATATCCACCGAGCACTTACCGGTAGCGGCGTTTATGCTCTTTATCTCGCCCGTCATGTCGGTGAGCGGGCCGTTGACGACGCGTATCGTATCGCCGACAGCAAAGTCGGTCTTTACCGTCACCTTTTCGAGCTGCATGCGTCGTATCTCTTCGTCGGTGAGCGGAGTGGGTTTACCCTGCGGTCCGACAAAACCCGTTACGCCGCGAGTGCCCGTGATCAAATGCCACATGTCGCGAGTGTAGACCATTTTGACAAGCACGTACGACGGGAACATACGCCGCTGGACTATCTTGCGCTTGCCGTTTTTCTCCTCGACCACGTCCTCCATGGGGATACGTATATCGACGAGCCTGTCCTCGATGTTGTTTTTTTGGAACGCCGTTTCGAGATTGACCTTGACCAAATTCTCGTAACCGGAATACGTGTGAAGAATAAACCACTGCGCTTCGGGCAATTCCTGATCTGTCACAGCAGTCCTCCTCCGCCGAGCCTAAGCGCCGACATTACCGCTTGCGTCGCGGCAGTGGGATCGGCGAGCCCGCTTATAAGATATCTGTACAAAAACCCGAACAGCGTATCGAAGAGCATCATGACAAGCAAAAAGCATACCGTGACCAAAAGCACGATACCCGTTTGTTTGAGCACCTCGGTAAACTTCGGCCATGTGACCTTTTTAAGCTCGGAAAAAAAGTCCTTGAACCAACGGCGCGCTTTGCCGGGCTCCTTGTTCTTTTTTTCCTTGCCGTCCTTGACTTTTTCGACAGCCATTATTTCGTTTCCTTATGAACGGTGCGTTTCTTGCAAAAACGGCAATACTTTTTGAGCTCGATCCTGTCGGGATCGTTCTT
>CANDGE010000020.1 GCA_947384195.1 uncultured Clostridia bacterium
CTACACTGTCGTAGACACTCTTTCCCTACACGACGCTCTTCCGATCTAATCCCGCATGGCAGTGGTTTCCGTTTGCGATGAACGTCAACGGGACTTGGCATTACGCGCATTTCTTTTACGAATCGCTGTGGTGCGCGATAGGGTTCGGCTTACTGTTTTGGCTGTATATGGGTAAACGCAAAAGCTACGACGGATTTATAATTTCGTGCTACGGAATATTCTACGGACTGGGTAGGTCGGTGCTCGAAGCGTTGCGCGCGCAGGACGTTTTGATGCTCGGCGGAGTGCGCGTCAGCTTGCTCGTGAGCGTTTTGTTTGTTATAGGCGGACTTGCCAATATTATCGTGCACATAGTGCTCGCCAAAAAGAATAATAAAAAAGTGTTCATATTCGTCGACCAAAGCAAACTCGACGAAAGCTATTACGGCTACGAAAATACCAAGCTTTACAAGCCGATGCCCGATATAACGTTTTTCAAGGACAGAAAGGCACGCAAGGAGCGTTCGTCGCGCGACGAAATAACCGTCGACGCGAGCGGCGTAGTCGTTAAGCTCGACGAAGAAAAACCGCACGACGGCGGAAAAACGGCAAAAGCGGAAAAACCCAACGATAAGCAATCGGTCAATGCGTCGGAGGACGATTATGAAGACAAGTGGGACGACTGACGCGGTATTGCCGCTTACAAAAAAGCAAAAATGCGTTTGCAACGTCGTTATGGGCGTTTTGCTCGTTGCGGCGGGTGTCGTTTTGGCATTGGCGGGCGCGGATGTCATCCGCGCATCGGTAAGGGATATCGCCGCGCCGACGGTGCTTTTCGCGTTCGGGTTTGCGGTGCTGTTCAGCGCCGTTATCGCTAAAAACGCGCTTTCCATGTGGCTTGCGGGCGTCGTTATAGCTTGCGGACTGACGTCGTTGCTCGACGTGACGACTTCGGCGGGGTACGGGAATTTGTTTCCCATATACATCGCCGCGCCTGGCATCGGCTGTGTGTTTTCGATAGTGTTTGCGGAAGCCAAGTTCCCGCAGATAAAAGGTATTGTATTTTTCGGCGTGCTTGCCGCGCTGTTTTCGCTCGCGTCGTCGGGCGTGTGCGGTTGGGGACTTGCAGGCGGGCTCGTTGCGGCGTTCGGCGGACTATCCGTGATAGCCGTCGCCGTCGAAGTGTATTTGAAAAAGGATAAGACCGATAATGCGTAATCTTACAATGATGACCGATCTTTATCAGCTTACGATGATGAACGGTTATTTTACGGAAGGCAAAGCCGAGCAAACGGCGGTATTCGACGTGTTTTTCAGACAGAAAGATACCATGAACTACGCCGTGTTCGCGGGGCTCGAACAAGCGATCGATTATATCGAAAACCTGCATTTTTCGAGCGACGATATAGAATATCTGCGGTCGCTCGGGATATTTTGCGACGGTTTTTTGGACTATCTGAAAAACTTTAAGTTTACAGGCGAGATGTATTCGGTGCGCGAAGGCGACGTAGTGTATCCGCAGGAGCCTATCGTCGTCGTCAAAGCGCCGCTTATCGAGGCTCAGCTTATCGAAACCGCATTGCTCAATATCGTCAGTCACCAAACTTTGATCGCAACCAAGTCGGCGCGCATAGTCGATGCGGCGCGCGGTAAGAGCGTCGTCGAATTCGGATTGCGTCGTGCGCAAGGTCCCGATGCGGGAATATACGGCGCGCGCGCCGCCGTTATAGGCGGATGCAACGGCACGAGCAATGTGCTTACGGGGCAGATGTTCGATATCCCCGTCAAGGGCACGCACTCGCACAGCTGGGTCATGAGCTTCGACAGCGAGCTCGACGCGTTTCGCGCTTTTGCCGAAGTGTATCCCGATACATGTCTGTTGCTCGTAGATACTTACGACACGGTTCAGGGCATAAAGAACGCCATAACGGTCTTTAACGAGATAAAAGCCAAAGGTCACAAGCCTATGGGCGTACGGTTGGACAGCGGCGATCTTGCGTATTTGAGCAAGCTTGCGCGAAAAATGCTGGACGATGCGGGATTTGCCGATGCGGTCGTGTTTGCGTCGGGAGATATCGACGAGTATTTGCTGGAATCGCTCAACAATCAGGGCGCAATGATAGACGTGTACGGGGTCGGGACTAAGCTCATCACGAGCGAGGACAGTCCGTCGCTCGGCGGCGTGTACAAGCTGTCTGCTATCGAGCAAAACGGTAAGCTGATGCCGCGCATGAAAATATCCGATTCGATAGTAAAGGTGACCAATCCCGGGTTTAAGACGCTGTACAGGCTATACGATAAAGCATCCGGCATGGCTATTGCCGACCTTATCGCGTTGAAGGACGAAAAGATCGGTAAACCGCTTGTGCTCACGCACGAAACGGAGCGATGGAAAACGACCACGCTTCAAGACTACGACGTGCGGTGCATGTTGCATAAGATATTCGTTAACGGGCAAAATGTATACGATAAACCGACGCTCGGCGAGATAGTGGAATTTGCCAAAACCGAAAAGTCCAAGTTTTGGGACGAGTACAAGCGCATAGACAATCCGCATATTTACAAAGTCAATATTTCGGATAAGTTATACGAACTGAAACAAAGCATTTTAAAGAAACACAAAAGCAAATAAAAAAATTTTCCGCAGGTGGGTATGGACGACAAAAAGAAAATTTACACACAAGCCGATATCGACGCTTATTCGGAAGCGATCAAGCGGGAGTGTGAGCAAATGCTTTTGCGTCAGCGCGACCGTATCGACGAATTACGCACGAGCTTGCGCGCCGCCGAAAAAAAGATTGCCGAGTTTGAAGGACAGAAAAACACAGTATATAAAGCGATAACCGCCGCGCTCAAAAAGGCGGACGATATCGAGCGTGTTTCGCTGATAAAGTACAATCAGGAAATAGCGCAGTTAAAAAGCTTTCACAACAAGTGGATAGGCTATTTCAATAAGATCATCGAAAAGTATCCGCTCGACGACGAGCTCGTCGCGGCAAGCAAGGTAAACGGCAAGATAGCCGAAGTGCTCGACCGTGCGGGCGATATAGACGAGCAGTACCGCACCGAGCGCGACAGGCTTATGGCATCGCTCGAAGAAGAGAACGACGAACTCGGTCTTGCCGAAGAAGCGAGCAGTGCGGACGCCGCCAAGCGCGACGATTATGCCGACCGTTCGCCCGCTGGTTTTTCCATTGCCGAGGCGTTGCATCCCAAGGACGACCTTAAAGACATAATGCGCGAGCTGGGCATAATCATAGACGATGACTGACGTTTACGGGCGTCGCACGACTATCGCCCGAAAGGGCGGTGCGGTCGCGGACGGATCTGTCGTTCGATCGTATGCCGACGGCGGTAAAGCCGCAATTCGATATCAATAAACAAAAACAGCGCGTCGATATTCGATGCGCTGTTTGTATATGACGTTGAAAGGGGAATTACTCGGCTTTGGGCTCTTCCGCAGGAGCTTCGGCGGGTTCCGCTTTTTTCTTGGTCGATTTTTTGGGTTTTTCTTCCGTAGCTTCCGCAGCGTCGGCTTTTTTGGTCTTTTTCGCCTTGGGTTTTTCTTCCGCGGGAGCTTCCTCCGCAGTTTTGCCTTTGGCGGTCTTTTTCTTTTTCTGGTCGGCTTTTTCCGCTTCTTTTTCGAGCTGTTTGGCGCGGAATTCGGCACGAGCGGCTTCGCGCGCTTCCTTGGCGGCGCGAGCTTTTTCGGCGGCGATGGTCTTGTTGTCCTTTTTGACGACGACGGTGACTTTGCCGCTCTTGATGTCGCTCAAACGTTTGGCGAGCGCCGACTTTTTGTTGGCGGCGGCGTTTTTATGCAGTATGCCCGCAGTGACGCCTTTATCGATGATCGACATGGTAATAGGGAGCAAACGCTCGGCTTCTTCGATGTTAGCCGAATCGATAGCTCTGTTGAACGCTTTGATCGCGTTGTTGACTTTGGAACGGTCTGCGCGGTTTCTGGCGTTTTTCTTTTTTGTGATCAGTACGCGCTTTTTTGCGGATTTGATGTTAGGCACAATGTAACTCCTTTTGTCGCATTATTTCTTTTTGCCATAAGATTATATCATACAAAAATGAAATATGCAACTGTTTGTCGTCACACGTTTAAATTTTTTTCTTTTACAAACAATATTTTTATGAGAAATTCGATCGTGAATACCGACATGGCGGTGGAGTTTTATAAGCATTCTCACAAAACGGACGACGGGCTCGTGCGTTATTACGAGATCGAAGTGGATGCCGCAATGTCCGAAAAACTGGGTAAACCGTGCGGAAAGTACGCTACGCTCGAAACGTCCGTCGTGCTTGCGGGAAACTCCGCAGAATACGACCGCGTGTCTAACGCGCTCGGCGCGTGCATATCGAGCTATTGCGACGGCTACGACAAGGTGTTCGTGGCGGGGCTCGGCAATCCCGATCTTACTGCGGACGCGCTCGGCGACAGGGTGTTTAAGCGGCTGTCAGTCAACCGTCACGTAAGTCCCGACAAATATATTTGTGCGCTCGCGCCCAACGTGCTCGGCATGACGGGCATAGAGAGCTACGATATAATTTGCGCCGTTACCGAGCGGATAAAGCCCGATGTCGTTATAGTCGTGGATGCGTTGACTGCGGCGGCTACCGAGCGGATAGCGTCGGCTTTTCAGGTCACCGACAGCGGTATAACGCCGGGGAGCGGCGTGGATAATCACAGGCGCAGACTGGACGCGCGGTCGCTCGGCATACCCGTCGTGTCGGTCGGCGTGCCGCTCGTGGTGTATTCGTCGACGATCGCGCGCGAATATTGCTCGGCGGGCGAGTGCAACGGGCATGATATGATAGTCACGCCTAAGGACGTGGATATTCTCGTGGAAGATTGCGCCAAGATAATAGCAAACGCCGTCAACGGCGTATTTGCGTAAGCCAAACCGCCCGCCGCTTGCACACTTTCCGCATCGGACGCATAAATACAAATCTATGCGAAACGATCCTATAGGAGTATTCGACAGCGGGGTAGGCGGGCTCAACGTGCTCGCCGAGTGCGTGCGGCTGATGCCGAACGAAAAGTTTATCTATCTTGCCGATACGGCAAACATGCCGTACGGCAGTAAGCCGCCGAGCGACATAAAGCGTGCGGCGTGCGCGTGTGCGAACGCATTGTTTGCAATGAATTGCAAAGCGTTGGTCGTCGCGTGCAATACGGCTACGGTGACGGCGATAGACGATATCCGCGCGCTGTACGGCACGCGCGTCGTGGTTGGGCTGGAACCGTCTGTTAAGCCGTGCTTTCGCGAGCTCGGCAAAAACGGGTATGCCGTCGCGCTCGTTACGCAGGCCACGTACGCATCCGACAAGCTCGCGCGACTTTTGGAAACGTGCGACGGGCGCATCATACCGATAGCGCGTCCCGAGCTCGCTAAGCTCATAGAGGACAATATAGGCGATATATCCAAGGTCGGACGGCACGTGTTCGATATACTCGAACCGTACCGCGACGCCGAGAGCGTAGTGCTCGGCTGTTCGCATTACACTTACATAAAGGACATTATAAACGAGTTTTACGACGGCGACGTAAAGATATACGACGGAGCGACGGGCGCGGCGGAACGGCTTAAATACTGTCTTGCGCTATCCGATATCCAAACGGAAAACGCCGCGGGCGGCGGCGTTCGGTTTTATAAAACGGTGGGCGACGGCATTGTGGCCGATTAGTCGGCAAACAGCATTTTTATCACATCGCAGCCGTGTTCGACGGTCGATCCCGTCGATGCGGCAAGCTTTTCGGAAAATGCCGTGCCGCCGTTTTTCGGGCGCTCGCTGTCGTATATCATAAACGGCACGGGCTCGCTCGTATGAGTGCGCGCCGAAAGCGGCGTTGCATGATCGGGCATGACGCAGATCGCGAACGGCGAGCCGCTTTTTTCGAGTTCGGCGACTATCGGTTTGACGATTTGCGCGTCGATACGCTCTATCGCCGTTATCTTGCCGTGCCTGTCGCCCTGATGCCCGCACTCGTCGGGTCCTTCCAGGTGAACGAAACAAAAATCGTGCGAACGCAACGCGTCGAGCGCCGCGGCGGTCTTTGCTTTATAGTCGGTGTCTACGGTGCCCGTCGCGGTCGGTATATCGATAACGGTCATTCCGCCCGCTATGCCTATGCCTTTTACGAGATCGACCGCAGATATGACGGATGCGGTCTTTCCGAATTTATCCGAAAATTTTTCGAGCGCGGGCTTAGTCCCTTCGCCCCAAAACCAAACGGATACGGCGGGGTTTTTGCCCGCCGCGCGTCGCGCCTTGTTTATTGCATGGTCTTTGAGCGCGTCTATCGAGCTCAGTATCAGTTCGGTGAATTTTTGCCCGAGCTTGCCGTCGGGGAGATATCCGCGCAATCGCTTGTCGGTAATGTCGTGAGGCGGGGTGAGCGTTGTGTGCGTGTTGCCTATACCGCGTATGATCGCGGCGTGACGGTAGCTTATGCCCGCATGTAATTCGACGCCGTGCCGCGCGAACAGCGGTGCGAGCGCGTCTATTAGCGCGGCGGATTCCGCCGAAGAAATTTCGCCCGCGGAATAATCGAGCATGATCCGATCGTCGAGCTTGTCCGCATCGGACAGCGTGACGAGATTGACGCGATAGGCGACGTCGTCGTTGCCGAGCGGAATGCCCATGGATAACGCTTCGAGCGGCGATCTGCCCGTATAACACGCTTGCGGATCGTAACCGAGCGCGGCGAGATTGCAAACGTCCGATCCCGGTTTCATGCCGTCGGGAACGGTTTTTACCATGCCTGTCGTGCCGAGCTTACACAGCGCGTCCATAGTCGGTTTACGTGCTTCGTCCATCGGCGTAAGACCGCGAAAGTCGTCGCGGTCTGCCATACCGTCGCATAATATCGTTATGTATTTTTTCATGGCTTAGACCAAACAGTTGAATATCGGGAAGTCGGAACGTCGGATCGCGGTCGATTTCGACGGCGCGGAACGATGTGTTTTGCCGCAGTGCAATGCGAATTATTCCACCGTTACCGACTTTGCGAGATTGCGCGGTTTGTCGATGTCGCAACCGCGCTTTGCCGCGACGTAGTAAGCGAATATCTGCAACACGACTGCGGTGAGAACGGGGGTGACGTCGTCGTCGCCGTCGGGTATCACGAGCAAGCCGTCCGCGTCGCTGCCGACGTCTTTCGTTTTGGGCGTGGCGACGCAAAGCACGGTACCCTCGCGCGATTGCACGGCTTTTATGTTTGAAAGCATTTTCGGTTGAAGCGCGCTTTGCGTTACGAGCGCGAGCGTGATCGTGCCTTTTTCGATCAGCGATATAGTGCCGTGTTTCAGCTCGCCGGCGGCGTAAGCTTCGGCATGTATATACGATATTTCTTTGAGTTTGAGCGCGCCTTCGAGCGATGCGGCGTAGTCCGTGCCGCGTCCGATAAAGAATACGCATTTGTGTTCGGCGTACTTTTCGGCATAGTCCTTTATCTGCGATATATCGTCGAGTATGGTTTGTACTTTGTTCGGCAATTTTTCTATTTCGGACAGGAGCTCGTTGTAGCGCGCGTCCGAAACGGTGTGCTTTATCTTGGCGATCTTCAACCCGATAAGGTACAGTGCGGCTACCTGCGTGGTATAGCCCTTGGTCGTCGCTACGGCGATCTCGGGTCCCGCGTGCGTGTATAAAACATCGTCCGCTTCGCGCGCTATGGCGCTTTCCATAACGTTGACTATCGCGACGGTATGCGAGCCGAGCTTTTTCGCAAGTCGAAGGGCGGCGAGAGTATCCGCCGTTTCGCCGCTTTGACTGATTATGATCGTGAGCGTGCGGTTGTCGGTGATGGGGTCGGAGTATATGTACTCGCTGGCGAGCATACAGTTTACGCGTATGCGGCAGTACTTTTCCATAAACGCTTTTCCGACAATGCCCGCATGGTAAGCCGAGCCGCACCCGATTATGTCTATCTTATCGAACGTGTTGGCGTTTTTTGCGTCGAGCGCTATCCTGTCGAGCGTGATCTCGTTTCCGCGTATGCGCGGGCGCACCGTCTCGGTGAGCGCTCGGGGCTGTTCGTATATCTCTTTGAGCATGAAGTGCGGATAGCCGCTTTTTTCCGCTTGCGAAATATCCCAATCGACGCGGTACGGCGTTTTTTCGACGGGCGTGCCGTTGACGTCGTAAAACGTGACGGCGTGCGCGGTGAGTTTGGCGAACTCGCTCTCGCCGAGCTGAACGAAGTCGTGCGTGTATTCGAGCGCGGCGGCGATGTCCGACGCGATAAAGTTCTCGTTTTTGCCGAGTCCTATTACGAGCGGATTGTCCTTGCGCACAGCATAAACGACGTCGGGCGTTTCGGTGCAGATCATGCCGATCGCATACGACCCGATAAGTCGTTCGGTTACAAGGCGGAGCGTGCCGAGCACGTCGCCGTCGTACAAATATTGCATGAGTTGGGCTATCACTTCGCTGTCCGTATCGCCGGCGAACTTTATCCCGTGCGCCGTGAGCTCGGCTTTGAGCTCCGCAAAGTTTTCGATTATGCCGTTATGCACGATCGAAAATCTGCCGTCCTGCGAAGTGTGCGGGTGAGAATTGACGTCGCTCGGCACGCCGTGCGTAGCCCAACGCGTATGGCCTATGCCCACCGTGCCGTTAGGCTTTGCGCCGCAGTCGGTTTTGGCGTACAGCGCTTTTATTTTGCCGCACGTTTTGATAACGTCGATGCGTTCGCCGTCGATAACCGCGATACCGCTCGAATCGTAACCGCGGTACTCCAAGCGTTCGAGCCCCTTTAAAATGACGGGCGCGGCTTGCTTGCCGCCCGCATAACCTATTATTCCGCACATACGCCTTACTCCTTTACGGAAGAACCGTCGCCGTTGTCGCCGTTTGTGTCCGTCGGCTTGTAGATGATGAGCTTTACCGTCAAAACTATGACTACGACGACTGCGATCGCGAAAAATGCGAGCGTGATCCAGTTGACGTAGTCCTTGAACAAATAACTTATGAGCGTTATTATGCCGCACGCAACTACGTTGCCGACGATGACGCCGATAAGCGATTTGACAAAGCCTATTTTAAGTATAGAAGCGACCGCACTGCCCGTCCACACGCCCGTGAGCGGGAGAGGGATAGCCACGAAAAGCGCCGTGCCGCCGATCTTTTTGAGATCGGACTTGGTGACGAGCCGCTTTTTTTGCGCCGACGGCGATGCGTCTTCCGCAATGTCGTTCTTTAACGACCGAGATTTTTTTTCAAACTTGTCGTACAGAAATTTTCCTATCTTGGAAAACAGCTTGGTGCGCGAAAGCGCGTTTATTATCGGAATGAACGTGAGTATGAGTATCGGCGCGATGAGCGACGAGCCCAACAGCGCGTAACCGAAGGCTTGGGCGGGATCGAGCCCCATGCCTATCCCGAACGGTATGGCGAATCTCGCTTCCGCTATCGGTATCATCGACAGCAGCATCACTGCGAGCGGCGCGCCGAGCGCATTGCTCATGGCGTCGCCTATATTCTGTACTATGGCATCCATACCGATATATTATAAGCAATAAACGGTGATTATGTCAACAATTTATTCGCAAAAGTAGCGGCAAAACGATTTTGACCCGATGTTTCGGGCATTTTTGCGACAAAATTCAAAATATTTTTTGGTAATCATTGACAATGTGTCGAAAATGTATTATAATTTTTATACGGTCGCATTATCGAGCGGTCGTTCATATATAAAATACGACGGATATCTTCGGCTTTCGACGAGCTGTCGCGGTATCCGAAAAAATATAACGATCATTATTTTTGCCTGCCTATCGGAGGAGCATACAAATTATGGGTAAATATTTCGGGACCGACGGAATCAGAGGCAAGTACGGGGACAATCTCGACGCCGCTTTGGCATACAAGGTGGGGCTTGCGGTAGTCGCTTACTTTGGCAAAGGCGAAGTCGTTGTGGGGCGCGATACGCGCGTATCGGGACCCGAGATAGAAGCGGCGCTCGTCGAAGGCTTGACGCGCGGCGGCGCTGACGTGTTGACCGTGGGCATATTGCCGACGCCTGCCATCGCGCGCATGGCAATCAAGCAGAAGGCGCTCTGCGGCATAGTGATCTCTGCGTCGCACAATCCGCCCGAATATAACGGCATCAAGATATTCGACGGTAACGGCGTAAAACTCAGCGAGGAACAGGAAGGCAGTATCGAATACTATATCGACAATCCGTCCGAAATGCGTTCGGTCGGGTCGGTGCGCGCCGTCGACGACGCTCAAAAACAGTACGTCGATTATTTGGTGGAAACCGTCGACTACGATATGACGGGAGCAAAGGTTTGGCTCGATTGCGGTTACGGCGCGGCGTCCACCGTGGCAAAACAGGCGTTCGAGCGTTTGGGCGCGACGGTCGAGATAGAAAACTTCAAACTTCGCGGAGAAAAGATAAACTGCGGGTGCGGCGCGCTTCATCCCGATTACGTGTTGCACTCCATGGTCGGCACCGAATACAAGCTCGGTTTTTCGTACGACGGCGACGCCGACAGATTGGCGTTCGTGTTTGACGGGCGTATAATGGACGGCGATTCGGTGCTTTACAATATCGGCAGGGAAATGACGTTGAAAGATAACGTCGTCGTCGGCACCATACTTACCAACACCGCGCTCGAGCGTCGGCTGGAAAAAGACGGCAGACGACTTGTTCGTACGCCCGTCGGCGATAAGTATATTTGCGATCTGATGTTCAAAAAGGGATATAATCTGGGCGGCGAGCAAAGCGGGCACTATATAGTTTATCCGCAGGCGACGACAGGCGACGGCATAATGTCGAGCATGTTCCTTACCAAAACTTTGTATAAAAACGGCAAGATAGGCGAGTTTACGGAGCTCAATCTGTTCCCGCAAAAGGCGATAGCGGAATACGCCGATCAGTCGATAATGTACGATAAGGAGATGATCGGGCTGATCGAAGAATACACCGCGCGGCTCGCCGGCATAGGCAGGCTTATAGTGCGCATGTCGGGTACAGAGCCCAAGGTGCGCGTCATGTGCGAATGCGAGGACCCGCGCAAGATAGACGAAACGCTGGCGGTATTCAAAAAGTATATCAATACCCGCAAGCGTTGAAACGTTCGGCGCGGTTATTTACGCGCAAGTTATTGACAATAATATTCGCTTGTGATATCATAGGCACGGACAAGCGTCCGTACGAGGAAAAATGGCAGAACAACAGAAAAATCCCGATAAAAAGAAAAAGAGAGATAAAACCGAGCAGAAGCCTATTGCGCATATGCGGGAGATAACGTTGCGGTACCGCGGCGTTATACTGATGTTCGTTTTGGATATTTTGTTTTGCATGGGCGCGTTTTGGGCGACGCGGTTCGCCATGTTCAAGGAAGTAGATTATCCGCTCAATTATCTCAACTTCGAGATACCCATCATGATCATCATGGTGACGATGCCCGTATGTATGCTCGCGCTGTTCAACTGCTACAACGTTGTGTGGAAGTTTGCGGGGCGCATAGAATTTATCAAATTCGTAGGCGCGTACGTCGTGTCGTTCGCGTTTATGTGTATAGTCAAGATCATACTCATAGCGTCGTTCAACGTCGAGCTGTGGGGCACGCAGATCGCGCTGTATCATGTGCTCGCGCTCGTGCTCACCGCGACGACGCGCTTTTTCAACATGCTTATAGGCTACTTCAAGCATGTCAGGCGCGGCGGAAAAGCCGACGATGCGGACGGCGATAGGATACGTACCGTTATTTACGGCGCGGGCA
Organism: uncultured Clostridia bacterium; assembly: GCA_947384195.1. GTDB lineage: Bacteria > Bacillota > Clostridia > Christensenellales > Pumilibacteraceae > Anaerocaecibacter. Next base: position 11,727 of record CANDGE010000020.1, read on the forward strand.
ATATCGGATCGGTGCTCAACAACAGGTTCATAAACAATCCCGCCGAAGGATATTTGCCCGTCGCATTTATCGACGACGATCCGGACAAGCACGGCATGTTTATAGGCGGCAATCCCGTAGCGGGCGGGCTTGACGATATAGAGAAAATAGTCGCGCAGTATGAGCCCGACATGTTTGTCATAGCGATAACCGATCTTACCAAATCTCAATTGAACGGGATTTACGAGCGTTTCGCCAAGTTCAAGTTGCCCATAAAAATGCTTCCGCCCATAAGCGATGCGCAGAGTGCGGCAAAGTCTGCGCTCGCATTGCGCGATATCAATATAGAATCGTTGCTGGGCAGGGACGAGTTCAAGGTGCGTCAGGAGCTTGTCGACGCATCGGTCAAGGACAAGGTCGTCATGGTGACGGGCGGCGCGGGTTCGATAGGTTCGGAGCTGTGTCGACAGGCGCTTAAATTCGGCTGTAAGCATCTCGTCATATTCGATCAGCACGAAAACGGGATGTTCAATATAGATCAGGAATTCCGCAAGACATACGATACGTCGCGGTACTCGCTCGTTATCGGCACGGTGCGCGAAACGGACAAGCTGGCGTGGGCGCTCGACAAGTACAAGCCCGAAGCCGTTTTCCATGCGGCGGCGTACAAGCACGTTCCGATGATGGAGATCGCGCCGACGGAAGCGGTCAAGAATAACGTAATGGGTACGCGCAACGTCATAGATCGATGCAAAAAGGCGGGCGTCAAGCGGTTCGTGCTCATTTCGACGGACAAGGCGGTCAATCCCGCCAACGTTATGGGCGCGAGCAAACGGCTTGCGGAAATGCTTGTTCAAACGCGTGCCGACGGTTCGGAAATGCAGATGGCGGCTGTAAGGTTCGGTAACGTTTTGGGCTCGTCGGGCTCGGTCATACCCACGTTTTTAAAGCAAATACGCGAAGGCGGACCCGTGACTGTCACCGACCGCAACATCAAACGGTATTTCATGACCATACCGGAGGCCGTGCGGCTCGTGCTTCAAACGGGCGCGCTCGCCAAAAACGGCGAGGTGTTCGTGCTCGATATGGGCGAGCCCGTTTACATTTACGATCTCGCTTGCAATCTCATACGTCTTAACGGATATGTGCCCAATAAGGATATTCAGATCGTTATATCCGGTCTGCGTCCCGGCGAAAAACTGTTTGAAGAACTCAGATACGATCAGGAAAAAGTCGACAAAACGTTGCACGAGGGGATATTCGTTACAAAGCTCGAAGCCATAGACAAAGAAAAATTCGACCGCGATCTAAAACAGTTGTTCAAGCTTGCCGAAAGCGAAAACGAAGCGGCTGTCGAGCAAAAGGTGTTCGAGATCGTGCCGCGCGCCGCGCGCGAACAGGCGATAAAGGAGCGCGAATCGAGTATGCGCGCCGCCGCCGCGGAAGCTCAAATGTCGGCGGAAACCGCCGCCGCGGAAGGCTCGGGAGCGTCGACGCCGATGCTCGCGCAATGAATAAATCGTATTTTTCGGTAATATAGATAGACGGTCGGGAGGCTTATATTTATGTTTTGGTGGCAAGCTATGATCTTGGGGCTTGTTCAGGGCTTGACCGAGTTTTTGCCCGTATCGTCGAGCGGTCATTTGATACTCGTTCGCGAGCTGATGGGACTGAACAACTTTGCCAATGCGCAGTTCAATTTGATGTTCGATATAACGGTGCACGTCGGTACGCTCGTAGCTGTCGTCATCGTTTTGTATAAGCCCATACTCGAACTGTTTAAAAAACCGTTCAAAAAATTGGCTATGCTCATAGTCGCTACTATCCCCGCCGTTGTAGTGGGGTTCGCGTTTAAAGACTATATCGAACAATATTTTTCCACGGCGACGTATCTGTGCTTTTTCTTCTTGTTCACCGCAGTCATCATGCTTGTGAGCGAGCTCGTAGCAAAGCGCAATCGCAAGCCGAAGGACTTGTCTTGGGGCGGGGCGATAGCGATGGGCGTTATGCAGGGCGTGGGGGTCTTTCCCGGCGTGTCGCGTTCGGGCTCGACAATATTCGGCGGCACGGTCGCGGGCACGGATACCAAGCAGGTGGCGACTTTTTCGTTTTTGATGAGCGTTCCCGTGATACTCGGTTCGCTGTTGCTCAGCGTAATAGACGTCGCGCAGGCGGGCGCGCTCGCGGATATCGATTGGTTCAGCATTTTCATCGGCGCGGCGTCGGCGTTTGCGTCGGGGTATATCGCGGTGCGCGTAATGCTCAAACTGATAGCCAAAGCCAACTTCAAGTGGTTCTCGGTATACCTGCTCATCATAGCAATTTTAACGTTTTCGTTCTATTTCATACCGTCGCTGTAATATATTAGCATACGGGTAAATATGCCCGTAGGCTAAATATCGACTCACACAAGTCGAACGGCAATCATATACAAAAAGTATGATTGCTGTATTTTTCGGTGGCAGATCGTGCGAGCACGATATAAGTATCATCACTGGCTTACAGGCTATGTCCGCATGTACCCGCAAAAGCGTCGGAGTTTATATCGACGAGAACGGGGCATGGTGGGCGGCGCCCGCCAAAAACTTTGAAAGCGTCAACGCCGTCAAGAACATGAAGTTCGACGGTAAGCGAGTACATATTCGACCGAGCGAGCGCGCGCTTTACGTCAAAAACAAACGGCTGTGCGATATAGACGTTGCCGTTTTGTGTATGCACGGAATGTTCGGCGAGGACGGGACGTTGCAAGGGCTTTTGGAGATGTGCGGTATACCGTATACGGGAAGCGGCGTGGAAGCGTCCGCCATAGGCATGAACAAACTGCGTTCCAAAGCCGTATTCGAGCGCGACGGTTTGAACGTGTTGCCGTATACGCCCGTTTTGCGTTCGCAGTATACTGCGGACGCGGCGGTAGTTATCAAGCGCGTCAACGAGCTCGGTTATCCCGTGATAGTCAAGCCGTGCAATCTCGGCAGTTCGATCGGCATTTCCATGGCTAACGACAATACCGAGCTTTTTACCGCGCTCCGCATAGCGTTCGAGTGGGACGATACCGTCATTGTCGAAAAGGCTTTGACCGATTTTATCGAGGTAAACTGCGCCGTGCTCGGCGATCGCGACGAGGGGCGATTCGCCGTATCGGATACCGAACAGCCGGTCGGGTGGAAGGAGTTTTTGACGTTTACCGATAAGTATGCGGGCGACGTGAAATCTACCAAGCATAAGATCCCCGCCGAGATCGGCGCCGAAAAGAACGAGATAATACAAGAGCTTGCCGAGCGCGCGTTTCGCGCCGTCGGGTGCAGCGGCGTAGCGCGTATCGATTTTATGGTCAAAGGCGACGATATTTACGTGAACGAGATAAACACCATCCCCGGTTCGCTCGCCAACGGCTTGTTCAAAAGCAGTATAGAGTTTTCTCGGCTAATAGAGCGCATGATAGATATAGCACTGCGTCGCAAACAGCGTTTGGACGCGCTCAAACGCACGTACGCTCCGCCCGTGCCGATAGTGGGCAAGTGACGGCATAAGACATTTTTTCGGTCGCGGCTTGCGATCGAAATCGGGTCGTTGCGTCGAATGGATCTCCGTGTCTTTCGAGTATCGCGCGATACGCAATACCGATCGTTTATAATGCGCCGCGCAGTTCGCTTTGACGAATTGCGCGGTTTTAAGTCATATCGCGCATATTAGCGACATATCAATAACCGAGTAAGACCCGCCGATAAAATTTCGACGGCGGGTGAAAGGAGTTATTATATGCGCAAAAAACTCATTGTTTTGTTGTTCGCTTTTGCCGTCGCGCTTACGGCGTGCGCGTGTTCCGCGCCGCAAGACGTCGAGTCGAGCAAGTACACGATCTCGGCTACGCTGTCGACCGACAACGTGCTTACGGCGTCGGTCACTTGCGATTACGTCAACAACAACGACGTTCCGCTCGGCGAGCTGTGGTTCAACCTTTATCCCAATGCGTACCGCGACGGCGCGCAGTATTCGCCCGTTCCGTCCAATCGCATCACCGAAGCGTATCCCGACGGTCGAAGCTACGGCGTGCTCGACGTCACTTCGGTCACGGTCGACGGTAAGTCCGTCGACGTCGTTATAGCGGGCGTCGACAGCAACGTTTTGACCGTCGCGTTGGAAAGCTCGCTCGAGCCTACCGATAAAGTATCGGTAACGATAGAATATACCTTTAAATTGCCTAAGGTACGGCATAGGCTCGGATATACAGATAAGTCCGTCAATCTCGCCAACTTCTATCCGATAGCTTGCGTATACCGCGACGGCGCGTTTGTCGCCGATCCGTACTATTCGATAGGCGATCCGTTTTTCAGCGAGTGCGCCGATTACGACGTGACGCTCACTGTGCCCGCGGAATACGAGTGCGCGGCGACGGGCGTAGTCAAAAACAAGACCGACGGCGAAAACACGGTGACGTACGAGTTGCAGGCGCATGACGTACGCGATTTTGCGGCGGTCGTCGGCAAGTACCGAAAAATTAGCGGGCTCGCGGGTTCGACGATAGTCAATTATTATTACTACATCGACAGCGATCCCGAAGGCTCGCTCAAAGCGGCTATCGATTCCATGAGCATATTCGGCGAAATTTTCGGCGCGTATCCGTATACCGAGTATTCGGTCGTTCAGACGGGATTTTTGCAGGGCGGAATGGAATATCCGTGCCTTTCCATGATATCCGACGCGGTGTCGGGCGACGTGGCGCGCGACGTGATAGTGCACGAAACGGCTCACCAATGGTGGTACGGCTTGGTCGGCAACGACGAGGTCAAGTATGCGTGGTTGGACGAAGCGCTTGCGGAATATTCGACGATGATGTTCTACGAAAAAGCGGAAGGCTATAACTACACGTTATCAGCCAAGCGCGCCGACGCGCTGTCGGCATACATGCTGTATTGCGAAACGTTCAAAAACAACGGGCTCGGCGATACGTCCATGGACCGTCCGCTCGGCGGGTACGACGGTGAGATCGAATATTCGTACATGACGTACGTCAAGGGCGCGCTCATGCTCGACGATATCCGCAATACGGTAGGCAGTGCGGCGTTTGAAGCGGGGCTCAAACGCTACGCGTCCGATAACAAATACAAGATCGCAGAGCCGCAGGATCTTATAGGCGCGATGGAAAGATCGTCCAAGCGCAGTCTTGCCGAGCTGTTTGATTCGTGGCTCAGCGGCAAGATCAAGCTGTATTCGTCGCACTGAGTTTCGTAAAAATTAATACGGCAAAGTATAAAGTTATGCACTTGTGCACAAAGTTATGCACAATTACTGTGTGCAAAGCTGTGTATAACGTGCGTATTCGGTCGAAAAAGGTGGTTTTATGGCGTTTATAACCGTTAGCAAAAAATCAATCGTGATCGTGCTGTCGATAGTGCTTGCCGTTATTGCGGCAACGGCGACGGCGGCTTCGGTCATTGCCGCCGCATCGCGCGACGTTACGGGCATAACCGTAGTTATCGATGCGGGACACGGCGGCGCGGACGGCGGCGTTACGGGCATATCGACGGGCACAAAGGAAAGCGATATAAACCTGTCCATATCCAAGTATCTGATGAAATATTTTCAGAGCGGCGGGTATAACGTGGTCATGACGAGATCGGATTCCGCGGCGGTATGCGGCGGGATAAAATACAACAAGCGCGAAGATATGCGCGCCCGCAAAAACGTGCTCGAATCCGCCGAGCCCGATCTCGTGATAAGCGTGCATTGCAATTCGTATCCGATATCGTCGGTCAAGGGCGCGCAGGTATTTTTCGCGTCCGAGCCGACGGGCGAGCGGTTTGCGGGAACGGTGCAAAACTATTTCAACGAGGTGCTCAATTCCAAGCCGCGCACGGCGGCGGTGGGCGATTACTATATGCTCAAATGCAGTAAGTATCCGTCCATATTGTGCGAGTGCGGGTTTTTGTCCAATGTCGGAGAGGAAAGCCTGTTGATCACCGCAAGCTATCAGGAGAAGATAGCGTACACGATCTATTCGGCGGTCAATTCGGTGTTTGCCGACGAAGCGCAAACTCAGTCATGATAAAATCTAATCTGATTTTAATGCCGTGCTAAACGCAATTTCATAAAAGCGCTTGCATTTTATCGGCGTGTATGATAAAATCGTATTGTACCGTGAGCGTAGACGGACTATGTGCGTAAATAGAATGCGTTCGCGGTACGGAGGACCGTATGTCGTTTTTATCATTATCGGGCGGCGCGATCGCCGGCATAGCAATAGGTGCGGCGGCGCTGGTGCTTATTTTGGTGCTGTGGTGGTATTTCGCCACGAAGAACGGACTTATTTCCGTGCGTAACGACGCAGAGGAAGCGTTCTCGGCGATGGACGTGCACATGAAAAAGCGTTACGACCTGATACCCAATCTCGTCGAAACGTGCAAGGGCTATGCCAAGCACGAATCCGAAACGCTTGCGCGCGTGACGCAAGCGCGTAACTACGCCATGTCGGCAACTCCCGATAAGCGTGCGGAAGCCGAGCGCGAGCTTGCGAGCTCGCTCAAAGTATTGATGACGCGCGTGCAGGAAGCGTATCCTCAGCTTAAAGCGGACACTCAGTTCAACGGTCTTTCGCGGCAGCTCGAACAGATAGAGCATGAAATAGCGCAAAGCCGCAAGTATTACAATGCCAAGATCAAGCTGCTCAATAACAAGATCGAAAAGTTTCCGTCGAGCATAGTTGCGGGCAGAATGGGCTTGGAACGCAGGTCGTATTTCGAGCTTGACGATATATCCGAGCGCAATGCGCCCAGGGTCAGTTTTGACGACGCGCCGAAAACTCGGCTTTAAAGCAATATGAGATCCAAGGCATTTCCTTATATAATCGTCGTAGCGGTAGTTATGGCGGTTATGTTTTTTTTGGCAATAGTGGGACTCGACGTATTTATGCCGAGCGATCCGTACGCGAGCATGATACCCGATTACGGAATGGTCTTTCACAGCATGGACGTGCGCGTCGAATGGAACGACGACAGGTCGTGCAAGATCACGCAAAGCATGAACGTGGAGTTTTTGGATAACGGGCACGGCGAATATATAGACGGTGAATATACCGTCGTCGGCAGTCACGGTATTTACGTCGATATCCCCGTCAACTCGGGCGAGTCCGTGCGCGACCTTAACGTCACGGCGAGCGGAAATTACAGGTACGGCGGCGTCGATAACAGCTTGCCGTATTCGATAGAGCACGAAAGCGGGTTCAAGCTGGTGCGCGTTATCGTCGGCGACGCGCACAGGGTATTTGCGCAGGGCGATACTTTGTCGTGCACGATAGTATACGATTACATAACGCCTGTGCATCCCGACGGCGACGACTTGCTCGACATCAACGCCATAGGCTACGGCTGGCAAAGTCCCGTCGAGAATGCGACGGTGACCGTTACGTATCCCGTCGCGCCCGCGACGGACGGGCTTTCAGTGTGGTCGGGCGCGGCCGACGATCTCGTCGACGTGTCCGCCGATAAGATCGCGGTAAGCGCCGACGGAAAGACTGTGACGGTAAAAATGGACGAGCTTGCTCCGTTCAGGGGCGTTCGAGTAAAAGGCGAAATGCCCGACGGCGTGCTTAAAGGGCGGTTCGATACGCAGGCTTTATGGACGATAGTCGTCGGCATGATATTGCTCGGCGCGACGGTAACGCTTATGATGCTGTCGGGGCGAGACAAGCCGCTCACGCCGACGGTCGATTTTTATCCGCCGCGCATAGACGGTATGCGCCGTCAAAAGCGGCACATGTTGCCCGTTCAAATGGGCAAGCTCATAGACGATACCTGTTCGGACGAGGACGTAACGTCGCTCATTTTCTATTGGGCAAGCAAAGGATATTTGGCTATCGAGCAAGACGAAGACGGCGGCGAAATTACGCTGATAAAGCTCAAACCTATCGATCCCGTGACCGCATACGAAAAAACCATGTTCGACAAACTGTTTGAAAAGGGCGTCGAGGTCGACGGCGCGGTGCGCGTGGAAATGTCGGCGTTAAAAGGCAAGTTCGCAAATACGGTGTCGGCGACAAGAGCGGCGGTAGAACGCGAATATTCGGGCAAGCTGTACAGGCGCGGATATAACGCGCTCGCTATGTGCTTGCTTGTCGCGTGTGCGTTGTTCGGCGCGGGCTTTGCGGTTTTAACGTCATTCAGGATCGCGTTCGGCTGCTTTAACCTGTTGGGCTTGGTAACGCTCATTCCCGTAGCGATCGCAGGCGTGTTCGGCATTGCGCTCGTACACAACTACTTTAAACTGTCTACATCAAAGCGCAGAATGTTGCTCGTGACATTGTTTGTCGTGTCCGTGCTGACTGCCGTCGGTACGACGTTCGCCATTCCGACGAGCGTTATGAGTTGGGTGGAGAAAGCGGTGTTTGCCGTGACTCTTGCCGCTTCTGCGGCGATAGCGCCCTTCCTGACCAAGCGCACGGAGTTCTACGACGAACAGCTCAATAACATAATCGGTTTTCGCGATTTTTTGCGCGACGCCGAAAAGGAACGGCTGGAAGCATTGCTCGCCGAAGACCCGCAGTATTACTATAATATTTTGCCTTACGCAAACGTTCTGGGCGTGTCCGATATTTGGTCGGATAAGTTCAAGGATATCACCGTCGAGCCGCCCGCATACTACCGCGGACGCAACGTGACGCTGTTCGACGTGTTTGTTATAAGCAGGATTTGCCGTTCGGTAGGCAATACTCTTACGTATACTCCGCCGAAAGCCAACAGCGGAAGCTTTTCGGGCGGATCGTCGCACCGCGGCGGCGGTGGCGGTTCGTTCGGCGGATTCGGCGGCGGTGGCGGCGGACGTTGGTAAGCGCAAAGCGAATGGTATTCTCGGTATAACTTTAAAAAAAGCTCGACGCGCAGTCGGGCTTTTTTGCGTCGCAACGGTGTTGACAATGTCGACTTCGGGTAGTATAATATGACCGTGATGGGACAACAACGGTAAACGGAGGACTGCAATGGCTATCGAATACGTAACGGCGGGAGAGTCGCACGGAAAAATGCTTGTCGGGATATTGAGCAACGTTCCCGCAGGGCTTACCGTGGACGGCGAGTTTGTCGACGCCGAGCTTAAAAGGCGAATGCTCGGGCTCGGTCGCGGCGCGCGCATGGAGATAGAAAACGACGTTGCGGAATTCGTGACGGGCGTACGTGCGCACAAGACGATAGGCAGTCCCGTCGCGGCGCTCATTATAAATGACGATCATAAAAATTGGTCGCGCACGATAGGCGAGAACGCGACCGAAAACGACAGGAAAATAACGGCGGTGCGCCCCGGTCACGCCGATCTTTCGGGCGCGGTCAAATACGGCTTTACCGACGCTCGCAACGTTGCGGAGCGCGCGTCTGCGCGGTCGACGGCAATGACGGTCGCGCTCGGCGCGGTCGCAAAGCTGTATCTTCGCGAGCTCGGCATATCCGTTGCGAGCCATACGCTTGCAATAGGCATTGCCAAGGCGTCGCCGATCTCGGACGTTACGGATATCAATGCGCGCGCCGATGCAGACCGCGTGCGCTGTTTGGATAAAGCGGCGAGCGAAAAAATGGTCGGCGAGATCCGCATGGCGGCGCTTTCCAACGATACGCTCGGCGGCGTGTCGGAGATCTTGGTGCTCGGATGTAAATCGGGGATAGGCAGTTACGTTTGTGCGGATAAACGGCTCGACGGGCTTATCATGCGCGCCGTCGGTTGTATCCCGTCCGTAAAAGCCGTCGAGATAGGCGACGCGGTGTCGAGCGCGGGTTTGTACGGTTCGGCGGTGCATGACGAGATATTCCCGTCGGAACGCGGCTTTAAACGCAATACCAACCGTGCCGGCGGCGTGGAAGGCGGCATGACCAACGGCGAGCCGATCGTCGTGCGCGCGCACTTCAAGCCTATACCTACGCTTAAAAACGGTTTGAATACTGTCGATATAGCGACCGGCAGAGCGGCGAAAGCGGCGAGCGAGCGCAGCGACGTATGCGCCGTGCCCGCAGGCGGCGTGGTGTGCGAAGCGGCGGTCGCGCTCGCGCTCATGCAGGCGCTGTCGGAAATGCTCGGCGGCGATACGATGGCGGAAACCGTCGAGCGTTACAACAAAAAGGCATCTGCGGTATGACGAATATCGTTTTGGAAGAAAACGGTTTCGACGGCGTTCGCGCCGCGATCGCGCGTTCGGCTATGGTCGTTACCGATAGCAACGTCGCCGCGCTTTACGGTACGCTTTGCGACGGCGCGTTCGTTATCGATGCGGGCGAGAAAAGCAAGTCGCCCGAAACTCTGTTTTCGGTGATAGACGGAATGTACGAGCGCGGACTATGCCGCAACGATACCGTCGTCGCGCTCGGCGGCGGCGTGACGGGCGACATAACCGGATTGGCGGCGTCGCTGTATATGCGCGGGATACGTTGGATAAGCGTGCCGACGACGCTCGTTGCGATGGTGGATTCGGGCTTGGGCGGAAAGACAGCCGTCGATCGTCGCGGCGTTAAAAATCTCGTCGGAACGTTTCATGCGCCGACCGATATGGTCGTGTCGCTCGAATTTATAAAGACTTTGCCCGACCGCGAGTATATCGGAGGTTGCGGCGAACTGATAAAAACGTGTTTGCTGACGCGCAACTCGTACAGGCTGTTGCGCGAGCGGTTCGACGCGTTGTGCGCACGCGACGCGTCGTGCTTGACGGAGCCGGTCCGTGCCTGCATCGCTATAAAAAATACCGTCGTGACGGACGATTTCAGAGAGAGCAGCGTGCGCAAGATACTCAATGTAGGGCATACCGTCGGACACGCGCTCGAAAGCGTCAACGGATATAAGGCCGGTCACGGCGAATATGTTTTGATGGGCATGATGACTGAGTGCGCCATGTTTAAAGACATGATAGACGATGATTTTTACTCTGCGATCATCGGCATGTGCAGGCGTTTCGCATCGCCGCCTAAAACGAGCGTAAAGCCCGTTTGCGAGCTTGCGTCGAAAGACAAAAAGAACGTCGACGGTCAAATAACCGTGATGTTGCCCGTCGCGGCGGGCGACGTGCTCGAAGTGCGCGTCGATCGCGCCGAATTTTCCGCGCGTTACGAGCGCGCGGTCGCGGAGCTTAAAAATGAGCGTTAAAACGGTGCGCAAGCTCGACGGATACGATAGAACGCTTGTATGCCCGCCCGATAAAAGCGTTTCGATACGCGCCGTTATTTTGGGCGCGTATGCAGTAGGGCGCACGACGGTACGCAATGTTTCGCTTTGCGCCGACGTGCTGACAGCCGTCGATTGTATGCGGCGTTTGGGCGCGAGCATAACGCTCGACGGTTCGACGGCTTATATAACGGGCGCGCCGTTTCGCGGCGCCAAGCTCGATTGCGGCAACAGTGCGACTGTCGCGCGGTTGCTTACGGGACTTTTGTCGGGACTTAACGGCGTGTTCGAGCTGACGGGCGACGAGTCGCTTTTGCGTCGACCGATGTCGCGAGTTACCGAACCGCTGTCGGCAATGGGCGCGTGTATAAAGGATACCGACGGAAGATTGCCTTTGACTGTGACGGGCGCGCCGCTAAAAGGAATAGACTATGTTTTGCCCGTGCCGTCGGCGCAGGTAAAAAGCGCGTTGCTTTTGGCGGGGCTCAACGCAGACGGGCGCACGCGCGTATGCGAAACGGTCGCTACGCGCGATCATACCGAAAATTTGCTCGCCGCAATGAACGGAAAAATTTCGATGGACGGCAATGCGGTCGTCGTCGAGCGGAGCGTTGTATATTCAAGCGATATAGACGTGGCGGGCGACGTGTCGAGCGCGGCGTATCCCATTTGCGCGGCGCTTTGCATCGGCGGGGAATGCACGTTGCAAAACGTGGGGACAAACAAAACGCGCACGGGCATATTCGACGTGCTCGAACGAATAGGCGCAGATATCTCTTTCGTCGAGCGGCGCGGCGGACCCGAACCGATCTGCGACGTGACCGTGCGCGGCGGGCGCGCGTTGCGACCGATAATGATAGATAAAACGTACGTCGCGCGCGTCATAGACGAAATACCCGTGCTGTGCGCGCTCGCGTGCTTTATAGACGGAACAAGCGTGATAGACGGCGCGGACGAGCTTCGCGTCAAAGAGTGCGACAGGATAAAAGCCGCTGTGTCGGCGCTCCGCGCGCTCGGCGCGGATATAACAGAAACTCCGCACGGCATGATCGTATGCGGCGGCAAGCCGCTGTCGTTCGGCACGGTGGATCCTTGCGGCGATCACCGCATAGCTATGGCGGCGGCTGTCGCGGGGTGCGCGGGTAACGGCGCGGCGATAAAAGACGCGGAATGCGTCGCGGTGAGCTATCCCGAGTTTTTCAAGGAGGTGACCGACATTGGATAGATTGGCATTGTTGGGCAAAGATATTTCTTACACTTTATCGCCGTCCATACACCGCGCGATAGCGCGCTCGCTCGGCAGGCAAATGCAGTTCGAGACCGTCGACGTATCGTCGGATACGCTCGAAAGCACCGTCGTGCGGCTGTTGTCCGATCGCGACGGGTTTTTCGTGACCAAGCCGTATAAGCTCGACATTAAGCGATATATCGGTTGCGACGGCGACGGCGCGGTCAACGTAGTGCGTTCGAGCGACCAGATCGGAAGAGCACACGTCTGAACTCCAGTCACTAAGGTCAATCT
>CANDGE010000021.1 GCA_947384195.1 uncultured Clostridia bacterium
ATAGCTAAAGCTCTATGGTGCCCACTGGCATAGCCAGTGGTTAAATTAATTAATATAAAAGCCACCGTATAAACGATGGCTTTTAAAAAATCTATATTACATATTAATATCAATCGTCCGAATTTCTGCCGTTCAGCCGCGCTCTGAGCTTATCGAGAACAAGCCTGTTGGCAAGTCTGCGGACCTTGTCTGACGCTTCCGTTTCCGCAATGGTCGTAAACTCTTGCGGCAATATGTCGCGCAGTATTTCGTCGACGCGTTCCTCGCTCACTCCGCCGTCGCCGAGCTGTTCGACGAGCTGTTCCATTATGAGCTTGTTGGCGACCTGTTTGGCGAGCTTATCCGCAAGATCCATCGCATCGCCCGTTACCAGATCGTTAATATTGAGCGCCATGTCGCCGTCGCCGTTAAGGCTTTCGACCTGTTCGTTGATGCGCGAATCGATATCTATGATCGTTGTAACAGGCTCTGTTATCGAGGACGGTGTCGATGCGGATTTTTGCGCGGGCTTTCTTCCGCGCTTTGCGCCGCTCGAAGAACCGGAAGTAGCAGACTTCTTTTTGGCGGCGGAACCGGATGATTTTGCGCCGGACTTGGAGCTCGACGACTTAGACGCGGGCTTTCTTCCGCGCTTTGCGCCACTCGAAGGCTTAGAAGTTGCGGGTTTTTCCGCGGGCTCGACTATATCAGCGATTTGGCTCAATTGATCTTTGAGTGCGGACAACGAGTCCGAAAGATCGGCGTCAGATTCCACATCGCGAACTTTCTCGCGTTCCGCCAAAACGGTTATCTCGTCGCCCAAACGCGCGATCGCATCGAGTATTATATCGTTCTCGCGGCTCGGTTTTTCCTGACTGAGCTCTTCGCGGAGCTTGGCAAGCTCGGACAAAATCGTTTCGTTGTCGGACGCATTGCCGGACTGGGTCATAAGCTCGCGGAGCTTGGCGACCTCTTCGGCGACCGCATCGGACGACGCTATCTCGGCTTTAAGGCTTTCGATCTCGTCGCTTATCTTGACGCCCGAATCTTGGTTTTGCGACAGATATTGATTTTGCCGCTCTACAAGGTGCGCAAGCTCGGACATGAAGTTAAGCGTAGCCATATCCGCATCGCGCTGATTGGAAATATCTGTACGCAAGCTTTCGAGCTCGGACATTATCCTGTCGTTTGCAACGTTGTTGTTGAGCTTGGCGACCCGTTCTACGACGGCATCGACGGTTTCGTCGCGCTTGTCGATAGCCGCTTTGAGCCTGTCGAGCTCGTCCATGACCGACGCAATATCGTTTGCGGTATCGGACACGCTTATTTGATCGCGTATCGCCGCAAGCTCGTCGAGTATTATGTTGTTATAACTCTCGTAATTGGATTCGCCCGACGTAGGATCGTTGACGTTAGCCATGCTGATGGCAAAAAGCTGATCGCGCAAGGACTGGACTTCGCTCATGATGGATTCATCCGCTTGCTTGTCGGTCTCGCCCGCTATACGCTTAACGTCTTCGATTTGCTCGCGCAGGGCTTGGAACTCGTCGCGCAACGCCAATATCTCGCTCATTACGCCTAGATCGGGTTCGTCGCGCAAAGTCTGAACGTCGGCACGGATCGCCGTAACGTCTTCCGCAACGCCGAACAGGTTTTCCTGCGAAGTTACGATGGATTTGAGCTCGGCAAGCTCGGCGCGAACGTCGTCCAACGCCGCCGATCCGCCGCTTTCCGCAGAAATCGTAGTAAGCGAACGCAACTGCGCGATTTCGTCGCGTATCTCCGCAAGCTCGGCGCCGTAATCGCCGCCGCCCTGTTGCACGCCGCTCACTGCGTCGCGTATTGCCTGCACGGTCTCCTCGTCGATAGACGCGGGGTATTGCGCGACCGCAACTTGGTCTTTAAGATCGCGTATCTCTTCGATGAGCGCCGCATACGACGTTTCGCCGTCCGAAGTGGTCGCGGGAGCCGCCGAAAGCGCCAACGATTGACGTACAAGATCTTTGAGCTCGGCAAGCTCGGCGCCGATCGTATCGGAATTTTCCTGTTTGAGCGCTTCGTTCTCGGCACGCAACGCGTCTATTTCGGCGCGAAGCTCCGCTATCTCCGCCGAATAATCCGTAGGAACGGATATTTCGTTGACTGCGGCTTTGATGTCGTCGATATCGTCGCGCAGTTCGTCGAAACGTTCGGCAAACGTCGATCCGACAGCGCCTTCGTCGACGACGGCATCCGCATCGCGGTTGAGCCGTAGATCGTCGAGCGCGGCGTTGACCGACTCGAGCTGTTCCATAACAGGCGTGAGATCGACCGAAACGGCGTCCGATCTGACTTCTTCATGATCGACAACGGGCATACCGTTGCGCAACTCGTCGATAACCGCACGGATCTCGTCAATCTGCTCGGACATTACGGCAAGTTTGTCGTCGCCCATGCTCTCGACTATCCTGTCGACGTCGTTTTTGAGATTTATTATTTCGTCGAGCACCACGTCGAGCTCGCCCGCATTGGGCGCGACGCTTTCCTCGCCGTCTGTCTCGGCTGCGCCGAGCGACGTTCTGCGGCTCACTATGTCTTTAAGCTCGTCGATATTGCCGTTGAGCGCCGACTGATCGGCACGAAGCGCTGTAAGCTCGTCGAGTATGGTAGTGATGTCTTCGCCGCCGTCGATAGGCTCTTCATCGTCTGTCGATTCGGGCGCGCCGACCATTGCCGCAGTAGCATTGAGAACTTCGTCCTTAAACGCGAACATTTCGTCGCGCAACGACACTATCTCGTTGAGCACGAGATTTACTTCGCCTTCTGTCGGGGCTAATCCGCCTTCCGAATTGGGAAGATTGATAACGTCCTCGCGCAAAGCACGGATCTCGTCGAGTATATTGCCCGACGATATGGCGGCAAGCTCGTTTTTGATAGCTTCGAGCTCGCTTGTGACCTCGTCCTGATCGACGATGCGCGCGGCTTTTATATCCTCTCTGAGCGATAATATCTCTTCGACGGTGTCGTATTCGGAACGCATGTCGAGCTTTTCTTTAAGGCTCGTCAGTTCGTCGAATATAGCCTGCATGTTTTCGCTCGATCGCGAAACGTCGTCGCCTTGCTCCGTAGCGCCGTCGACGGCGAGCAAGCGCTCTTCCAACGTTTGGCGCAACTCGTCTATCTGAGCGGTTATGCCGTCAAGCATAGAACCGTTGACGTCGCCGAGCGATTTTGTCACGTCCTCGATATTGCCGAGCCGCTCGCGGATGTCGGCTATCTCGCCGACCAATGCGTCGCGAGTGCCGTCGTCCATGCCTGCGGCGGACATATTTTCGTCGAGCGTATTGATGTGTATCTCTTCGCGGATACCGTTGACCGCGTCGATGATCTCTTGCTTATTGTTGCCGGACAGCGTTTCGTACTCTTCGATCTTGTCGAGAACAAGCCCGATATCCTGCAAAATATTGGCGATATCTTCGCTTTGCTCGTCCGTCGATTCGCCGTTTTCAAGCTTTTGACGGATAAAACGAATATCCTCGCCTGCACTTTCCACGCTTTCGCGGAGCGCGAGCATATCGTCGTTCGATTGCGAAGCTACGGAATTCGTAAGACTGTCGGACAATGCGTTTACGGCGTCGAGCACTGCCGTTACGTTGTCGCGCGTGACGATAACGTCATCCGCTTGCGGCATTGCGGCAAGCGCGTCGAGTATGGAATACGTA
The DNA here is from genome assembly GCA_947384195.1 of uncultured Clostridia bacterium. GTDB lineage: Bacteria > Bacillota > Clostridia > Christensenellales > Pumilibacteraceae > Anaerocaecibacter. Next base: position 3,681 of record CANDGE010000021.1, read on the forward strand.
TTGTCGCGCGCCGCTACTACGTCGTCCGCCTGCGGGAACAACGGCAAGGTGTCGAGTATGGTGTTAAGACTGTCTTTGAGCTCGATAAGCTCCTCGTCGGACATGACGGCGCCTTCGGCATAGTCCTGCACGGGCTCGGCTTCCGTATCGTAAGCGACGGGTTCTTCCGCACCGGTTTCCAGTCTGTCGAGAATGGCGTTGAGCTGATCGGCTATCGGCGTCAAGGCGTCGAGCGCCGCAGTAGCCGCATCGCGCGCCGCCACTACGTCGTCGGCGATAGGCCGCAACGTTTCCGATACCGTAGCGACTCCGTCGTTTACGGCGGTAACGGCATCTGTCACTGCCGTCAAACCGTCGCTGACGGCAGTCAAGCCGTCGTTGGCGGCGGCAACGCTGTCCGTCAATGCGACAACGCTTTCCTTGGTGAACGCCGTATCGTCGGCGAGCGCGGAAAGCTGCGCAATGCGCGCCGATATCTCATCGAGATAGCCTGACAGCTTATCGTCGTCGCGGACGGCTGTCGCCGTATCGGATATAACTTCTTCCTCTTCGTCGGCAATGGCGAACTCGGCTTGCTCGCGCAAGTACGCTATGTCGTCGAGTATCTTTTGACGCTCTGTAGTGGCAAGCTCATGATCGGCGGAAGTGAGTTCGAGCAACGCCGCTACATCCGCGCGGAGCTGTTCCACTGCGTCGTCGGTAATGCCGCCGGTTTGCATTTCGCCGAGCTGATCGGACAAAACGAGCAACGAATCCTTTATGCTTTGCGTGTCGGCGAGTATGTCCGCCTTTGTCGCTTCGAGATTTTCGTTGAGCGGCAATGCGTAAATGGAATCGGTAACGGTCAGCAACGAATCCTTTATGGACTGCGTGTCGGCGAGTATGTCCGCTTTGGCAGACGCTATGGCGTCCGCAGTGCCCTTGCCGTCGCCGAGCTCGACAATGTGATTGATTATATTCGCTTCCGACTCGATAAGCACGTTGGAAATATCGTCGTACAGCTTATCGAATTGCGCGGTCAAGTCGTTGAGAAGTCCGCTTATTTGCTCGGCAAGCGGCGCGGATATATCCACCGTTTCGGTATTTATGTCCGCGATGCGAGCGCCGAGCTCGTCTATCTTGGTAATGAACTCCGCATATTCGTCTGCTTTGCCGCGAATATACGCGAGATCGTCCAAAACGCGTTCTTTTTCGTCGTCGGTCAATACGGGCTCGACTGTCGCGACGCTTTCCGCAACTGTTTTTTCCTGCGTCGTTTCGTGCGACTCGACGTTTTGCAACGAGTCCGAAATATCGACGAGCTTACCCGTGATATCCAAATAATTGCCGCGTATCTCTTCCATCGCCGACGAAATGTCGGGCGTTTCGGCGATCGATCCGAACTTGGCTTTAAGCTCTTCGACCGCCGCAGTGAGCTGCTTTACGGCGTCGTCCGATATCGACTTTTCGATTATGCGAACGGGCGGCTCCGCATCGGCAACGGGTTGTTGCGGCTGCTCGGAAACTGTTGCCTGTGCGGTTTGCTCCGCGACTGCGGCAGCCGCGGCTTGACGCTCTTCCGCGCGTTGCGCGGCGTCGAGCACTGCCGCTTTCAATTCGTCGAGCTTGGCAAACACGCTGACGCCGTTCTCGGCGGGCGTTGCCGCAAAGCCTTCGGGTATCTCCGCATGAGGCAGATCTATTACGTCGGAAACATTGAGCCCCGTGAGCTTGGCAAGCAATTCCCTTACTGCGCTCTCGTCGGGCGTTTCTTCCGAAATCGCGCTGACGAGCTTACCTACGAGCTCGCCGTTTTCGGCCTGCTTGCGATTGTTTTCGAGCACGTTTATCTGCGCGACCAGATCGGCGAGATATTCCCCGTAAGCATCGATCTTGACGGTCGCGAGCTTTTCGCAAATGTTAAAGAATTTTTCGGCGCTGTCGCGCATAGCCGACGTGACCGTCACTATGCCGTTTTCGGCGCAGAACGCCGACACGTCCGCAAACACGGTGCGAGTGAGCGGCTGAACACGCAAAACATCTATAAGCTCGTCGCTTGCGATCATAAGATCGACTGCGTCGGGCTCGTTGCTTGCGGCAAGCTTTTGGGCGTAAGCGTATGCGGCGGAAAGCTTGTCTTTATACGACACCGAATCGGAACGCACGTCGATACCGAGCTTTTTGTATTCGTTTACCAGCTCGTACAGCAAGCGCGTGCGCTCGACCGCCGCTTCGGACGAATTGCCGAGCACGGTCTTAATGTCGTACAGCTGACGCAAAAGCTCCTCGGTCGATATTGCGCCGATAGCACCGTCGTCGCGAGCGACCGCAACTGCGGCGGGCGCGGGCACGTGGATCGCGATCGGCGTTGCGCCGCCCTTTTCTTCGATAGCAGTTTTGAGCGCGGCGATATCGGCGGACAATGCGGTCAATGCTTCGGGCTTGACGCCTTCGGCGTTTTCGAGCGCTTTTTGAACAGCCGAAACGGCGTCGTTGAGTTCCTTCAACGACGGCATTTCGCCAAACTGCTTTTTGAGCTGAGCGATCTCGTTTTGTATACGCGCATCACTGTCCTTAGTGGTACGAAGAATGGCTTCGTTAATGGACAACAGCTTATCGAGATTTAAAGAAGAGTGATTACTGCCCTCAATGTGCGACGGTTCGTCGTCTTCCGTCGATTCACCTTGAGGGCTTGACCCGTTTTTTAGTAAATCATCGATCTTGCCTTGCAACCGCTGGATCTCCGCATTATACTGAGCCTCGGCAAACTTTTGGTCGCGCGCCATATCTTCCTTGATACGGGTAAGCTCTTTCTGCATCTCCAAACTGCTCTGATTGCGTGCAAGCTCGTCGCGCAACCGAGATATCTCGTTGTACATAACGACTTCGCTGCCCGCAGGCGGTGCGGTCGGCTGATAAATATATTGCGGCGGCATTATAGGCGGCGGCATCTGCTGTTGTTGCTGCACGGGAGCCGGCACCATGCCGCGCTTAAGCTCGGCAATCTCGTCGAGAACTTTATTCAGACGGTCGTCGTAATAATCGTCGCTGTAACCGTCGTCGTACTCCTCGTCGCCATAATCCTCGTCGTCGTACTCCTCGTCGGCATACTCCTCGTCATCGTAGTCGTCGTAGTCGTCGTCCTCGTACTCTTCGTCACGGTCGATGACTTCTTCTTCTACGATTTCTTCGTCGTCCAACGAAAAAGCAGTCTTGTCCTGATTGTCCATACCTGTTCCTCACATTAGTATTTGTTGAAACTATATTCATCCGCCGAACATGCGGAATTGAATCGTTGTAGCGCTGTCGTTATCTCGGGCGCGTCGGGCGATTGCCGGGACGTGCGGGCGGCCTTGCTCCCGCGGGTCTTGCGCCGGGACGTGCGGGACGCGCGCCGGGACGCGCGCCGGGACGTGCGCTCGGTCTTGCGCCCGCGGGTCTTGCGCCGGGACGTGCGGAACGCACTCCCGCTCTCGACGCGGGTCTTGCCCCGGGACGTGCGCCCGGACGGCGTTTTGCGATACGGTTGACGCGTTCTGTGACCTTGCGAACGACGCGTTGCGGCTTTTTGGCATTTTCGGCTTTGAGCCGCGCGATCTCGCCCGCATTTTGTATATCGTCCATGGTCTTGTTGTAAAAGTCCATGAGCTCGGTCGAACCGCGTTCGTCCTCGTCGTAGGTAAGCTGGATGTTATACAAACGTTCGCGCAAATTCTTGGCGTCCTCGTCGCCTTTGAGCTCTTTCATCTCGTTGCGTATAGCAATGATCTGCTCCTTGCGCATAGCGATCTTTTTGGCAAGCGCTTCATCGCGCGCCGCGTCCGCTTTTTGCCGCTCTTCTTCCTCTTTCTTCTTGTTCTCTTCCTCCAAACGCTTGGCTTCGGCTTCTTCTTCGGCTTTACGGCGCATTTCCTCTATATCGCCCTGAGCCTGACGCTTGGCTTCTTCCGCCTCTTCCTGGGCTTTGCGTTTGGCCTCTTCGGCTTCTTCCATTGCTTTACGCCGCGCTTCTTCGACTTCCGCCGCCATAGCCTCTTCGGCTTCTTTTTTGGCGAGCTCGGCGGCTTCCGCTTCGGCGCGCGCCTTTTCTTCGGCTTCCAATCTCGCCTGTTCCGCGGCGCGTTCCGCTTCGGCACGCGCTTGCTCCGCGCGTTCTTCGGCCTCCTGCTTGGCGCGCTCCGCTTCGAGTCGAGCCTCTTCGGCTACGCGCTCCGCTTCCAAACGCGCTTCTTCCGCCGAACGTTCGGCTTCGAGCCGAGCCTCTTCCGCGGCGCGTTCCGCTTCCAAACGTACTCGCTCGGCTTCTTCCTGCGCTTGTTGTGCCGCAAGTCGAGCCTGTTCGATCTCGTTCTTGGAGCGTTCGAGCTGTTTTTTGAGATTTTCCGCTTCGATTATCTTTTGGTCTTTACTGATTATACCGCTGCCCGATATGACAAGATCGACGGGATTTGTATTCTGCACAAGATCGTCGTACGATGCGCACGCCTTGGCAAACTCGGCGTTTGCCTCGTTGAGCGCGCCGCGAGCCTGTTCGAGCTTGGCGTCGTACTCCGCCTGAGCTTCCATCTTGCGTTTCGTACCGTCGACGTGCGCCTGTTCGAGCCGTGCTTTGAGCTCTTCGATCTTATCGGCTTTGTCACCCTGATCGACCATGAGCATGAGCCGCTCGTCCTCGCCCGCGCTTTCCATTTGCGCATTGATAGCGTCGAGCTCGGCTTGCGCGGCGGTTATCTCTTCCTCGATATCTCCGACAGCCGACGCGACGTCCATTGCAACGAGCGCGACATCGCCCGCCGACGCGGAAAGATCGTCGAACACGGCTTGCGCGTCCGCAACGGCTTTTTCGGCATCGTCCTTATCCTTTTGCCGTACGGCTTTGAGAAGTTCGAGCTCGATATTGCCGATAACGATATCCTCGGCGTCGATGACCGATTCGAGCGGGATCTCGTTGTCCTCGACGAATTCGTTGGCTTTGCGGCGTTGCGCGTTGAGCTCGATATTGAGCTCGGACTTGCGCTTGGTAGTTTTTGTATTTTCCTTTTCGATATCCGCCAAACGCGCGTTTGCGTCGGATATCTGCATATTGAGATCGCTGATAACGCCGAAATCGGTCGTGCTCATTATTTGAGCCTTTGCCGCCGCGACGCTGTCTTTGAGCGATTCGCGCTCTTTGTCCTGCTCTTGCTCGACCGCTTGGAGCTTTCTCAACTCGTAGTCGACTTCGTTGACGGCTATGAGCATAGGCGTAAGCGTAGCGACCTTGGCTTCGAGCTCCTGCTTGGCGCGAACCTTTTCCAAACGATCCTGATAAGCCTCGAATTCGGCGCGAGCTTTTTCGAGCTCGGCAACAAGGCTTTCGTTGAGCTCGTTGCGCTCCGTCTGCATAGCTTCGAGCTTGGACGAAATGTCGTTGAGCTTTTCGCTGTTGCCGAGAAGCGCGTCAAGCTCGGCACGGAGCTTTTCGAGCTCGTCGAGATTGCGCTTTTTCTTTTCTTCCTTTATGCCGATATCGCGAGTGATCGTCGGCTTATCCTTGTTCTTAGCGGACGCCAAACGGAATTCGAGATCTTCGATATCCTTGCCGTATTGCTCGTCGTCGGCTTCGGCTTTGGCGATCTTCTCACGCAACTCGGCCTCGAGCGAATTGGCTTTTTCGAGCTGGGAATTGACCTGTTGCATACGCGACGCAAGCTCCGCAAGCTCTTTTCGGAGTATTTCGTTGCGACGCTCCGCGTCTTTGAGCCTTTGCTCTTCCGGCGAAGAATCGATATCGATCTTTTCCTCCGAGAACTCGTCGTGCGTGACCTGCGGCTCGACGTATAGCGGCGAATCGGGATCGAAGCCGAGCACGAACATCTCCTGCTCTTTGGGCTCGGACGTTTCCGACGGCGCGGACATTGCGGGCGACGACGTTCTTTCCGAGTTTTGTATCTCGTTTTCGCTCATGATCGCCTCGTCCATAGGCATAGGCGTCTTGTAACGTTCGATTATGCGCTTTTTCTCTTTTTCGAGCTCGCGCGCTTGCAAGTCTTTTGACTTAAAGAACGTGCGACGAACCATACCCTTAGGCTCGTACTTCTCGGTAAAGATGCGCTCCAACAGCTCATCGTCGGTAATGTACTTGGCGATAAGCTCTTCGAGATTCTCTTCCTGATCGGGCGGCACAGTCGCTTGCGGCTCGCTCATGGCGGGACCGCCGGGCATGGACATCGATCCGCCCGGCATGGACGTCGCGCCGCCTACGCCCGATGCAAGCTGTAATGTGTCGGGCGGAGCGGGAGCGGCGCCTGTAAGACCTGCGCCGAGCAGCATTTGGCTCGCCTGAGACAACGCTTGGTTTTGCGCCATGCGCTGTTGCGCCTGCGTTGCCGCAATGGTGGAATTAAGCTTGACGATATACGACGATACGGGCGCTTGCGTCGCCATTTCTTCCTGACGGCGCTTGGATATGGCGCGTATGAACAGCCATACGATAAGCAGAATGATTATCAAACCGCCCAAGCATATCGCGGCTATAATGAGCCCCGCTTCCCAATCGTCGAACCGCGCGAACAAACTGCCCGCGTTAACGTCTATATTTATCGTTTCGGAATCGAATGTGATCTTTTGACGGTAGTAATTGGTGAATTCGAGCGTAACGGCTACGTTTGTTTCGCCGCCTATATTTTTGACCTGCGGCGAAAGCGTGAGAACGCTGTTGCGCAAGCTGACCGCGAGCTTATCCTCGTCCTTGGACGTTACAGCCGTGAGCATGTAGCCGAGATCGCGCATACGCGAAAAAACTTCGTCGGTAAGCACGTTGTAAGTGACGGGACGCTTGCCCTTTATATTCTGGAACGTAATGGTGTATCCGCCGTACGTCGTAACGATGATCTCGACCGTGACGGTACGAAAATCGTTGACGCCCGCTCCGACGTAATAGTCGATAGCAAACTCGATGCGGTGACTGCTGTCTATCTTATGCGTTTCGTCCGCCGTTATAGCGTAAGCGGTGGGATTACTGCTGTTTTCCTCGCCTTCCAATCTACTGATGACCACGCCGTTAATTTGCGATGTTGCGGTATCGCTTATCTTCTCGCCGTTAAGCTTGGTCTCCAAATGGTCGAAAGTCATGGAATGGTACGCGCCGGGATACGCATAATCTACGAGCGCTTCCGGACGCACGATAAGCGTCTTGTGATCGGGCGCGCTCGGCTGCGTGGCGCCGTCGCCGTCGGTGTAATTGCCCTGTGCAAGATTGTACGTATTTTCGGACGAGAAATTGAGCATGAGCTTATCGGAGGCGATATTTTTTGCCTGCGGGTTTGCCGGAGCAAACTTGAACGGCAGATATATCGTGCACTCCTTATTCGTCTCGTTGCCGCTGACAAGCTTCAAGTCTATCGAAAGAGTGTGAACGGTATCCCAAAAATCGACTACATTGCCGGGACGCTGATTGTACTGGTTGACGACAGCCGCGGAAACCTCCACCGTGCCCGATACGGACGGCGAAATGCGTATAGGCGCAGTGCCGTTGGGCGAATAAGCCGTCGAATGCGTCGTTATTCGGTTCTGCAAATTGACGGACGCCAAACCCATAAACGAAACATCGGTTATCTCGAAGTTGGTTACAGAATTGACAGCCCAAAAGCTTTCGCCGAACTTGACCGCCGAATGATCGCTGTTGCGGTACAGTCCTCTGCCCTGCAAGTAATCGGCGAGATCTATCTTTAACGTCGAATAATTGTTAACGGTAAGTATGGGCGCATGGGTATTTGTATTGCCGTCGTACGAGCTGACTTCGGCGTTATTGTCGCCGTATATCTCTTTACCCGCGGCGTTGAGTTTATACCCGACGTAAAAACCCCTGTTACCGTCGGTTATCTGAGCGAAAGTATCGTCGACCTTTATCGAGAAGTGGATTATGTGCTCGGCTGTATGATTGGATCCCTGACCTTCGTACATCACTATGGAAAAGAATGCGGGGATCTCCGCTTCGGTAAATTTTTTCGCAGTGACTATAACGGTATTGCCGCTACTGCTTACGTCAACATCGAAGCATGTGCTGCTTTTTATTATCGAATCTTTGTCGAACGAGTAAGTGTCGCCCGACAAACCCTTCAACTTCGCGACAACGGTAGTCGTCAAGTACCGAGAACGATAGTGCTTACCGTTGTTTTCGATAACGTTATCAGCATTATCGCGTTCGTCGGTATCGGGATCTCTGCCGTTGACGTCGAGCACGAGCGAAATGGGATCGGTTATAGCAGAACTGCCTGCGTTGTTGCCTTCCGCACGCGCGGGATTTGCGGTAAATACGCCAGTGAACATGCCCGCAAGCAACGCGAGCACGATCGCCAAGGATGCAACGAGCACGAATATTTTACTTCTTTTGATAGTCTTATTCATTGTTATGCTACGCCCCCTTACATTCCGTCGCCGATGTCGGACGCATCGAATATTATTTCGCCGCCGTCAACGCTCTGCGCGCCGAAGTCGTCGGACGCCGCGTCGAATCCGCCGTCGGGCGCGCCGAAACCGCCGTCAGGGGACACAAAGTCCGCATCGGGCGCGGCATACGCGCCGTCGTCTATGGGCACGTCTTGTACAAAAGGATTGACAGGCTGTGCGTTTTGCGCCTGAGCCGCCGCAAACGCCGCCTTTTTGGCTTCCAATTCGGCTTTGAGCTCCGCGACGGTCTTTTTGCCGCCCTTCTTTTTCTTCTTCTTTTTGGACTTAGCGTCGCCTGTTGCGGCGAGATCCGAGTGCTCGAGAATAACGCCGCTTTCTTCTTCCTTGCTCTTACGCATTTCGTTGAACATCTTGGCGTATTTGGGATCGTCCATTTTCAGCTTGGTACGCACGACCTGCTCGCGCGTCGCGGCGGTCGCTTTATTGTGCATACGGTCGCGCATACGGATAAGCTCTTGATTGCGCTTGATGATGGCGCGCTGTTTGGCACGCTTTTTCCAATACACGATAAGACGTACGATGAATATGACCGCAAGCACGCCGAATACGATTATAAACGAATACAGCCAAATATTGCCGTAACCGATTATGCCGTTTTCCTGCATGACAGGCAAGGTAGTAAGGATGCCGCTGACCGTGACATCGAACGTGATCATTTTGTATTCGCTGCCGTTGGATACCGACACTTGCACGACCATCGGCACTTGCCCGCTTTCGGTAGTGGGCGTATTGCTCTTGGGCGAAAGTATTATGTTTTTGCCGTTGGAATCGGATGCGTAATCGAAATAATCGGCGACCTCGCTGTCGGGCTGGATAATGACTACGCTGTACTGCGAAGCGCCCTCTATACCGACGCGATTGAGCAATTGCTCTACCGATACCGAAACGCTCGTATTCATGCCGCTGCCCGTGATAGTCAGCGAAAGTCCGTCCGCCGACGAGTTTTGATTATCGCGGCAATCTATGTTAACGGTGATAGGTATGCGTACCTTGCCCGATTCAACGGTGTATATAGCCTCTATGATCGAGCCGTCGGGAGCATCGGCGTACTTTTCCACATCGCCGAGCACGAACATTACGTGCATGTAGTACCGCGCAGCATCGTTAGTCACGCTGTCGCCCGATACTATGCGAATATTGGGTTTGGACGATTCCACGCCCTCGAACACTACGTTCTTTATAAACGACGGGCGCGCCGTCGCGCCGCTTTCGTCGGTAAAGTAGATAGCGTTATAGCGGTATTCGAGCTTGCTTGCCGCTTCAGGATTGGAAATATCGTTGTAGAGTATCCTGTAATCGTCTATGTCCGAATTGAATTTATTGGCTTTTTCGAGCTCGCTCTTTACAACGTCGACATAGATATACTTATCGTTGTCTACGGTAATGGAATCGGTCACGTACGTTACCGCCGATACGTTTATCGATATGGTAAACGTCAAGCTCTTGTTATACAGCGTAGCCGTAAAAGTGACCACACCCGAACCCGATCTGAGCGGCGTTATCGCAAACGCGGTTTGCGTGCCCGCTACCGCCGCGACCGAGAACAATTTATCCCTTTGCGCTTTCCTGTCTTCCGACGACAGGATATCGGATATCCTTACCCTATTGTAAAGATTTTCTATTTGGCTGTCGATGCCGTTACCGCTTATGGCGACGAAACGCGACGTATTGAGCGCATTGTTGCGCGCAAGCACGTCTATGGTTTGCGTTTTGGTGATAAGGAACGTGCTTTCCGAATTAGCCGATGCGGCAAACGTGAAATCGCGTATCTGATCGAAAATGAACGTCATTTCTATACATTCGTTTCCGCCGTCGAAATATTCGGTATAGTCGTCCGTGCTCGCAAAACGTTGGACAGTCACCGTCAAATTGATCGGGACTTCGGTAGACGGCGTGACCGTGAGCGTAGTGCCCTGCAATACAACCGGTCTTATGCCGTTGCCCGTTTCGTCAACGAACAAGTTATTGAACAAGCCGTAGCTTTCGTTGGTAGCTTGATTTTTATACGAGAACACGATCCTATCCGATCTGCTCGCAAAGTAATCGGATATATTGATCGATACGGACTCGCCCACGACTATCGGATGCGCGTACACTTCCGTGTAAACGTTGTTTCCGCCCGCGCTCTTGCCCGTGATCGTACTGCCGTCGGAATGCGTTTTGTTCATGCGCAAAGTAGCCGTCGCAAATACCGCCGCTATATTACGCGTGCCGTTGACCGCAATGCCCGACCCGATCGTTTCAAAGCCGATATTAAAGCCCGTAGGACGGGTGACGACCTGCAACGATGCGTTTACTCGCGGATTGCTCGCGGTTGTCTGATACGACGTGATGTCATTGCTCGCATAGCGAACATTGCCCGTGGATGCGACCGCGGTAAACGTCATTACGTCGTAAGAAAACCCGAGTATGATATGCTTTTCGGCGTTAACGCCGAGCGTTATGCCGTAAATACCGTAAACGTTGTCGAAATCGGACGCGAGCGCCGCGCGAACTTCGTCGATAGTTTTTCCATCGCTCAATACGACGCCCGTATCGATATCTGCGACGGCGATAGTACGCATTCTCCCGTTTACGGCGGACGTGGGACTGTCGATGCCCTCCATCATGCCGTCCTCGAGCGCGCCGGCAATCACCCTGTCGGAATCGCGATCCACGAACAAGTACTGATATACGTCGTTGTATTTAGCGGCTGCGTCCGCACCGAGATAGTACGTAAGATCGCCCGCGGCTATCTTCGACGATGCGGGAAATCCCGCGTCGACTTGCGCCATAGCGCCGAGCACGTTCGACTTGACGCTTGTCGCATTCAAATACTCAAGCAACGCATCTACGCCGCCCGATACGTTTTGTACGGCGATCGAATAGTTTTTGTTATATTCGTTGTTGGGATCGAGCAACGGAATATTAGACTTATTTCCGTTATTCTCGTCGTAAGCGGAATAATTTTTAACGGTGGGCGTATCCGCCACGGTAAACGTTATCCTGCACGGCTTAAAATCGTAATACAACGCGGTATCCTTGACCGCGCCGCCGCTCGCTATAACGAAATTGCTTTCCGCATTGTAGCGCGCGACGTAAAAGTCCACGGTTATCATATAACCCTTGGACGACTGCTTGGGCGCGATCTTTATGCCGACGCCGTTGGCATCGGTAACATAGTCGAAATCGAACATGTTTTCGCGCTGTTTGGCAGTCATTTTCGTCAAATGCTGTGCGTCCGGACCGTAGCTGAACACGGGCGCAAACGACGTGATATCTGCCAGACCGTCGCCGAGCGGACTAAGGAAGTTACCCGCCTTGTTATCGTCGCTGCCTATGCCCAATATACGGTAAACGTCGCCTATCGCATTCGAGCTGACGAGCGGGATATATTCGCCCGCAGTGCCGCCCGACACGTTGTACTGAACCGTTCCGAGCGTAGCGGAAGACTCGACGTCGGGCAGGTAACGTTCGGCTGTGGAATTCCACACATAGAAAGTCGCGCTGCCGAGATCGGGAGCCGTCCGCGTCGTCGTCGGCTCGACGGTCGGCGCAAACCTGACGGTGTTCGTACTGTCTACCGACCAATTGGTGATCGTTTTACCGCCGACGTCGGCGAAAGTATCGTAACGCTTTTGAACGTATCCGCCGTTATCGTAGATAACGCGGATAAGCTTGCCCGTCGCCGTGAGCGCGAACAAATTATTGCCGTATCCCGAATACACTGCGATAAATTTATCGGAATCGTTTACCGTGCCCGTCACGTCGCCGTAAGTGATCGCGCGAGGGGTATTGGCGTTATTGCTCCATACATAAAGCTTACCGTCGAGAGTTACCGCACCCGAAATAAAGTCCGCTTCGTTCTTTACGTCGTTGTTAAAACCGTTCACGGCAGACGTTTCGCCGCTAACAGATATATCGAGCGTGGAAAGATCGTAAAAAGCCTTTTTGTCTGCGGAAAGCTGCTTGCCCGCCGCAACGGCAACGAACGAACTGCTTTCGGTCGACAAAATCGACGCAGGCGTTTGACTGCTGCCGCCCGCCGCTTTGCCGAGCTGACCGTGAGCGTTGTCGCCCCAACCGTACAGCTTGCCCGCCGCTATGCCGTAGCCTACGTCGTTGCCGAGCGATACGCCGTAACGTATAACCGAACGGTACAAGTTGTTTTCGTCCACTTTATCGAGCGTTTGCCCGCGCGAATTCGTTATGCTCATCGTCGCATTTGAAGCGAAATTAAGCGAGCCGCTACTCGTGCTCAAACGTCCGTAATATTTATCGAGATCCACGCCCGACAGCAACTGATTGTTGATAGTGCCGTCGCCGCGACCGCCGACGATTCCGCTACTCGCGTTGTAGCCCGTCGAATTTTGAGAATACGTTATCCCCGACGAGCTGTCCGCTTGCGAAACTATGCTCATCGTATTGACATATCCGTTATTATACTGCGAAGTAAGCACGTTTCGTCCGCGCAACTGCAAAGTTGTTCCGCTCGTCACCGACGAAGATCTGTTTATACCTACGTTATAACCGCCCGCGACTACGTTTGAGACATTAGCGCCTACGCCCACATAAACACGTGCGGTAACGCCGCCGTACAGATCGGTGTGTTCGTAACCGCTTTCGTTTGCCGTAAAAATATAGTTCTGCTTGGATTGCGTCTGAACCGTCGAATACAATAACGAGCCCCATACGTAAGTATAAGTCACCTTGTTTTTGGTATATAGGAAAATATAGTTATATTCGCCCGCCGCTATGTCCGTATTGGTCAAGCCCAAACTGTTGGTGGGCATCACATACATCATCGAATCCATACCGCTTCCGCTTGTATAATATCCGTAATCGATGATGTATGGATCGTACCAAGTTATTTCCTGAGTGGTGTCGCCCGACGTGGCGCGATAAAGCAGATAATGCTCCGCGTCGTTGAGATCGGACATAAACACTTGTTCCGCCGTTACGACATTGTTCGTATCGGGCGTATATACATCCTTGCCCCAAGTGTAAATATATCCGTTTTCGGTAATGAACGCCGCGGTAGTGCGCGTAGCTACTATCTTTTTTATTTTATCGTCTTCTATCGGGGTGTGGTATTCGGTAGACCCGTCGCCGCTCCAAACGTAAGTACCGCCGCCGCCCGGACCCTGTCTGAATTTTACGTTAATCTTGGTGGGCGTAGACGGGTAGTAGTCGCCGAGCGTCACGTCGATGCCGTTACCCGTTGCGCCGCCTGCGGAATCCCGGTTCAAGCTCCAACCGTATAGATCGCCGTCGAACGTCAAGCCGATGGCAAAGTCCTCGCCTGCCGCCACCTGCACGAACCGTATTCCGTCTACGGTTTTGGCAACAGGCGTCGTTTCGTCGCCGTCTGCGGCAAAAACATCCTTATTGAACAACGTCAAACCGATCGAAAGCATTGCGCACAGTATGAATACTGAGCATATCGCAATCGACAATACGCATGATTTAAATTTTGATTGTTTAGTCGATCTCATATCGATCATCAACCCTTCTTGTAAGTTGTTTTTGCCGATAAAAATCGGCGATAATGCCGAATATGTATACTATTCGACATTATTCATTTGATAATTATAATACATTTGTTTACAATTGTCAATACAAACCACCCAAAAAATGAGCAATTTTTTGGACGATATTCATAGTTTATTCATAATTACACACTATTATAAAGGCAAAAACGACGTTTTTTACGGTTTTTTATATACCCGCAAAAAAACCGCCGCGCAGCCCGAGTTTTATCCGATCACGCGATTTTTTTGTTTTCGCCCAAAATATTTGATTTTAAGGCACACGTATGTTAAAATATATAATATATTGATAAAAGCGAGGTTTTTATGCGAATCTATAATTTTTCGGCAGGACCGAGCATGCTTCCGTTGAAGGTGCTCGAACGCGTGCAAAAAGGCTTGATCGATCACGACGGCTCGGGCATGTCTGTAATGGAAATGAGCCACCGTTCCAAGCCGTACGAAAAGATAAACGACCAAGCGGAAGCGTTACTGCGCGAGCTGATGAACGTACCGAGCGATTACGATATATTGTTCGTCCAAGGCGGCGCGACCAATCAGTTTTCGGCAGTGCCGCTCAACATAGGCACGGTCAACCGCAAAGCCGACTACGTCGTGACGGGAAACTTTGCGAAAAATGCGTATAAGGAAGGCTCCGTTCATCTCGATGCGGTAGTAGCGGCGTCGTCCGAAGATAAGGATTTTACGTATATTCCCGAGCTTTCTCCGTCGATGTTTCGTCGGGACGCCGATTATGTGCATATCTGCTATAACAACACTATTTTCGGTACGCGGTATATCAACGCGCCCGACACGGCGGGCATACCGCTCGTCGCCGACATGTCGTCAATGATACTCAGTCAAACGGTGAAAGTTTCCGATTTCGACCTGATATATGCGGGCGCGCAAAAAAACATAGGACCCGCGGGCGTTACGGTTGTCATAGTGCGCCACGAGCTGACCGAGCGTGCGGACGCAAAATGCCCCGTCATGCTCCGCTACGACAATCAAGTCAAAAACAAAAGCCTTTACAACACGCCGCCATGCTTTTCCACTTACGTCGTAATGGAAGTTTTGCGATATCTCAAAGAGAACGGCGGCGTTGCGGCTATCCAAAAAACAAACGAAGCCAAAGCCGCAAAGCTTTACGAATATATAGATAATTCCGATTATTACGTCAACTCCGTGCAAAAGCCGTTCCGCTCGATAATGAACGTGCCGTTCGTATCGCCGTCAAAAGAGCTCGACGCGCTGTTCGTTGCGCAAGCGGCGGAAGCGGGACTGGTATCGCTCAAAGGTCACAGGCTCGTCGGCGGTATGCGCGCGTCAATTTACAACGCCATGCCGACCGAAGGCGTCGACGCGCTTATAGCGTTTATGGATAAGTTCAAAAAAGCGAATAGAATATAAAGGTCGACTCGCATTAGCGACGAACGCCGTCGTCATGCCCGTAGCTTTACAGACCATATTAACACTTACAAGGAAGTCGATATGAAAGAAATACTCAAACTCAACGCCATATCCCCGCTTGCCGACAAAGCGCTCGGCAAAGCATACAAAACGGTAGATA
This sequence comes from uncultured Clostridia bacterium, assembly GCA_947384195.1. Taxonomy (GTDB): domain Bacteria; phylum Bacillota; class Clostridia; order Christensenellales; family Pumilibacteraceae; genus Anaerocaecibacter. The sequence continues at coordinate 19,188 of CANDGE010000021.1, forward strand.
CGTCCGCCGATCCGATCGCGATCATGCTGAGATCGTTTTCCATGCACGATTACGATCTGCCGAGATCCGTGCTCGCCGTGGCGCGCGCGGGCGCGGGCACTAACAATATACCCGTAAAGGATTACGCCGAGCGCGGCGTGGTCGTGTTCAACACGCCCGGCGCCAACGCGAACGCCGTCAAAGAACTTTGTCTTGCGGCGCTGTTGCTGGCGTCGCGCGGAATAACCGACGGTATGGAGTGGACGCGAACGCTGACCGGCGACGACGTTGCAAAGCAGGTGGAAAAAGGCAAAAAGCAGTTTGCGGGGCATGAGATCATGGGCAAAACGCTCGGCGTCGTCGGACTGGGCGCGATAGGCGTACAAGTAGGCAACAATGCGGTCAAGCTCGGAATGAACGTTTTGGGCTACGACCCGTATATTACCATCGACTCGGCATGGAAGCTCAATCACAATATCACAAAGATAGACGAGCTCGACGAGCTTTTTGCCGAATCGGATTACATCACGTTGCATGTACCGCTCACCGACGGCACGCGCGGACTCGTAAACGCCGCGACGATCGCCAAAATGAAGGACGGCGTAAACATAGTCAATCTGTCGCGCGGCGAGCTGTGCGTCAATGCCGATATCGTAGCCGCAGTCAAATCGGGCAAGATACACTCGTATATCACCGATTTTGCGTCGCCCGAACTTCTCAACGTGCACGGCATAACCGTGCTTCCGCATCTCGGCGCATCTACGGAAGAGGCGGAAGACAATTGCGCGGTCATGGCGGCGCAAGAACTCGCCGACTTTTTGGATAACGGCAATATTAAAAACTCCGTCAACTTCCCCGCCTGCGCCGCGCCGCGCGCGGGCGCGTGCCGCATAACGATAGTGCACCGCAACGTAAAATTCGTGCTCAATTCCATTACGGATATTGTTTCCGGCGCGGGGATCAATATCGAAAACTTCGTGTCGCAATCGCGCGGCGATTATGCGTACACTATTCTCGACGTCGACAGCGCGATATCCGACAAGCTGTTGTCGCAAATTTCCGCGTGCGATAACGTTATACGCGTGCGAAAAATATAATCAAGCAATAACCGAAAAATCAAGAGCGGTCTTTCGACCGCTCTTTTTGTATGACGTTTGGAATAAAACGATTATCGAAGCGAATAACGCGTGCCTCAATTTACGGCGTTTTCCGTAGGCGGCGTAAATACGATATTGTCTATATAATAGCGCTTGCCCGATTTATTGTAATACTCGGTGATGTTGAGATATCCGAGTTCTGCGGTCATGAACGGAACGGCAACTATCAAGCCGACGCCGAGCGTAAAAATCATCACGAACAACGCGAAAGCGAACATCAACAGCAACGTTACGAAATACGTAGAGAATATCGAGCCGAACCGCTTGAAACCGATTTTCAGCGACCGCACGAAGCCTTTTACGACGCCGTTACCGTCGGCTATACACGGCGCCCAACATGCGAGCAACGTGTTTTTAAGCGCGGAAAATACTACAAGCACGAGTATTACCGCAAACGGCAATACGACGCTCATGCCTATCATTGCGACCAAACCGTACATTGCGCCGAACATAGCGGCGTCGAACAGCACCGTTATGGGCATTTTCATCAGCGTATACCGCACCGATACCGACAGCGTGGAAAAAAACTTCCCGCCCAACCCGTAAGCGGCGTTGCATGACATACGCCCGTCGAGCACCGTTGCGAGCGGTATCTCGTACAATCCGAACAAAAACCGCCACGCTATAACGACTATCAGTATCAAAAATCCCATGGTGAGCGACGCGACTCGGCTGTTATGCCGAAATACGCCGACGACCGACATGTACGCATCGTACAAGCCGTTCCACAATCCGTTCCAACCGCCCTCGTTGAACAATGCCGAAAACGCCGAGCCTATCTGCTCGAATACACCTTCATCGGCAAACGCGTTCGCTACCGGCAGTATGAACGGCAAGCTCAGTCCGACTATTATCGCCGAGCATATAACGATATACAGCAATATAGACCACACGATGCCGAAATGCGCTATCAGATTTTTAAATGCGTTTTTAAACGACATCTTCGCCTCCGTCGCCGCTTGCGTGCGGCTTGCGCGTTTTCTTTGCCGATCCGCGCTCGCGTTTTTGCGAATTCTCGGACTGCTTGCGCTTTTGCTTGGGGCTTTCGCTTACGGGTTCGGGCTCGATCAGCTCCTGCGGCTTCGGCGTTTCCGCTTTTTCGGACGCTGTAACGCGCTTTTGCGGCATAGGCAACGGCTCGCGATACGGTTCGATATCGCGACGATCGAGCCCGCTTATGCCGTAGAATGCGATCATGGTATACACGGTCGCATATACATTGGTCAATAAAAACACGATAAAGCTCACTATAACGCATACTGCGTACGGCGCTTGCAAAAACCCGACCAATAATTGTATCCCCGCCAAAATAAGCATAGGCAAAAACAAGCCGATAAATATCTTTTTGCCCGCCAACAGCTTGAACGAAGCCGCCGCAGCATCGCGAAATCTGTATCCGTATATAAACATGATAGGCGCCCAAAACAGCATGGGCGATATTATCAGCACGTGCAGGACGAACATCCCCACCGCCACCGCGGATATGATGGCGAGCGCAACGCCCGACGGCATTGACGCCGCATTGCATATCACCTGTACGAGCGTTACCAAACCGAAAAGCACAAAACGCCATACTATGGACAAAACGCTCATCACCGTCACGCCGATAGCTATCGGAAATACCGTGTTGTTTATAAGTCGGCTCGACGAGCGCAACGACAGTCTGCCCGTTCTGAAATGTCTGTCGATCGCAGACATCACGAGCGCCGCCCCGACTACCTGCAATACGGCGACCGCAACGACAGGCCAAACGTATTGCCACGAATCGCCGAACATGATGCCAAACGTTTGCGATACAGATATATACGGAGCGTAATCAAACGCCGCAACAAACGATACTTCCCAATACGGCGTGGATAAAAAACACGCCGCGAGCGACGGACCGAGCATTGCAACGACAGGCAACCAAAAATTCTTTTTCAGGTATGAAAATGTCGGACCGAAATATTTCACGGGGATATTATAACACTTAAATGCGACAAAAGCAAGCTTTTGTCATCGCGACTTACGTCGCCTTTCGATTTGCCGTCGCATACTTTTTTCGACATTCTTTTTGTTTGTCTGCTCTTGCGGGCTTTATTCCTTGTTTGACTTGTTTATTCTGTGCTCGGCAAATCCGCATTTGTGTTGACATGCGGCGTTAAATTGCCCTTGCAAGCAAGCAATTTTACTTGCATGGGCACACTTAAAGCGACAAAAGCAAGCTTTTGTCACCGCGACTTGCGTCGCCTTTCGATTTGCCGTCGCATACTTTTTTCGACATTCTTTTTGTTTGTCTGCTCTTGCGGGCTTTATTCCTTGTTTGACTTGTTTATT
>CANDGE010000022.1 GCA_947384195.1 uncultured Clostridia bacterium
TTATCCTGTTCGCAGGCTATGTCCCGTCTACATATACCATCACTTTGGATTATAACGAACTCGGCGGCGGTGACGTGACCGAGATCTCGGTAGTTTACGGTGAAAGCTATACGATGCCGGTGCCTACCGAAATATACGATCTGACATGCAGTTTTGTAGGTTGGTTCAGTAATTCGGGCGATGACGGTGTTTGTTATACCGACGAAAACGGTAATGGGATCGGCGTATGGAGCGTCGCTCGTGATATCACCGTTTATGCGGGCTGGCGGTCGGTGTTGTCGTTCACAAAGGTGGCGGATTCTTATTATATGGTCAAAGCGGGTTCTGTGACCAAACAGGTGACTACGATCAATATCCCGCAATCTTATAAGGGCGACGGCGACGATAAAGCATTGCCTGTCAAAGCTATAAGCGATACGGCATTTTCCAGTTGCGCCGAGCTGGTGGAGATAAATATTCCAAATACAGTGACGAGTATAGATTCTAAAGCGTTTCAAAATTGTACCGCGCTCGAAAGGATAAATATAACAAAAATAGACGGTGTTAACGAGTTTGTTTATTGGTCGCAAGACGGCGTTCTGTTCTATGAGAACGGTTCGACGGGCGTGACGGACGTATGGTTTTATCCGCGCGGAAAGAAAGATTCGGTTTACAAGTTGCCCGATTCCGTCGAAAGCATTCCTAACAAAGCGTTTTGGAACTCTGCATTCAGCGAGATAATAATCCCGAGCGGCGTGACGTTTATAGCTACGGATGCGTTCTATTTGACGTCGGGCTTGACCGAGATAGTGTTTGCACAGAGCGGGACGGGAAGTGCGTCTACGCTTATGATCGAGTCTGCGGCGTTTCGCAACGCCGCCAACCTTGCGAAAATAGTATTTCCCGCAAGATACGAAGCATTTTCGCCGCAGGTATTGTACGGATGCAATAAACTGACTGATATAGGTTTTGAGAGCGGCAGTAAATACGCCGACACTCCCGACGGAATGCTGTATGAAAAGAGCGTCGGCGGCAATATATTGATCTATTGTTCTGCGGGAAAGAGCGGCGATATCACCATACCTGCGGGAATTACCGTTATCGGCGAACACGCATTTTCGGGCTGTAAGAAAATAACGTCGGTCACCATTCCGAATTTTGTAAAGGAAATACGCAAACAGGCATTTGCCGGGTATTCGTTTAAATTGGGAGAAACGGTCATCAGAGTGGACGCATGCACAGCGTTGAAGAACGTTACGTTTAAGGGCGGCGGTTTATTGGAATTGACCATAGGCGAATCGGCGTTCGGGTATCCCGACGAAACGAAACCGAATACATACTCGCGTTGCAACGTGCTGTCCGAGATAGTGTTCGAATCGGATTGTAACGTCGTTACTATAGGCAAGCTCGCTTTTTCAGGCGTGCCCGTCAAGTCCGTTGAGCTACCTAACAGCGTAAGGGTCTTGGGTGAAAAAGCTTTTTATAAGTGTGCGAATCTTGCCTCATTCGGGTTTGCGCAATCGGAGACGGTGATCGAAAACAAAACGCTTGCCATACAGTCCGAATGTTTCGGCGAGTGTACCGAAATAACGAGCATCACTTTGCCGTATTATGTTAATCAATTCGATGACAGCGTGTTTAAAGGCTGTAAAAAACTCGCGTACGTAAACGTCGATTCAAACAATCCGATCTTGTCGTCTGTAGACGGTATTTTGTTCGATAAAAACGTTACGGCTATTCTGTACTATCCGACGGGAAGATCGGGCGCGTATGTTTTGCCCGAAACCGTCGTTACGATCGGTAACAGCGTATTCAGCGGAAAATCAAACGTCACGCATATCACGATAGGTAAAAACGTGGAAAGCATAGGCGGCGAAGCGTTTATGGGCTGTGCTTATCTTACGGACATCGTTTTCGCCGATGGACGTAACGGTAAAACTCTTGTGCTCGGTGAAAGCGCATTCGAAGGATGTACGCGTCTTGAGAATATCAATTTGCCCATGGACGGCATGACTAATATACCTGCGCGGGCGTTTTACGGCTGTTCGTCGCTTAAAACGATCGATTTGCCCGAAAGTTTGGTGAAAATAGATAAAGAGGCATTTTATTCGTGTAAGGCGTTGTCCGGAGAACTGGTCATACCTAAGAACGTAGAATATTTGGGATACAGAGCGTTTTATGCGTGCTCCGGATTTACTTCGATAGTGTTCGATGACGGCGGCGACACTTCTTTGTACATGTATGACAACAAGGGGTTGTCGAGTAACGAAAACGATGCGTATACTTTCGGCTCGTGTTCGGGCGTGTTGACGGTCGTTTTGCCCGAACGGTTAAAAAATATAGGGCAGAGAGCTTTTGCTTCTTGCTCGAAGCTCACCTCTGTAAATATACCTCAATCGGTGACTTCGATCGGTAAAGGCGCATTTTATTATTGCAAGGCGTTGATAAACGTTGCGTTTGTCGATAATGCGGAATACGATCTAACGTTATTGGACAGCAGTTCATCGTCCGACGGTACGTTTTATTATTGTACGGCATTGAAAAGCGTAGTTTTTCCTGCGGGCTTAAAGCGCGTATCGAATTATTGTTTTGCGTATTGCCGCTCGCTCGAAAGCGTTTCCATACCCAATACAGTTAAGAACGATGATATCAAGACGGGTGCGGCGCAATCGGTCGCCATAGGCAACAGTGCGTTTTACAATTGCGTTAATCTCGTTTCGGTGGTAATAGCCGACGGCGGCGAAGGCGATTTCTCGGTAGGCAACAATGCGTTTTACAATTGCGCGTCGCTCCGCACGTTGACATTGCCCGCCCGCCTTTCCGATTGGACCGATAAAGTAAGCACCAAATATCCCGTAAAGAGCGGCATTCATATCGGCGCCATAGGCGGGTGCGCCGCTCTTACCGAAATAAATGTAATGAGTGCTGAAAATGCAAATTATGTTTCGATAGACGGACTTGTTTATAAGGACGGCGGCACAACGCTGGTGCTTTGCCCTACGGGTAGGGGCGGCGTGATAACGATCCCGTATGCGGTAACTAAGATCATGGATTCGGCATTTTACGGCAACGTCAAGATCGAGTCGGTCATTTTCGCCGAAAAACAGATCGATACAGTCGGTGAAAGCGTTGACGAAAAAGCCGACGGGGAGAGCGTTCCCGATGTTTCCGATGATCTTGTAATAGGCGGCGGCGACGAAAATACGGTCGGGGCGGCTTACGGTGCGTTCGGCGGGACTATGCTCACGTCTATTGTATTCCCGTCAAGATTGACCGAAATAAACAACTATGCGTTTTACGGTTGCGACTCTTTGACAAACGTCGTGTTCGGCGAGTCGAGATTGGGTAAGATCGGCGACGGCGTATTTTCAAATTGTACGGCGCTCGGTGCCGTGACTATACCTGCCGATGTCGAAACTATCGGTAAAGACGCATTTAGCGGTGACACGGCACTCGTTACGCTCGATTTCGAAGATTCTTGCAAGCTGACGATCATAGGAGAAGCGGCGTTTAAAAGCGCGGGCATTTTGAGCGTTGAGATACCTAATAAAGTGACGAGCATCGGCAAGGACGCTTTTGCAAAATGCGTATCGCTTACGACGGTGCGTTTGCCCGGAACGATCACATCAATAAGTAACCTTTTCGGGGATTGCTATTCTCTGATAAGTATTACCGCATATACGGTAAGCGGCGTCGACAATGCGTTGTCTACTAAGGACGACGTCATATTCACGGACGGCGGTAAGACATTGACTACATATCCGCAAGGCAAAAACGATACGGTCTATTATGTCCCCAAAGACGTTACGAGTATTTCGTCGTATGCGTTTGCGTATAATCCGTATGTGAAAACGATTTATGTTCCCGATTCGGTCGAATCGATCGGCACATATGCTTTCTATATGTGTGATTCTTTGACAAGCGTCGTATTCGGCGATTATCCCGTCGACGGAGAAGACCAAACGACTGCAACGAAAGCGTCCGAGCTTTCTATCGGAAACTATGCGTTTGCGGCGTGCGGCAGTTTGCAAAGAGTGGAGCTGCCCGAGCGGCTGGGTAGTTTGGGTACATATGTTTTTGCGTATTGCAACGCATTGCAGAGCGTTGGCATAGACGAGAATTGCTCTGCGCTTGCGGTAATACCCGATTACGCCTTTGCATACAGCGGCTTACAATCTTTTGTAATACCCGAAAGCATTACAAATATAAATACGTATGCTTTTGCGTACAGCGGCTTGACGAGCATACTTATACCCAAGAGCGTGACGACGGTAGGCACGTATGCTTGGGCGTATTGCGATTCTTTGCGTACTGCGGTGTTCGAGAACGGCGCGTCCAAAACTTTTGCGCTCGGCAATAATGCGTTTTATCAATGCATCGCGCTTGAAAGTCTTACGTTGTCGGATAAGATAACGACGACCGGTCAGAATATGTGTTCGGGTTGCGGCAATCTGTCGGAAGTAACGTTTGCCGAAACGTCTTCGTTTACGACTATCGCACAGAATGCTTTTTCGGACTGCGGAAAATTGACGAGTATCAGCTTGCCCGCATCGCTTACAACGCTTAATAAAGCGTTTGTCAATACGGGGCTTACTTCCATAACTATACCCGGGTCTGTCAAGACGCTGACGGCTTCGTTCTGGTCCGGTTCGCCTATACGCGAAGTAGTATTCGAGTCCGGCGAGCTTAAAACATTGACTGCAAGTTTATTCTCCGGTTGCAGCACTCTTACGCAAGTGACGCTACCGAGTACGCTGACTTCCATAGGCAATTATGCTTTCCAAAACTGTTCCGCGCTTTCGAGCGTGTCTTTGCCGAATAGCATAACGACTATCGGAAACTATGCTTTCAGCGGTTGTAAATCGTTGTCCGATGTGAATATTCCGGATAGCTTGATCACGATAGGCAATTACGCTTTCGCTTATTGTTCGGCTTTGAAGTCTGTCGAGCTTACGGGCAAGGCATTGACGACGATCAATCAATATGCTTTCCGAGAGAGCGGATTGACGTCGATCGTGATACCGTCAAGCGTGAGCACGCTCGGTATATATACTTTTGCGTATTGTCCCGATCTTGTGACGGCAGAATTCGAGAAGAACAGTCAAATTAAACAGTTTGCTAATGAAACGGTGGTCAGCGGCACATTCAGAGAATGTACGTCGTTAAAAACCGTTATATTGCCCGACGGTCTGCAACATACCGGAACGTGGGCTTTCAACGGATGTACCGCTCTTGAAAGCATAAGCTTGCCGGGCTCGCTTTTAACGATAGGCGCCAACACTTTCCAAAACTGCGAGAATTTGGCGAATGTTACATTCAATAAGCTCGGCGGCACGTATTTGATTACCAAAATAAACGCTTATGCGTTCAACAATACTGCTATCAAAAGGATATCCATACCTTATTCCGTCGTAAGCATTGGCGCTCGTGCTTTTTATAATTGTTCGGCGCTGACGGAAGCGGTCGTCGAGCTTGACGAAAGCGGCGCGTGTGCGCTCACCACGATCGATACCTATGCGTTTTATTCTTGTTCCGGCTTGACGAATTTCAAGATTCCCGCGAGCGTAACGACGTTGGGGACTAATCCGTTCCTTTATTGCAGAAACTTGTCTCTCGATATCGATTCCGCAAATGCGTCGTTCAAGATGGTCGACGGGATACTGTACAACGCCGATCTTACGATATTGCAGGTTTGCCCCGGTGCGAAGAATGGCGAAGTGAGTTTGCCGATGAACTGTGTCGAGATCAGACAAGAAGCCTTTGTCGGTAGCTCCGTTACTTCAATTAACCTTTCCAATACCGGATTTACGATCGGAATATGGGCATTTAACAGCTGTAATTCCTTGCGTTCGGTCACCATAGGCGATAGCGCGACGATAGGCGAGCTTGCTTTCAGATATTGTACGGCGCTCGCAGATGTTACGCTTGGCGAAGGCGTCAAGATAGGTAATCAGGCGTTTTACAATTGCACGATGCTCGAATCGCTTAATGTGCCGCTCGGCTCGGAGATCGGCAGCGGAATAGTGGACGGTTGCACGAATCTTACTGATTTTACCGTTGACGAATCGGTCACGCTCGGCGGGGCGTCGGTTTCGATCGATGCTACCGATAATTCCTTTGTCGTGACGGTGGACAGCGATGTTGTTAGCGGACAGTTCCTTAATATGAAAGCATTAACTAACGTTGTTATCGAAGAAGGCGTTACGATCATAGGCGCAAAAGCTTTCAGCGGTTGTACGAATTTGAGAAGCGTAACGCTTCCGAGCACGTTGATATCCATCGAAGACGACGCATTTGCGGAATGTGCGGCATTGAGCGATATAAATTTGCCGAATACTTTAGAAAAGCTTGGTACACGTGCTTTTGTACGATGCACGAGTTTGGAAGAATTGGATATTCCGAACTCGCTCAAAACGATTGGTATGGCATGCTTTAACGGTTCGGGGCTTAAAAACGTGGTCGTGCCTGCGAGCGTAACGACGTTCTCCACATCGGTTTTTGCCTCTTGCGGTCAGCTTGAGAGCGTGGTATTCGAAGAAGGAATGAGCCTAACCAAATTAAGTGATTATACTTTCCAGAATTCGACGGTCAAGTCCGTGAAATTGCCTTCGAGCCTAACTAATATCGGTGTTTCTGCGTTTTCTACGTCCGAGCTTGAAAGCATAGTTATCCCCAAAGCCGTAACTACGATAGGAGATCTTGCTTTCTACAACTGTGCCGAATTATCAAGCGTAGAATTCGAAAGCGGCAGCGAGATCGTTTCGCTGGGTTACAGTAGCTTTAAAAGTACGGGTATTGCGAGCATAAGCCTGCCCGCTACTTTAAAAACGATGAATTATTCGTCATCAAGCTACGGCGGACCGACAGAACTTACGGGACCTTTCTCGTTGTGCACGAACCTTAAGAGCGTCGTATTCGAGAGCGACCCTGACGGTAATTGCGCCATTGCGACGATCAATCAGTTCGCTTTCCAAGGAAGCGGCTTGACTTCCGTCACCATACCAAAATCCGTTACGACGATAAATACAAGTGCGTTCAAGGATTGTGTGTCTTTGACCGACGTAACGTTCGAGCATGATGAAGAAGGCAACAGTGTTCTTGTTACATTGTCAAGCAACGCATTTGCAAACTGCGCAATACAAGATATTGTTTTGCCGGATTCGGTTAAAGCGATCTCCGCTACTGCGTTTGCCGGCACTAAATTAAGAAGTATAAATATTCCGTTAAGCTTTGCGAGCACGGCAACGACGTCCGATGTTTTCAAAGGGCAAGACACTTTGGCAACGGTAACTCTGCCTGATGGAACGGCAAGGATCAATTCGGGAATGTTCGCCGGTTGCACGTCGTTGAACAGCATAATAATCCCTGCGTCTTGTATGATTGTCGGCAGCGGAGCGTTTGAAGGCTGGACCGACGCGCAAACCATCTATGTCAAGGGTTTAATTGGCGCGCAAACAGGCTGGGACGCCGCTTGGCGCAGAAACTGTAAAGCGAATATAGTGTGGGCATGGGATCCCGATGCTGCCGAATGACCCTTAATGTCATAACACGATAATATTAAAGCGAGTGTATCTTAACGATCGCTCGCTTTTTGTTTGTGCGTTTCGTAAATTTTATGTTAAAATCGCTTGACAAACGACAAGGACGGTAATATAATATTGATATCAGTTGCTTATTGCGAACCAAAGTTGCAATAAGCGAACGCCGTGCGCGTTAAAGGAGTATGATATGCCGTTGGCTCAAGCTGTGATAGGTGAATCGATGCTGGTCGTGCGCGTCGCCGCAGACGGAAAGACTCGGCGACATCTCGAAAATTTGGGTATTATGTCCGGTGCGGAGCTTACGCCGCTTTCGTTGACCGGCGGTAATCTTATTGTGCGCGTGCACGATTCCCGCATCGCTCTCGACAGCGCCGTCGCGCAAAATATAATAGTGCGCAAGCGCCCGATGTTTGCATAAAAATTTTTTACCGGTCGGTTAGCAATGGCTAACTGCAATTTGCGGGTTACGTCGCGGGTTAAAACTATTTTGGAGGTAGCATGGAAAAAAGGTTGTCCGAGCTTGCCGTCGGAGAAACGGGAAGCGTGGTAAAGGTAGCGGGCGAGGGGCGTATTCGACGGCGTTTGTTCGATATGGGCATTACGCCGGGAGCGGAAGTGTTTATGCGCAAGCTTGCGCCGCTCGGCGATCCCATGGAGATAACTGTCCGCGGGTACGAGCTGACGCTTAGAAAAAGCGAGGCGGAATGCGTTGTGGTCAATGCGCTATCGGCGCAGACCCAATAACGTTGCGTATGTTTCGCATGACAAAAGCAGTTCGTGATTCGTAAAGCGAAATTCTGAATCGGGATAATCGAGAAAGCAGAATGCGGAATGGTCGTCGAACGACGGCGGTGCGGTAAAAAGGATTGTTTCGTGTCATTGCGCGCGTTTTTGTCCGCCGAACGATCGCGGCTTATTAAGTAAATACGCGATCATTCGCTGTGCTACGTTTGTTCGACGGTCTGCGATTGCTTTTATGCCGAATAACTTAATTAACCGCTGATTTACGTATTATCTATTCTTTATTTTCAATAACCGAAAAGGAGCATATATGAAGATAGCTTTGATAGGCAACCCCAATTGCGGAAAAACGACATTGTTCAACCGCTTGACGGGCAGTACGGCGCACGTAGGCAATTGGCCGGGCGTGACCGTGGAAAAGCGCGAGGGCGTGTATCGCGGACTAAAAAAGCATACGCCCGAACGCATCGAGATAGTCGATCTTCCCGGGATATATTCGCTATCGCCGTACACGCCCGAAGAGATAGTGTCGCGCAATTACATGATCGACGAGCATCCCGATCTTGTAATTAACATCGTAGACGCGACCAATCTCGAACGCAACCTATATCTTACGACGCAGGTGCTCGAAGCGGACATACCCGTTGTCGTAGCGCTCAATATGATGGATGCGGTCAAACGCGCGGGCGACGAGATAGACATTGCGGCGCTCGAACGTGCGCTCGGCGTGCCCGTAATGGCGATAAGCGCGTTAAAGGGCAACGGCATAAAAGAGCTCATGCAAAAAGCCGTCGATACTGGGAGAACGGTTCGTGTCGGAGCGAGCGTTTTGGAGAATACCGATTGCTATAAGATAATGGAGCGTATATGCGTCGCATTAAAAGCCGAGCGCGTAGATGACCCGCTTTTTCATGCGGCAAAGCTCGTAGAAGGCGACGAGGCGGAGTATAAGCGTTTCCCCGGTATAGCGCGCTCGCTCGAAGAAGTTAAGCCCGAGCTTCCCGACAACGGGTACGGCGGCGATTACGAAGCATACGTTGCCGACGCGCGTTACCGTTACATAGCGGAAAATTACTCGCCGTGCTTAAAGCGCGGCACGCACGAAAAAACGCTGTCGCGCTCGGACAAGGCGGACAAGGTGTTGACGCACCGCATATGGTCGATACCTATTTTCATACTGATAATGTTTGCGGTGTTCCACGTCACGTTCAGCGAGGACATATTGTTCCTTAATTCGTTGTTCGGCGTTAAAGTCACCGACGAAACGTTTGCATCGATACTCATGGTCGAAGCGGGCGACGTGGGCGTGCCGAGCTTGGGCGTATGGTTGCAAAGTTTATTGGGTTGGTGTACGGGCAGTCTTATAGACGTCGTCGCGGGCGCGTTTGAATCGGTCGGTTACGACGGATGGGTGGCGGGCTTTTTGTGCGACGGACTGCTTACGGGGTTGGACTCGGTATTGAGCTTTATTCCGCAAGTGTTGTTGCTGTATTTGTTCCTTTCCATACTCGAAGATACGGGTTATATGGCGCGCGTCGCGTTCATACTCGACCGTGCGTTCAGACGGTTCGGGCTTTCTGGCAGGGCGTTCATGCCCCTGCTAATGTGCTTCGGTTGCGCCGTGCCCGGGATAATAGCTACCAAATCGTTGGAGGACGAAAAAGAGCGTCGGCTCACGATAATGCTTTCGCCGTTCTTCTCGTGCGGCGCCAAACTGCCGATCTGGGCGACGTTCGCGGGTGTGATGGCTAACACGTATTGGAACGGTTTCGGCGATCTGACGGTGTTCATAATGTACTTTATGGGTATTGCCGTCGCTATACTTGCCGCATTCATACTTAAAGCTACCGCGCTCAAAGGCGATCCGCCGCCGTTTATCATGGAACTCCCCGCATATCACCGTCCGCAGTTCAAGTCGACGATGATACATTTGTGGGATAAGCTCAAACACTTTCTCGTGCGAGCGGGCACTGTCATAGCCGCGTCGATAGTAGTTATTTGGTTCTTGTCGTCGTTCGGCAAGGGCGGGTATTGCGACATAAACGACAGTATTCTCGCGTACATAGGAAAAGGCTTGCAGTACATTTTCTATCCCGTGTTTGCCGCACCTAACGGGTTTGTGAGCGCGACGGCGCAAAACGAATATGCTTGGCGGTTCGTCGTTGCGGCTATCACCGGACTTATCGCCAAAGAAATGGTCGTTGCGACGCTGGGCACGCTTGCGGGACTTGACGGCGACGCGATACTCGAAGGCTCGGCGAGCGGATCGGATCAAGCGGCGTTCGAGTCCATGCTCGGCTCGATGCACCCTGCGGCGATGTTCGCATACATGGCGTTCAATCTGTTCAGCGTGCCGTGTATGGCGGCGGTCGGCGCGGCGATAGGCGAACTCAACTCGCGCAAGCGGTCGGCGCAGGCGATAGGATTTTGGCTGTTGACGGCGTACGTCGTGAGCTTCGTAGTGTTCTGGCTGGGCAACTTCAATACGTACATGATGCCCATGAGCGTGGTCGTGCTCGTTATTATAGCGGCGCTTATCGGCTTCTTGACGTATAGGCTTATCAAAAAGAACAAGGCGGCGCGTGCGGCGACGACTGCCGGCGCGGCGATGGAAACAGTCGCAGTCGACTGGGAAAGAAAGGAGAACGACGAATAATGGATATAAGCTTGTTGGCATTCAATGCGTTGGCGGTGGAGATCCCCGCGATAATATTGATAATTGCGCTCGTGGGCGGCGTGATCGGCTGGCGCATATTCAAAAAAGTACGGGCAAAAAAGAGCGGCGGAAACGGCGGCGCGTGCGGTTGCGGTTGCAACGGTTGCGCGGCGAGCGGATCGTGCCCGTCGGCTAACCGAAAGCCGACCGTCGATGACGACGTTATGCCCGAGATAAACGTTCAGTCTAACGTTACGTGCGATTTTTCGGACTTGATCGAATAAGCGCCGTTTGTATCGAGCAGATAAAGTTTATCGAAGTCTAAAACCGAAGTAAAGCCGTCAAACCAATGTAAGCGACCGCCGAATTTTTTCGGCGGTTTTGATATGATCGGAATTATTTTCGAAATAAGTATTGACTTTGATCGGATATATGGTATAATTTATGTATAGCTGTACACGCGCTATATTTTCGGATACTACGGCAAGGAGAAAATGATGAAAAGCAGGTTGGTGTTGGGGATAATCGTTTTAGCGTGCGCGATAGGGATATGCGCATGCGGCGTCGCGCCGAGCGACGGTTCGGAATTTCCGCATGAACACGAGTTCGGAGTATATACGTACAACAACGACGCTACGTGTATTTCCGACGGAACGGAAACGGCGACATGCGTCGGTTGCGACGTAAAGGATACGCGCATTAAGACGGGTTCTTTAAATTCAAACGCGCACAAATACATTGATTATTTTTGCGTATATTGTTCCGAGTTCGACAAAAACGCGTCCGAAACAACTTGCTTGATTTACGAAGATAACGTCGACGGCACTTGCTCGGTAGTCGGTTGCGCCGATAAACGTATCAAGTACGTAAAGATTCCCGAAACGCACGACGGCAAAAGCGTAACGAAAGTCGGATCGAATGCGCTTGCTTATTCCGATATCGTATATGCGATATTGCCGAGCGGGATAACGGATATACGATACGGCGCTTTCGGATATTGCAAAAGCTTGATCGGCATCGACATACCGCAAAGTGTGACGAGTATCGGCTCCGAAGCTTTTCTGTCGTGTGAGCGCGTAAAGAGTATAACGTTACCCGACGGTATTGCGTCGATACAAAACGATACTTTTAAGAATTGTGCCGCTCTTGTCGAAATTAATATGCCGAGCGAGTTAGTCGAAATAGGCGAAGGGGCGTTTAGCGGATGTGCAAGCTTGCGCGGCGAGATCGTCGTACCCGACGGAGTTGTCGGTATAGGGCAATCTGCGTTCGACGGTTGCGCGAGTTTGACTGCCGTATCGTTGCCGGAAGGGCTTGCCCGTATAGCCGATAAAACGTTTTACGGTTGCGAGTCGTTGTCAAGCGCGAATATTCCCGAAAGCGTACAAACCGTCGGCATGTATGCGTTTATGAACAGCGGGCTTAAAGATTTGTTTATTCCCAAAAGCGTTTCGAATATTTTTCAGGATGCGTTTCGCGGTTGCGGTAAGCTCGAAAGCATAACCGTCGCCGCAGAAAACGTGATATACAAAAGCGTCGATAATTGCCTGATAGAGATACGCAATAAATGGTTGCTTCTCGGTTGTAAAAACAGCGTTATACCGACGGACGGAAGCGCCGCGTCGATAGAATGGTATGCGTTTAGCAACATTGCGGAGCTTACGAGCGTGGAGATACCTTCGAGTATAAGCAGAGTTTGGGGCGCGTCGTTTTACGGTTGCGACAATATCTCGAGCTTGACGGTAGCAAAAGGTCATGCCAAATACATCGGTGTGGGTAATTGTATAATAGACGCCGAGCGCAAGACTTTGGTAGCGGGTTGCAAAAACAGCGTTATACCCGACGACGGCAGTATAATCTCGATAGGTGAAAACGCGTTCGAGGGTTGCGGTATTACGGAATTGGATCTGCCGCGCGGTATTACGGATATCGGGCAATATGCTTATGCGGATTGCCGTAATTTGACGGTGATCGAGATAGGCGGCAACGTAAATAATATAGGGCGTTGCGCGTTTTACGGATGTTCGGGCTTGACCGACGTTATCGTCGGCGACGGAGTGAAAAGCATCGGCGATAAAGCTTTCGGCAATTGCAACGGCATTAGACGCGTTTCTGTCGGTAGCGGAACGGAGAGCATCGGTGCGAGCGCATTTTATATGTGCTTTGCGCTTGAAGAAGCGGTTTTAGGCGCGAATATAAAAAGCATAGGCATGGCGGCATTTGCCTATTGTTGGGGCTTGACGCGCATAGAGATACCTATGTCCGTACAAATCGTTGGACATGATATTTTCGATAATTGCGCCAATCTGACGATTTATTGCGAAGCCGCATCAAAGCCGGACGGGTGGCAATACGATTGGAGTTCGGGTAAGTCCGTCGTATGGGATTGCGGAACTAACGATAAGGACGAAAACGGTTACGCTTTTGTTACGGTGGGCGACGTTGTGTACGGTGTAAAGAACGGTACTGCTTGCGTGTTTGCATGTAGGACTACCGCAGTAGGAAAAGTCGTGATTGCGGATAAAGTTCAATACGGCGGCGACGAGTGCAGTGTGACGGATATCGTTAAATACGCGTTTTATAATTGCAAGCTCGTAACCGAAGCGCACTTGCCGAATAGCTTGCTTAAAATCGAACGCTATGCGTTTTGCGCCTGCGACAATTTAAACAAATTGGTATTCGGCGGCAGTAAGGAAGATTGGGGCGCGATAGACAAGGACGAGTTTTGGGGCGCTTTTTTAACAGGTGTGTTTAATATAGAATGCGCCGACGGCGTTGTAGATCGTTAAATGTGCTAAACGTGTTTTAATAAGTTTTGAAAATATTATGAAAATTATTGACAAATACAAATAATTATGCTATCATGAATATACAAGTTTTGGAAACAGCTTGTTGTTTGAGACTGTACCCATACCCGATGCCTTAGCCGGTCGTTTTTGAAATTTGAATAATAAAAGGAGTGCGTAATTATGACTGATAAGGTATTGACTTGCAGAGACTGCGGTAAAGAGTTCACTTTTACCGCCGGCGAGCAAGAGTTTTATGCGGAAAAGGGTTTCGAACACGAGCCTACGCGTTGCCCCGACTGCCGCAAGGCTTACAAGGCACAGCGCGCCGCTATGCGCAATAAAAATAACGACCGCAGATAATATATAAGCTATCAAACACCCGTACATGTTACGGGTGTTTTTTGTATATGGTAAATCTCCGTTGCGTGCGGGGATTTTTTATTGTTTTTTTGATTTTCGGCGTATTTCGCAAACTGTTGACAAATTGCGAAAATTGATGTATATTATTTGACGGAACATTGCGAATTTTTGCAGGGGAGGTTTTGCAAATATGAAACTCGAACTTACCGTTAATTTCGGCGGAGATTGGATATTGAAGCACCGCAACGACGACGTTTTGCCCGTCAATTGCGCGGTGGATATCATGCGCGGCTTGTTTGCCGATGCAAAGGTCGCGGATACGTCGTTCGTGTCGGCAACGGTCGCCGCGGATACCGAGCTCGATATCGACGGCGCTGTCGCGGCGGTCAAAGGAAAGCTTGCCGAGCTTTACGGCGCGGCGCTCGACGGTTCGGGCGTCGTCGTTACGGCGCGGGAGCTTACCGACGAGCAGTACGGCGCGCTCGGGTCGGAAGCGGGGCACGCCGAGAGCGCGGCTACTACCGCGTTCGGCATGACGCAGCAGCAGGAGCGCGAGCAAAGCGAAACCCGAGCGGAGCCTCGCGCGGAGTCGCGCGGCGCATACTCGCGGTTTTTCGATAACGGCGGCGATACCGAGCGTGCCGACGGCGAAAGCAAAAAGTCGTCGGTCGACGAAATTCTCGCCGAAGTCGACAGGCTTGCGGGTTCGTCCGAATTCAAGGCGCTTTGTCACGAGATAGCCGACGTCGCGCCCGTGCTTATCAAGAATAATGCGGTGGATGCGTTCACGTCGCGCAGTTACTTGTTCGTTGCCAACGACGGGTGCGGGCTTGCGGAAGACCTGACCTTGCTCGCGCGGTTGATCGACGCGACGGGGATCAAAAAGATGGCGGCGAGCCGTCCCGTGGTCGAGTGTGCGCTCGGCCCCGCAAAGGAAGATCCGGAACCGTTCGAGAGCGCGATGCGTATGCTCAAAATGTCGGATATGAGCGCGGCAGGGCAAGTGTTGAGCATAGACATCAGCGAATGGATGAATTCCACGGACAGCAGGCATTTTAAAAATTTCCTTAAACAGCTGTCCAAGCAATCCATGATGATACCCGTGTTTTGCGTGCCGTACGTTGATAAGTACGTGCAGGACAGGTTGTATAAGTCGCTCAACGATATCCTTTTCGTGCGGAGCGTTGTCATTCCGCCGTACACTCGCGACGAGCTCGAAAAGTATGCCGAGCGCACGTTCGCGCATTATGGCTACACGTTGACCAAGGCGGCGTGGCAGGCGTTTTTCGCGCGTATCGACGACGAGCGCGCCGACGGCAGGTTTTACGGGCTCGATACCGTCGTCAAGGTCGTCAAAGAGCTCGTTTATGCGAAACAGCTGTACGACGTAAAGCATAAGGATCAATCGGATGCGGAAATGCGGCGGATAAACGGCAAAGCCGCCGAGCCTATTTGCGCGGGCATCGACACGTCCGAATACGGCGTGGAATCGCTCAAACGCTTGGTCGGCAGCGAGCAGATAGAAAAGCGCGTTAACGAGATCGTCGCGCAGATAGAGCTTTCGGTCAAGTCGGGCAAGGAGCGTCCGTGCATACATATGCAGTTCGTCGGCAATCCCGGCACGGGCAAAACAACTGTCGCGCGTATCGTCGGCAAGATACTCAAAGAGCGTGGCATACTTTCCGTCGGCAATTTCTTCGAGTATTCGGGCAGAGATTTTTGCGGCAGGTATATAGGCGAGACCGCGCCCAAAACATCGGGCATGTGTCGCGATGCGTACGGCTCGGTCATGTTTATCGACGAGGCGTATTCGTTATACCGCGGCGACGGCAACGACCGCGATTTCGGACGCGAAGCGCTCGATACGCTCATCGCCGAAATGGAAAACCACCGCAGTGATTTCGTAGTGATAATGGCGGGCTACACCGACGACATGAAAAAAATGATGGAAGGCAATGCGGGACTTTCAAGCCGCGTGCCGTACACGATAGAATTCCCCAACTTCGATAAAAAACAGCTGTTCGATATATTCAAGTCGATGTCGTCGAGATACGATTGCGACGCCGAGATGTTTGTCGACGCGCAAAACTATTTCGACGAGATCCCCGACGACGTGTTGAGTTCCAAAGAATTCAGTAACGCGCGTTTCGTGCGCAACCTTTTCGAGCGGACGTGGGCTAAGGCGTCGATGCGCTGTCAGTTGAACGGCGTTTCCAAAGTGGTCATGACCAAAAACGACTTTACGAGCGCGATCAACGACGGCGAATTCAAGTTCGATACCAAAAAGAAAAACAGGATCGGCTTCGGTGTAGGAGAGTAGAAGTATAATTCGGAATCGATAATGCAAAGGTCGGTCGTGTAGAAATAAAAACGCCACGCCCGTCATGTCGACCGAAGCCGCCGAAGGCGAGCGAAGCGGAGAGATCGAGACGTAGCGCATTATCGCATATCGACGCGATCGTTAATTCCACACCCGATTTCCCGATCGCTTTTCGATGTTTTTCCGTTTTTATCAAAATATTATCGAAAATGTTATTTTAACGGTATAAAATCATTTGACACGGTTGACTTTGAGTGATATAATAACAAAATGCGTAGTATGCCCTAATGGCGTATGTAGCGTAAATTACAATAAAGAGAGCAGATTCGGTTGTTGATCACTGTTTTCATTCAATAAGCGTCGAATGCGGGTCGATAGGTTATCGCTCCGCTTTTGTCGCGCTTTCTTATTTGTAATTCTGTTTTTCGGCGCGGGCGCGTCGGTCGAATATTAAATATTCGGAAAAACGTAAATAACCATTTTAGGAGTTTGTATGGCTGAGAGAAAAATTTCCAAAGTGAAATACGGCAATACCGAGCGCATGAGCTTTGCGCAGATCCACGAAGTTATCGATATGCCGGATCTGGTCGAGGTGCAGAAAAAGTCTTACAACGACTTTATCGAGAACGGCATCAGGGAAGTTCTTAGGGATTTTTCGCCGATCACAGACTATTCCAACCGTGTCGAGTTGTTTTTCGAGGATTACTATCTCGGATACAAGGACGGCAGCAATCAAAAGCGCAATTATAATGAAAAGGAATGCAAAGACCGCGATGCGACGTTTGCCGTTCCTTTGTACGTAAAGGTGCGCTTGCGTAATTGCGAAACGGACGAATCCACGCGGTCGGAAGTGTATATGGGCGATATGCCGCGCATGACTCCGACGGGCTCGTTTATCATAAACGGCGCGGAACGCGTGGTCATAAGCCAGCTCGTTCGTTCTCCCGGCGTGTATTTCGATTATAAAAAGGACGTCAAGACCGGTCAAGCGCATTACAGTGCGCAAAACATTCCGTCGCGCGGCGCATGGTTGGAATTCGAGGAGGACTCGGCAGGCGTTTTGTGGGTGCGCGTCGACCGTCAAAAGAAGGTGCTCGCTACCGTTTTGCTGAGCTGTCTTTCGGCTGTTACCGAGGGCGGGTTCGGCACAGAGGACGCGCTCAAACGGATATTCAACAACGATCCGATAATGGAAGTCACTTGCGCGCGTTACGGCGATAAAGAAGACAAGCACGCGCTCGACGAGGAACGCGCGCTGTTGGAGCTCAACCACAAGCTCAGAAGCGGCGAAACGCCCACCATAGATTCCATAAAGACGTTTATATACGGTATGTTTTTCGACCGACGCAAGTATGATATTTCGCGCGTCGGACGTTATAAATACAATAAAAAGCTGGCGCTTCGTTATCGCGTCGACGGCTATCGCGTCGCGCGCGACGTCATCGACGAGAACGGCGTCGTGTACGCGCGTGCCGAAAACAAGCAGACGCACACTTCGGCGGACGTGCTCACCGAGGAGCTCGCGGTCAAGATCCAAAACGCGGGCATAAACGAGGTTTGGGTGCTCACCGAGGACGGCGAAGAGTTTAACGTTATTTCCAATAATCACGTCGATCTTGCGGGGTATGTCGATTGCGATCCTCGCGAGCTCGGCATCAACGAGCATGTTTATTATCCCGTGCTCAAAGAGCTCATGGACGAAGCCGACGGCAACCGTGAAAAGCTTGCCGAGCTATGCTCGAAGCATATAGACGACCTTATCGTCAAGCATATAGTCGTCGAGGATATAATCGCCACCGTCAACTATATAATGGGCTTGCACCGCGGGTTCGGCTCGTGCGATAACATCGACCACTTGGGCAACCGTCGCGTGCGCAGCGTGGGCGAGCTGTTGCAAAACCAATTCCGCATAGGCATGTCGCGTTTGGAGCGCGTCGTGCGCGAGCGTATGCAAATACAGACCGAAACGGAATTGTCCGCGCAAACGCTTATCAACGTACGTCCCGTGTCGAGCGCGATAAAAGAATTTTTCGGTTCGTCGCAGCTCTCGCAGTTCATGGACGAAACAAACCCGATAGCCGAGCTTACGCACCGCCGCAAGCTTTCGGCGCTCGGTCCCGGCGGTCTTAACCGCGAACACGTTACATTCGAGGTTCGCGACGTTCACTACACGCACTATTCGCGTATGTGCCCGATCGAAACGCCCGAAGGTCAAAACATAGGTCTTATTTCGTCGCTTTCGAGTTATGCGCGTATCAACGAGTATGGCTACATCGAAGCGCCGTACCGCAGGGTGGACAAGCAGACGCATACCGTTACCGATATCGTCGACTACTTGCCCGCGGACGAAGAGGACCGCTACATGATAGCGCAGGCATCCGAGCCGCTCGACGAAAACAATCGTTTCGTCAAAGAGCGCGTAATGATGCGCTACCGCGATCTTATAGGCGAAGTCTCGCGCGATCGTATCGATTATATAGACGTTTCGCCGCGGCAGATGGTTTCCGTCGCGACCGCGCTCATACCGTTCTTGGAAAACGACGACTCGCACCGTGCGCTCATGGCGTCCAACATGCAACGTCAGGCGGTGCCGCTGTTGAGAACGGAAGCGCCTATCGTCGGAACGGGCATCGAGCATAAGATAGCGTACGACTCGGGCGTTATGGTGATAGCGCGCGCGGCGGGTACTGTCGATTATGTCGACGCCGACCGCATAATAGTCAAAGAGGACGGCGGCAACCGTCAAATGTATTTGCTCAAAAAGTTCGTCGGGTCCAACCAAGGCACGTGTATCAATCAGCGTGCGATAGTCAATAAAGGCGATCGCGTCAGTAAAGGTCAGGTGCTCGCCGACGGACATTCCACGTCGCAGGCGGAGCTCGCGCTCGGTAAAAACATTCTCGTCGGATTTATGGGCTGGGAAGGTTACAACTACGAGGACGCTATCCTTATCAGCGAGCGCATAGCCAAAGACGACGTATTTACTTCCATCCATATCAATAAGCACGAAACCGAAGCGCGCGACACCAAGCTCGGCGCGGAGGAGATAACGCGCGATATACCCAACGTAAGTCCCGAAGCGCTTAAAAATCTCGACGAGGACGGCATTGTCCGTATCGGAGCGGAGGTCGGCTCGGGCGATATTCTCGTAGGCAAGGTCACGCCTAAGGGCGAAACCGACCTTACGCCCGAAGAACGTTTGTTGCGCGCCATATTTGGCGACAAAGCTCGCGAAGTGCGCGACACGTCGCTTAAAGTGCCCAACGGCGAGGGCGGTATCGTCGTAGACGTAAAGGTATTCACGCGCGCCAACCGCGACGAAATGAAGCCCGGCGTAAACAAGCTCGTGCGCGTTTATATCGCGCAAAAGCGCAAGATCTCGGTCGGCGACAAGATGGCGGGACGTCACGGTAACAAGGGCGTTATCTCGCGCGTTTTGCCCGAAGAAGATATGCCGTTCATGGCGGACGGCACGCCGTTGCAGATAGTGTTGAACCCGCTCGGCGTTCCGAGCCGTATGAATATCGGTCAGGTGCTCGAAGTGCACTTGGGGCTTGTCGCGAAAGCGCTCGGTTGGAAAGTCGCCACGCCCGTATTCGACGGCGCGATCGAGTCCGATATACAAAAGCTGTTGCAGGAAAACGGTTACGTTTCGCCCGAAGGCGAGGTCGACGGCAAAATACAGATGTACGACGGACGTACGGGCGAGCCGTTCGAGAACCGCGCTACGGTCGGCTACATGTATATGTTGAAGCTTATCCACTTGGTCGACGACAAGATGCACGCGCGTTCGACAGGTCCGTACTCGCTCGTCACTCAGCAACCGCTCGGCGGTAAAGCGCAAAACGGCGGTCAGCGTTTCGGCGAAATGGAGGTTTGGGCTTTGTACGCTTACGGCGCGTCCAGCGTTTTGCAGGAGATAATGACGGTCAAGTCGGACGATATTGCGGGCAGAAGCAAGACGTACGACAGCATTATCCGCGGCATGGATATTTCCGAGCCGGGCATACCCGAATCGTTCAAGGTCTTGATCAAGGAATTGCAGGCGCTTGCGCTCGACGTTAAGGTGCTCACCGAAAACAAGGAAGAGATCGGCATAAAAGAACTCATGGACGACGAGCCCGTGCTGTACGACGCCGAACCCACGCCCAAGCATTACGACGCGAGCCTGTTTGCCGACGGCGACGATATCGGTATCGAAAACGATATTTTGGGCGGGCTCGAAGACGACGTGGAAAAGCCCGAACCGAGCGGCGAAGCGAGCCTGTTCGGCGAGGATGATGTGGACTTCGACGATCCGTTCGACGACGTGCGGTTTGAGGACGACGAGGACTTCGGCGACGAAGGCAACGAGGAATAAAAGGAGAGCGGTATGTTTGAACTTAATAATTTCGATTCGATGCAGATCCGATTGGCAAGCCCCGATAAGATCCGCGAGTGGTCTTACGGCGAGGTCACCAAGCCGGAAACTATCAACTATCGCACGCAAAAACCCGAAAAGGACGGCTTGTTTTCCGAGCGTATTTTCGGACCGACAAAGGATTGGGAGTGCTATTGCGGCAAGTATAAGCGCATACGTTATAAGGGCGTTATATGCGATAAGTGCGGCGTGGAAGTCACCACGAGCAAGGTCCGTCGCGAGCGCATGGGGCATATCGAGCTTGCCGCGCCCGTAACGCACATTTGGTATTTCCGCGGCGTACCCAGCCGTATCGGGCTTATTCTCGATTTGCAGTTGAAACAGCTCGAACAGGTAGTGTACTTTGTCAATTATATAGTGCTCGACCCGGGCATCACCGATCTTCAATACAAGGAGATAATCACCGACGATAAGCTCCGTCAGTATCAGGATCAATACGGTCCCAAGGCGTTTAAGGTCGGCATGGGCGCGGAAGCGGTGCGTCAGCTGTTAAAGGATATCAACGTACAAGAAGAGTACGAGAAAATGCGCGAGGTAGTCGCCAACTCGTCGGGACAAAAGAAGCTCCGCGCGATCAAGCGGCTCGATATACTCGACGCGTTCATGAAGTCGGGCGCAGAGCCGTCGTGGATGATACTCGACGTTTTGCCCGTGCTCCCGCCCGAATTGCGCCCCATGGTGCCGTTGGACGGCGGACGCTTTGCGACGAGCGATCTCAACGATCTGTACCGCAGAGTCATAAACAGAAATAACCGTTTGCGCAGGCTCATGGAGCTCGGCGCGCCCGACATAATCATACGCAACGAAAAGCGTATGTTGCAGGAAGCGGTCGACTCGCTCATAGACAACGGTCGGCGCGGCAAGCCCATTTCGGGCGCGTCCAACCGCGAGCTCAAATCCCTTTCGGGCTTGCTCCGCGGCAAACAGGGTCGTTTCCGTCAAAACCTTTTGGGTAAGCGCGTAGACTATTCGGGGCGTTCCGTTATAGTCGTAGGTCCGGAGCTCAAATTCTATCAGTGCGGCGTGCCTAAGGAAATGGCGCTCGAACTGTTTAAGCCGTTCGTCATAAAAGAGCTCGTCGCGCAGGGCAAAACGCACAACGCCAAAACGGCGAAGCGTATTGCCGAGCGTGCCGATGCTGACGTTTGGAACGTTTTGGAAAAGGTCATCAAGGATCACCCCGTACTGTTGAACCGCGCTCCGACGCTGCACAGATTGGGTATCCAGGCGTTTGAGCCCGTTCTCGTCGACGGCAGAGCGATAAAGCTCCATCCGCTCGCGTGCGGCGCGTTCAACGCCGACTTCGACGGCGACCAGATGGCTA
>CANDGE010000023.1 GCA_947384195.1 uncultured Clostridia bacterium
CGACCGCCGTCAAGGATCTGTTGCTCGAAAACAATGCGTCCGTTAATTGGTATCCGCCGTCCATCGGCACGGGACGCATGGGCAACTTTTTGGAAAACGTTATCGACTGGGGCTTGTCGCGCGACAGGTTTTGGGGCACGCCGTTGCCTATTTGGGTGTGCGATAAATGCGGCAAGACCGAAGCGATAGGCAGTAAAAAAGAACTCAAAGAAAAGTGCGGCATCGACGGCGATATCGAATTGCACAAGCCGTATGTCGACGGCGCGACGTACAAATGCTCGTGCGGCGGCACTATGCGCCGTACTCCCGAGGTAATAGATTGCTGGTACGATTCGGGCTCCATGCCGTTTGCGCAGTATCATTATCCGTTTGAAAACAAGGAGCTGTTTGAAAAAACGTTCCCCGCCGATTTCATATCGGAAGCGGTCGATCAGACGCGCGGCTGGTTTTACACGTTGCTCGTCATATCCACGCTGTTGTTCGGCAAAGCGCCGTTCAAAAACTGCTTGGTGTTGGGGCACGTCACGGACGAGCAGGGCAGAAAGCAGTCCAAGCATTTGGGCAACGTCGTCGACCCGTGGTCGGTGCTCGACGTAACGGGCGCGGACGCGGTGCGCTGGTATTATTATACCAATTCCGCGCCGTACCTGCCGAGCAGGTTTTACATGCGCGCCGTGTCCGAGTCGCAAAACAAGTTTTTGGGCACGCTGTACAATACCTATGCGTTTT
This sequence comes from uncultured Clostridia bacterium, assembly GCA_947384195.1. GTDB lineage: Bacteria > Bacillota > Clostridia > Christensenellales > Pumilibacteraceae > Anaerocaecibacter. Next base: position 730 of record CANDGE010000023.1, read on the forward strand.
ACGTCATGTATGCCGAGATCGATAAGTTCGACCCGACAAAGATAAAAGCGGACAAGCTCGAATATTCGTTGATGGACAAATGGTTGCTCGGCGAGTTGAACGCGCTCGTCGAAAAAGTCGATTCCGATCTCACTGCGTATAAGCTTTACGAGTCGGCGCGCGCAGTGGGCGAGTTTACCGACAGTCTGTCCAATTGGTACGTGCGGCGTTGCCGCGAGCGGTATTGGGGCGGCGGCATGACCGCCGATAAGATCGCGGCGTTCTATACGCTTTACACCACGTTGCAAACGTTGAGCCGAGTGATCGCGCCGTACACGCCGTTCATTGCGGAAGAGATATATCAAAACATAGTGCGCTCGGTCGATAAGTCCGCGCCGCTGTCCGTGCATATGACCGATTTCCCCACGGTCGATCCCGCGTTCGCCGATAAACGGCTTTCCGTCGATATGGCGCGAGTTATCAAGGCGGCGGAGCTCGGCAGAGCGGCACGCAACAAGAGCGGGCTCAAAAACCGTCAAACGCTCGCCAAAGTGATAGTCGCGGGCGAGTTCCCCGAAGAATATTCGGATATACTTTCCGACGAACTCAACGTCAAACAGGTGGTCAAGGGCGGCGCGTCGGAACTGACGGGCTACGACGTCAAGCCGCAGCTCAAAACCGTCGGACCCAAGTACGGCAAGCTGGTCGGCGCGATCCGCGCGCACCTTGCCGAAAACGGCGACGTCGCGGCAAAAACCGTGCTCGGCGGCGGCACGTACGAGTTTGACGTCGACGGGCAAAAGATCGCGTTGACAAAGGACGATATGCTCATCGCGACGCGCGGTGCGGACGGCTATTCCGTCGAGTCGGACGTCGACATGACGGTCGCGCTCGACACGACGCTCACCGACGAGCTGTTAAAGGAAGGGTGCGCGCGCGAGATAATTTCCAAGATACAGACCATGCGCAAGAACAGCGGATTCGACGTGACCGACAGGATCAAGCTGTATTATTCGGGCGACGCGTTTATCAACGAGGTGTTTTCGGCGCACGGCGAGCGCATAGCCAAGGTTACGCTCGCGCTCGAAGTCGCAGAGCTCGAAGCGAATACGGCAAGCGCCGAAAAGGCGGATATCAACGGTCACGACGCGACGTTCGCGGTCGAAAAATGTTAGCGCCCGATTGGAAGGATTACAGAATACTCGGCAGCGGCGACGGGCTCAAGCTCGAACTGTGGAAGGACGTAATGCTGTTGCGTCCCGATCCGCAGGCGATCTGGCGGGCGACCGTCGACTACTCGAAGTTCGATTGCCACGCGCGGTATATTCGCGACAAGAGCGGCGGCGGGCGTTGGGTAGTAAACAAGCCCATGCCCGACGAGTGGAAGGTAGAATGGCGCGACTGTAAGTTTTACGTCAAACCGACGGGGTTCAAGCACACGGGACTTTTTCCCGAACAGGCGGTCAATTGGGACAAGCTGTCGAGCGTCGTCGACGATAACGTCAAGCGCGGCAAAAAGCCGAGGATACTTAATCTGTTCGCTTATACGGGCGCATCGACTGCTGTGCTCGCCAAGCACGGCGCGACAGTCACTCACGTCGATGCGGCTAAGGGCATGGTGGAACGCGCTCGGCTTAATTGCAAGCTCAACGCCGTGCCGCAGGAAAACACCAGATATATAGTCGACGACTGTAAAAAGTTTGTCGCGCGCGAGATCAAGCGCGGCAAAACGTACGATGCGGTCATCATGGATCCGCCAAGTTACGGCAGGGGCGCAAACGGCGAAGTGTGGAAGATGGAGGACGATATTTTCGACCTTGTCAAGCTCGTCGCCGCGGTGCTCGACGACCCGACGTTCTTCCTTATCAACAGCTATACCACGGGCTTACAGCCGCAGACCATGAGCAACATAATATCGATCGTTTTGCCCAAAGGCAATGTGCAAGCGTACGAGGTGTGTCTGCCTACCGAGCGTAACGACGTGCTGTTGCCGTGCGGATGCAGCGCGTTATGGCTTTGAGCCGATCCGTCGTCCGTATCGAATCGACAATAACGTTCGCGTATGCGAATGTATCGTGCGGCAGTTGCCGCATATCACGTTTGCGACAGCAAACATCAAGAGGTCATCGTGGAAAACGATAAACGCAACAAAAGCAGGACGGAAGAACCCGCCGCGCCCGCAAAAAAGATCAAACTGCGACTGGACGTAAAAGACGTCGTGCGCAAGCCGAGCGAAAGTCACGACGACGAAGAGCTCGGCGGTATAACCGTGCTTTACGAGGACAATCATTTGCTGGTGGTAGTCAAGCCGCAAAACGTGCCCACGCAAGCCGATTCGAGCGGCGATCCCGATATGCTCGGTTTGCTCAAAGCGTACCTTGTAAAAAAATACGATAAAAAGGGCGAAGCGTATTTGGGGCTCGTCCACAGGCTCGACCGTCCGACGGGCGGCGTCATGGTTTTTGCCAAGACGAGCAAAGCGGCGGCGCGGCTGTGCGAGCAGATACGCTCGGACGACGGCGACTTTGAAAAGACGTATGCCGCCGTCACGTTCGGCAGACCCAACCGCGTCGGCAAGGTAGAGCATTATCTCGTAAAGGACACGCAAACAAACACCGTCACGGTCGCGCCGTCCACGCTCGAGGGCGCAAAAAAGGCAGTGGCGGAAGTCGGTATCTCCGACGAAAAAGACGGCATGACTCTCGTCATAGTCAAGCTTATAACGGGCAGGACGCATCAGGCGCGCGTTCAGCTTAAAGCGCTCGGCGCGCCGATAATAGGCGACCGACGCTATGCGCCCGCAAAAGCGCCCAAAAGTCCCAAGCTTGCGCTGTGGGCGTATCGGCTGGTGTTCGCGCATCCCGTTACGGGCGATAAAATGACGTTTCTCGCCGCGCCGCCGCGCGAATTCCCGTGGTCGCAGTTCGACACCGACCCGCTCGTCGACGTCGTGCGTCCGCAGGACACGAGCCACTACTTCAATTAAACACAATCAAGGAGAATATATAAAATGTTAGATCTCGAAATTTCCAATCTTTTGGTGTATGCGCAGAACAACCTGTTCATGGACGAGCTCGATTGCTCGCAGGCGGCGCGCCGTATTTGCGGTATGCTTAAAATCACGGACTTTGCGCCCGTCGAGCCGAGCGAGGACGTCGAGCTTGCGGCAAACCCCAATAAGCTGGTCGAGCCGCTTTTGGCGTATGCCGTCGAGCACGGCATAGTCACTGCCGATAAGACGCCCGCGCTCAAAGCGGAGATCATGGACGCGATAATGCTCAAACCGTCCGAAATAAACGATCTGTTTGCCGACACCTATTCGGTCAACAAGCAAAAGGCGTTCGACTTTTTATACGAGTACTGCGTAAAGTCCGGCTATGTCGATCTCGACGAGTGCGCAAAGAACGAACGGTGGGAGGCAAAGGAGCTTAAAAGCCGTATCGAGATAATAATAAACACAATGCCGCAGGCGACGACGGATGCTTATCCCAAGTGCGCGCTCTGTCGCGAAAACGAAGGATATTACGGCAAAGCCAATCTGCGCGTCGTTTCGGCGGACATCGGCGACGAGCAGTGGTACTTCGACTATTCGCGTCATCAGTACTTCGATAAGCACGGCGTGCTCGTCAACGGCGAGCATACGCCTATGACCGACGGCAAAGCGACTATGCAAAAGCTCGCGCTTGCCGCGGATTTCGTCGGCGCGGACGGATTTGTCGGCACGGATTCCGCCGCGGAAAACGGCGGCGCGCACAACAAAGCGCACGAGCATTTTAAGACGGGTTTCAAATCCACGCCCATGTTCAGACAGGGCACAAAACTGAAACTCAAATCGCAAGAGTATCCGTATTTGGAAATGCACGTCGTGGATTGGTATTCCACCGTTATCCGTTTCGCGCATTCCAATCTCGAAAAAACCGTCGAGTTTGCGGACAAGCTCGTCACCGCGTGGAAAAACTATTCGGACGAGCGCATCCAAAACGACGGAACAAAGAATTTTTACAGCGCCGTCTGCCGCAAGATAAACGGCAAATATACGTTCGATATAGTGTTGCGTTCCAACGCGATCAAGCGCCCGCGCATGGCGGCGGACTACGAGGAGATAAAGGCGGACGCTCTGTCCATTACCGATATACTCGGATATTTCGTATTGCCCACCAAGCTTTCGGAGGAACTCAAACAAGCGCGGCTCTATCTCGACGGCACGCTCGAATACGACGTGAATAACAAAAAGATCCCGCTCGCCAAGACCGTCGAACGTTTGTTGAAAGCTCAGGGCGGCCCCGTCAGTCCGCTCGAAGCCAAGCTCAATATCCACGACGAGATAGATCTCGTTTGCGAAAAGATATTGGCGTCCACCGCCGTGTTCGACGAGAAAACGATAGTTCCGTTCCTTGACGGCTTGGGCATTAAAATACTCTGACAGACGATAAAATCGTCGCTCTGAATCGGAAAACAAATAGCGCACTGTGCTTGATCTGCGAAGCATAGTGCGCTGTATTTTTTTCAAGTTTAAAGCGATAAATCGAAATTCTACCGATCCGATGTTTCTATACTGCAACCGTTACGCTCGTAGTAGTCTAACATTTCGGGGATCTTCTTTTTGTCATAGCTTGTGATACAGTTTGACAGAACATGAACTTTAAACCCGTTTTTTGCCATATTATAGCAAGTCGATTTTATGCAAGCAACGGCGTCCGCACCCGCCACATAAAACTCTTTTATGCCGTTCTCGCTTATAAAAGCGGCAAATGCTTCGCTTGTCAATTCGTTGCCCTTGCTTTTAACAAATATATTATCCGACACGATTTTCAAATCGGGCACCGATTCTGCGCCGCGAGTGTCGGGCTTAAATGTTCGAGTCCCTGCCGATAAGTTGTTATGTTTGATATATACAACGTGAATATCGTGAGCAACAGCCCAATCGATAGCGGAATTGATATTGCCGATTATTTCTTTGTAGTTTTTCGTAATGTCGTTTTGAATATCGATCACCGTTAATGCCGTATCTTTAATTTCAGAAAACTCCCGTAGCGTTGAAAATAAGTATTATGCCGGCGATCATGCCCGCGGCAGTCGCTATAAAAACGGCGAGCGCGATCCAGCGGATAGGGCGTTTGTTGCAACGGAACTGATAAACGACGCCTATCAGTCCGCCGAATATATATTCGGCGAGCAGGATCGCCGCGCAAATGGCGAGCATCAATATGAATGCGCCGACGGCGAGCTCGCTCAGTCCGAGATCGTTGCCGTCGAGCGCGTCGACGCAGGCGATCGTGCCCCAAACGCACAGTATAACAAGCGCCGCCATGGCAATACTCATTATTATGGAATACACGCCGAAGAACACCGTTTTTTCTTTGCGCTCGGGCTCGGCGCAAATTTTGTTGTATTTGACGCGGTTTGTCATAAGCCATGAGAATGCGCCCATCAAACAACCGATATTGCTCATTTCCACCTCGCCGAGCGGGATTTGATTACATTATATCCGAAAACGTTGATAAAGTCAACATTTCTCGGAAAAAATGTTGCGGCAATCGGCGGTGCGCTCCTTGCCGAGCGCAAAATATATGCGTGTGCGCCGTACAATATTCATTAGATACTTGACAATTCGAGTCGATGCTTGTATAATATTGTAAAGCACATTTGGAGGTATTATGGACGGACTCATTGTACAGGATGAGAAGTCACTCGACGAACTCATCAAACGCGTGCGCGCGGCTCAAACCGCGTACTCGACGTACACACAGGAACAAGTCGATAAGATTTTCTTGGCGGCGGCTACCGCTGCCGACAAAGCGCGGCTCGATCTTGCCGAAATGGCGGTCACGGAGACCGGCATGGGCATTGTCGAGGACAAGGTGATAAAAAATCACTACGCCGCAGAATACATTTACAACGCGTATCGCGACGTCAAAACGTGCGACGTAGTCGAACGCGACGATGCGTACGGCGTAGAAGTGTTGGCAGAACCCGTCGGCGTAGTCGCCGCGATCGTTCCTACCACCAACCCCACGTCGACCGCGATATTCAAAGCGTTGCTCGCGCTCAAAACGCGTAACGGCATAATTTTCTCGCCGCACCCGCGCGCAAAGAACTGCACGATCAAGGCGGCGCAGATAGTTTTGGACGCCGCCGTCAAAGCGGGCGCGCCCAAAGACCTTATAGGGTGGATAGACGTGCCGAGCGTCGCGCTTTCTTCGGCGGTCATGAGCGGTTGCGATCTTATTCTCGCGACGGGCGGCCCGGGCATGGTGCGCGCGGCGTACAGCTCCGGCAAGCCCGCGGTCGGCGTAGGTCCCGGCAACACTCCCGTCATCATCGACAGCTCGGCGGATATCGAGCTCGCGGCGTCGTCGGTACTGCACAGCAAATCGTTCGATAACGGCATGATCTGCGCGTCCGAGCAGTCGGTCATTCTTTTGCCCGACGTTTACGACAAGTTCAAAAAAGAGATAGCGTATCGCGGCGCGTACTTCCTTAATAACGAGGAAATAGACAAAGTCCGCGCGACCATACTCATCAACGGCTCGGTCAACGCCAAGATAGTCGGTCAAAGCGCTCCTACGATAGCCAAGCTTTGCGGGTTTGAAGTACCCGAAAGCGCGCGTATACTCGTAGGCGAAGTCAGCTCGGTCGAGCTCGAAGAGCCGTTTGCGCACGAAAAGCTTTCGCCCGTACTCGCTATGTACAAAGCGAAAGACTTCGACGACGCGCTCGCAAAAGCGCAAAAGCTCGTCGCCGACGGCGGCTACGGTCACACATCGGTCATTTACGCCAACGAGATCGCGGCTAAGGATAAGATAGCGCGGTTCGGCGATCTTATGAAGACCTGCCGCATACTTTTGAACACTCCCGCGGCACAAGGCGGTATCGGCGATATTTACAACTTTAAACTGCGTCCGTCGCTCACACTCGGTTGCGGCTCGTGGGGCGGTAACTCCGTGTCCGAAAACGTTTCGGTCAAACATTTGCTCAACTACAAGACAGTAGCCAAAAGGAGAGAGAACATGCTTTGGTTCCGTGCGCCGGAAAAAGTTTATTTCAAAAAGGGCTGTATGCCCGTTGCGCTCCAAGAGCTCAAAGATATGGGCAAAAAGCGCGTGTTTATAGTTACCGACGAGTTTTTGTTCAAGAGCGGATTTTCCAAGCAGGTGAGCGACAGGCTCAACGAGATGGGCATAGTCAACACGACTTTTGCCGACGTTCAGCCCGATCCGACGCTTGCATCGGCTAAAAAGGGCGCGGAAGCTATGCGTTCGTTCGAGCCCGACACTATAGTCGCGCTCGGCGGCGGCAGCGCGCTCGACGCGGGCAAGATAATGTGGGTGCTGTACGAGCATCCCGAAGTCGACTTCGCCGACATGGCTATGCGCTTTATGGATATCCGCAAGCGCGTATATCGTTTCCCCGAAATGGGCAAAAAGGCGTACTTCGTCGCGATCACGACCACGGCGGGCACGGGTTCGGAAGTCACGCCGTTCGCCGTTATCACCGACGAAACGACAGGGCTCAAATATCCGATAGCCGACTACGAGCTGTTGCCTAAGATGGCTATATGCGATCCCGCGCTCATGATGGGCATTCCCAAGGGCTTGACGGCGAACTCCGGTTACGACGCGATGGTGCACGCGCTCGAAGCGCTCGCTTCGGTCATGTCCAGCGACTTCGCCAACGGCATGGCTAAGGAAGCGGTAAAACTGATATTCGAATATCTGCCTACTGCATACAAAAACGGTTCCGACGAAACGGCGCGCGCCGAAATGGCGTATGCCGCCACGATGGCGGGCATGGCGTTTGCCAATGCGTTCTTGGGCGTTTGCCATTCCATGGCGCATAAGCTCGGTTCGTATCATCACTTGCCGCACGGCATGGCAAACGCGCTCTTGCTCGAACAGGTCATGCGGTTCAACGCCGCGGAAGCGCCCGCAAAAATGGGTACGTTCCCGCAATACGATCACCCCGTATGCTTGCGTCGCTATGCCGAGGTCGCCGAAATGCTCGGGCTCAAAGGCAAGACCGACGAAGAAAAATTTGAAAAGCTTTTGGAAAAACTCGCCGCGCTCCGCAAGGAAGTCGGTTTGCCCGATACCATCAAGGCGGCGGGCGTGCCCGAGGACGTGTTCCTTGAAAAGCTCGACGCGATGAGTCGCGATGCGTTCGACGATCAGTGCACGGGCGCTAACCCGCGCTACCCGATGATCGCCGAGATCAAGCAGATGTATCTCAACGCTTACTACGGTAAATAGTTTTTGAGCGCGCATTCATCGTCGCATACGGGCTACGCGCGGTTCGCCCGCTCGGTCATGTAGGTGGGTCTACATTCCCGTCGCGTGCTTGCCGCCTGTTGCCCGTCTTCGACGCGACTGCGCACTCAAATTTATCTTAAATCAAATAAAGATCACTCTTTTTTATCAACTTAAAGGAGCAAAAAAATGATGAACGAGATCGCTAAAAGATCCAATAAAAACGTATACCGCGACGGCGACCTTTGCTATAAGGTGTTTGCGGCGGACTATAAAAAGTCGGACATATTCAACGAGGCGCTCAATCAGGCGCGCGTCGAAGAAACGGGGCTGTTCGTGCCCAAGATCCACGAAGTAAAGCGGCTCGACGACGGTCGGCTCGCGATAGTGATGGATTATGTGGAAGGCAAGTCGCTCGCCGCGCTCATTGAGGAAAATCCCGCAAAGCGCGACAAGTATTTGCAACGCTTTATCGACATCCAATTATCGATGCACGCGCTTACCGCGCCCGAACTCAATAAACAGCGCGATAAGTTCATGCGCAAGATCGATCTCAGCGGGTTGGAAGCGACCACGCGTTACGAGCTTCATATGCGTTTGGACGGTATGCCCAAGCATAAAAAGCTGTGCCACGGCGATTTTAATCCGTCCAACGTTATCATAACCGCCGACGATCGTGCTTGCGTCATAGACTGGTCGCACGCGACGATAGGCAATGCGTCGGCGGACACCGCGCGCACGTATCTGCTGTTCAAGCTCGCAAACGACGATAATACAGCCGAGCAGTACATGACGTTGTTCTGCAAGCGGTCGGACACCGCGCGGCAGTATGTCGAGCACTGGTTGCCCATAGTCGCCGCGTCGCAAATGGCAAAGGGCAAGCCCGAAGAACGGAATTTCCTGTCGATGTGGGCTGATGTCTGTCAATACGATTAACATCGAAACTGCGCGCGGACTGTGCGACTGAGCTGTCGTTTTAGGCACTGATTTCGTTGCGGCGTCTTGCACATAGTGCACAATGCTATGCGTTGCGTGCCGTGCCGTATCGTCGTCTGAAAAACTCCGACGCACAGTCGCCGTATTAGCGTCGCTTCGATTTTTGCTTGCGACTCGGTTGTATTACGATGATGTCTCATACAAACTCGTCGTTATTATAAAGCAAATATTTGCACGTTCTTACACTCGGCACGGTTAAATATCGTTACTGTCGACAGCGGTAAAAACAGAGTTCTGTCGGCGGCCGTGCCGAAGATCGTTTATAAAACTCATTAATTCCGAATTTCGCATTCCGAATTCAATAAGCGGCGTAGGTATGTAGAAATATATATTTGCGCCGTTTTTACTAACAACAAGGGGTAAAATATCATGGTACTAAGCGTATGCGTAGGCAGTTCCTGCCACCTGAAAGGCTCTTACGACGTTATCGAAACGTTCAAAAAGCTTATCGCCGATAAACAGCTCGAAAGCGATATCGAGTTGCGCGCGTGCTTTTGCTTGGGACGCTGTTCGGACGGCGTTGCGGTAAAGGCGGACAGCAACTACATACTCAATGTCAACGGCGCTAACGCCGAACAAAAGTTCGTCGACGAAATATTGCCGTTGCTCGGTAAATAGGATAGCGTCATGTTCTATTTGGATTTTCAAAAGGCAGACTGCAAGAATTGTTATAAATGCTTGCGGTCGTGTCCTGTCAAAGCTATCGACGCGCGCGACGGTCAGGCAAAGATAATCGAAAGCCGTTGTATCCTTTGCGGACATTGCACGCAGGTCTGTCCGCAAAACGCAAAGAGCGTTCACAGCGACGCACAGGCGATAATCAGACTGCTCGGCAAAAACAAAAAGGTCATTGCGTCAGTCGCGCCGTCGTTCGTGTCGTCGTTTGCGCTCGGCGCGTTCGAGCCGTTCCGCACCGCGTTGAAATCGCTCGGGTTTTACGACGCGTTTGAAACATCGGAAGGCGCGGCGGCGGTCACTGCCGAATATAAAAAGCTGTTGAGCACGGGCAAGTACGAAAACTTTATCACATCGGCGTGTCCCGCGGTCAACCGTGCGATAGAACTGTATCATCACGACGTGTTAAAATATCTCGCTCCCGTCGATTCGCCGATGGTCGCGCACGCCAAGATACTGAAATCGCGTTTTCCCGATGCGGAGATCGTGTTTATAGGTCCGTGCATAGCCAAAAAGCGCGAAGCCAAAGAGAGCGGCGTGATTGCGGGCGCGCTCACGTTTGAAGAGCTTGCCGAGCTGTTGAATGCGCGTGATATATCGATCGACGGCGGGACAGTCGAGCCCGTTCGCGCAAAAAAGGAATGCGCCGCATGTGAGCAGTCGACGTCTACGCTCGGCGGCGATAACGACGGCAGCGGCTTGCGCGCCAAGTTTTATCCTATTTCGCGCGGTATCATCAAATCGTTCGATTCGTTCCCCGACGGTTACGAGTATATTGCCGTAGACGGCGTTGCGCGGCTCGATCAGGCGCTTAAAGATCTGCTCGGGGTAAAGGGCGTGTTTTTGGAGATAAACGCGTGCGAGGGCGCTTGCGTCAACGGACCGTGCTCGATAAAGCGCGTCGGCGGGAGCGTGGAAGCCAATGTTGCGGTGCGCAACTATACCAATGCCGCGCCGCGCGATCCCGTTTGCGGCTATCCGGAAATCCGCGCATTGCACAAACCGCGTGATGCGGGCGATCGCGTTACTACCGACGAAGAGCTCACCGCGGTGCTTGCGAGCACAGGAAAGACCAAGCCGAGCGACGAGCTCAACTGCGGCGCGTGCGGATACTCGACCTGTCGCGAAAAGGCTTGGGCGGTAGTCAACGGCTACGCCGCGGTCGATATGTGCGTTCCGTACATGCGCGAAAAAGCGGAGTCTATGGGCAACGTTATCATAGAAAACAGCCCCAACGGAATTATCGTTTGCGACGGCGAGCTCAGGATAACCGAGATCAATCGTCGCGCGCAAGCCATGATAGGCGTGGGCGCGCCCGAGTACATATTCGATTGCTTCGACCCGTCGGCAGTGTTCAAGGCGGCGGACAGCGGCAAGCCCGCGTCGGTGAGCAAGCTTCGGCTTGACAGAACGGGTAAATACGTCGACGTCAACATAGTGCCGCTCGCCAAGGAAAAGGCATTGCTTGTAGTTTTGACCGATATCACCGACAGGGTCAATTACGACGAAGAATTGGAAAAGGTCAAGCGCGGCACTCTCGCCGTTACCGATACCGTCATCGAAAAACAAATGCGTGTCGCTCAGGAAATAGCGTCGCTATTGGGCGAAACGACGGCGGAAACAAAGGTCGCGCTGTTAAAGCTCAAAGACGCCATGCTGACGGACGACGCGTCGAAGGACAAGTAAATTGAGTTACTTTATCGACAGAGGTTATACATCGCTCAATCACGTCGGCGAAGAGCTTTGCGGCGACCGCGTGGAGTGCGCGCTCAACGGCGATTGGTTGACGGCGGTGCTGTGCGACGGCATGGGTAGCGGCGTAAAAGCCAATATCCTTGCGACGCTGTCGTCTAAGATACTGTGCACCATGCTGTCGGCAGGCATTCCCATAAAAGATTGTATCGAAACGCTCATTGCGTCGTTGCCCGTGTGTAAGGTGCGCAATGTGGCATACGCCACGTTTTCGGTATGTCATATCAATACCGACGGCAAGGGCGAGATACTCGAATTCGACAATCCCGCGGCTATACTTATACGCAACGGCGAAGTCGGCGATCTGCCGCGGCAAAAGGACGTCGTTTGCGGCAAGACCGTATACACGACGCACATCGAGCTGACGGCGGGCGACGCGCTCGTAATGACGAGCGACGGCGTGGAACATGCCGGCATAGGTATGCTTATGAACTTCGGTTGGGAGCGTCCGCAGATCAAGGATTATCTGCGTCGCGCGGTCAAGCCGAGCATGTCGGCGAGCGCTATATCCGCTACGCTTGCGGGCGAGTGCAACGAGCTGTACATGGATATGCCCGGCGACGACACGACCGCGCTTTGCGTCAAGGTGCGGGAGCATTCGCCGACGTCGGTGTTTGTCGGTCCGCCGATCAACAAGGACGACGATGCGGCGTACGTGCGCGATTTTATGGCGTTGCCCGGCAAGAAAGCCGTTTGCGGCGGGACTAGTTCGCAAATAGTGGCGCGTCAATTGGGCACGGAAGTGACGACGAGCTTCGAGTTTATCGACAAGGACATCCCGCCGATCGGATTTATCAAGGGCATCGATCTCACGACCGAGGGCGTGATAACCGTGCGGCGCGTCTTGGAACTTTCCGAGAAATATCTCGATCCCGCAGACTTCGGCGCAAAGGTTTTGGACAGGCGCGACGGCGCGACGTTGCTCGCAAAGCTGTTGTTCGAGGATTCGACGGACGTGAATTTTTTCGTCGGGCAGTCGCAGAACCACGCTCACGACGGGCTCGACATCGAAACAACCATGAAGCTGAAACTCATAGACAAGCTTGCGTCCAATCTCAGACTTATGGGAAAGAACGTGACTGTAAGATACAATTAAGCACATGCGCCGAGCGCGTACGATAAGCGACGCGCAAGACGCAGCCGAACTTCTCTTTTGGAGGTTGAAAACTACATGATACACAACAGATTATTCGATACTACCGTACAACAGATTAAGTACGAGGTAATAAAGGAGCTCATACGCGCTTACGATTCGGGCGAGCTCACCGATATTTTTCACGACGTACCGATCAAGATCATGCCCGGACCCAAGGCGAGCCTCAGGTGCTGTATATACAAGGAGCGCGCTATCATTCAAGAGCGGCTCAAACTCGCTATGGGAGGGGATAAGCAAAATCCGAACGTCGTCGAAGTTATAGACATAGCCTGTGACGAATGTCCGGTGGACGGCGTGTTCGTCACGCCCGCTTGCCGCGGTTGCATTTCGCACCGTTGCATGGAGGTGTGCCCCAAAAACGCGATAACCATTGTGGATAAGCACGCCGTGGTGGATAAGGAAAAATGCGTCGAGTGCGGGCGTTGCACTCAGGCTTGCCCGTACAACGCGATAATCTTGCAAAAGCGCCCGTGCGTGTTGAGCTGTAACGCCGCCGCGATCAAGGTCAACGCCGATAAAAAAGCGGTGATAGACAACGATAAATGCGTCGGATGCGGCGCGTGCGTGTATCAGTGTCCGTTCGGCGCGATATCCGATAAATCGTACATACTCGACGCGCTCGACTTGATCAAAAAGTCGGAGAACAATACCAAGTATAAGGTTTATGCCATAATAGCGCCCGCAATAGTCGCGCAGTTCAATTACGCGCGTATCGAACAGGTCGTAACGGGTATGCACGAGCTCGGCTTCCATCAGGTCGTGGAGACCGCTATCGGCGCGGACTTGACTCTCGACAGGGAAGCGGACGAGCTGAAAGAGCACGGCACACTGACCACTTCGTGTTGCCCGAGCTTTGTCAAATACATACACAAAAACTTCCCCGAGCTTGTAAAATACGTATCGACCACGCCGTCGCCTATGGTCATGGCGGGCAAACTGATAAAGGCGATGGATCCTACCGCAAAGGTCATATTTATAGGTCCGTGCACCGCCAAGAAGTTCGAGTATAAACAGGATATAGCCAAGGACTTTATAGACTGCGTGCTGTCGTTCGAGGAATTGCAGGCGTTTTTGGACGCGCGCGACATCGACGTATCGGCTTTGCCCGATACCGATTTCGACAATGCGTCGTATTACGGTCGAATATTCGCGCGTTCGGGCGGCATCGTCGAGGGCGTGACCGATCTTGCCAAGGAACGCGGTTTCGAGGTTTGTCCGATAGCGATGAGCGGGCTCGACGAGTGCAAAAAGCAGTTGCTGTTGTTGAAGCTCGGCAAATCGCCGTACACATTTTTCGAGGGCATGGCGTGCGACGGCGGATGCGTCAACGGCGCGCTGTGCTTGCACCACGGACCCAAGAGCCTTTCCGACGTAAACAAGTACGGCGCGCAAGCCAAGGAAAAATCGGTCGACGGCAGTGTCCGACTGTACGAGCTCGCGAAAAACTCGGATAAAAAAGACGAATAATATCGATTATTCTTCGCGCGGACGGCGAAACGCCCTGCGAGCGAATATAATGATCGAAACAGGTCAATAATCGGCGGCATGAAGAAACTTTGTGCCGCCGTTATTTTATTTGCGCTCGCGTCGGTTTTTACCGCCGTGTGGTTCAGCCCGCTCGCGATGTTCGGCGCGCCCGAAGTGTACGACGATAACAGCGCCGTCGCGCGCGTCGACGGGCTGTGCTACGGCGCGGACGACGTTGTGCGCGTCGAGTTTGCGGGCGGCGGGGCGGAGCTCGATAACGCATTGTCGCGCATGGGCGCGGTCAAGGTAAAGACGGTCGAAACCGTCGACGTCACGTTCGTATACGCATACAGCGCGCGCGTAGCGGCGTCGCCGCTCACGGACTGCGACGGAAACGTTTACAACGTGATGGCGGCGTACGGCGACGGCACGGTCAAGCTGGGCACGCCCATACTTCAAGGCTGTTTTTGAAAATTTTATATTCGCATGTATATCGCCGAATATCTTGGCAATAATCAATGGTACGGAGGAATTCTATTATGAAAACTTATCAGTCGAGCACAAAAGACAGAAAAAAGAACTTTTTTATTCGGCATAAGTATGCGTTGATCATAGCGGCGTCGGTATTGGTAGTAGCGACGGTGATAACGTTATCGGTCGTGTTTACTTTGCCCGATAAGCCCGTCGACACGGATGTTAACGTCGATCCGCCCGTGTCCGACGTGGTCACGCCGCCTACGATCGTAATGCCTATCAACGGCGCGACGGTCGGCATGGACTATGCCGACGACAAGCTCGTCAAGTGGGAAACGCTCAATATCTGGAAGTGGCATCCCGCGGTCGATTTTGTCGGTAGCGGCGACGTGGTAGCGATCATGGACGGCAAAGTGACGGATATCGAAAAGACGGCGCTTGACGGCAACGTCATCACGATAGAGCACGACGGCGGCTATGTGTCGATCTACAAGTCGCTCGCGGGCGAAGTGACGGTAAGCGTCGGCGACAGCGTAAAAGCTGGCGATAAGATCGGTTCTACGTCGACGAGCATGATGTCCGAGCTCAACACGGGCGCGCACCTGCACTTCGAGCTCAAAAAGGACGGCAAATACGTTGATCCCGCCACGCTTTTGCCAATGAACGACGACAAATAACAAGCCGATGGTAAACAGCGTCGCATACGCAACGGTCCGAATTCGGATATATGAGAGCACGGTGTAACGCCGTGCTTTTGCGTGCGGAAAATAGGCAATTTCGCACCGAAAGCGTCACTGAAATTACGCATGACAAATACTTGATATTTAAACGCGATTATGGTATAATGTAAGCATTATGAAGGCGTACAGAATTCATGCTCCGCATACTGTCAAGCTCGACGAAATGGACGCGTTGCCGGTCGGGGAAAAGTGCGTAAAGCTAAAAAACCTGATGTGCGGCATCACGCGGCTGGACGTCGACGTGTATGCGGGACGCGTCAAGGCGCAGTGCCCCGTCATACCGTGTCGGCAGTGCGTCGGGTTCGTGTCGGAGGTCGGCGCGGAAGTAACGGGCATACAGCGCGGTAAGCGCGTAGTCACGTTTCCGCACGCGAGCTGTCACAATTGCAAGGCGTGTAAGGACTCGCGGTTTTTCGATTGCGAAAAGCCCGCCGTTTTCGGCGTGGACGAGGACGGATTTTTGAGCGATTTTTCGGTCGTTTCCGCCGACGACGTGTATGTAATACCCGATCGGCTCAGGGACGAGGAGGCGGTGTTTATCGAAAACGTCGCGCTCGCGTTGAACGCATTGGCGCACATGAACGTCGACAAGGGCGATCAAATAGTCATAATGGGCGCGACCGTCGAGGGCATAATCTTGGCGCAGGTGGCAATGTACTATCAGGCGGTGCCCATCGTTGTCGACATGCGCGCCGATATGCTCGATCTCGCGCAAAAATCGGGCGTATACTTTACCGTCAACGCCGTCAACGACGACGTATGCAAAAAAATACTCAGCCTTACGGGCGGGCGCATGGCGGACGCTTGCGCTTATCTCGTAGATTCGGGCTTGCCGCTCCAAAGCGCGTGCGATTACACCGCCGTGCACGGCCGCATAGCCGTTATAGGCAGGGCGGGCGAATCGGGGCTCAACTGCAATGTTTCCGAACTGCTCAAAAAAGATCTCGATCTGTTTACCGTCGTCGATTGCGGAAAAAACTATTCGTCGGCGATCAATCTTTTGGCGAACCATACGGTTTCCATAGACTCGCTGTGCGAGCGCGTCGTGCCGTTCGGCGAAGTATCGGAAATGTTTGAGGCGTTATCGGGCGACGGCGCCGACGGACAGCTCAAAACCATAGTCAAGATGTAGCGCGGCATACGCTTGCCGATTTTGTTCGATTATTGCGCGCAGTCGCGGAAATTCGCTTGACAACGGCGCGCATATGCTGTATAATTGTAAAGCTATTCAAAGTTTATAAGCAAAGAGAGGTTAACAACCATGAAAAACAATATTCATCCCGATTATCACGAAGTGACGGTCGAGTGCGCGTGCGGCGCTAAGTTCGTAACGGGCTCGACGCAAAAAGGCGACGTCGTCAAGGTCGATATTTGCTCCAAATGCCACCCGTTTTATACCGGCAAACAAAAGCAGGCGGAAACGGGCGGACGCATCGCACGCTTCAACGAGCGCGCGGGCAAATCCGGCAAATAGGTTGCTTTAACAAAGCGGCGGGTTTTGACCCGTCGTTTTCTTTATGCGGATCGAAACATGTGCACGTGTTTCGATTTGTTTTTTGCGGCATTTAGTCGTGCCGCGACGGGGAAGCAATGTCAAACAAACAACACGACAATAATTACGACACGTCTGAAAAAACGCGTCGCACCATGATAGGCGGTCAGGCGTTGCTGGAAGGCGTCATGATGCGCGGAGCGCGCTCGGTGGCAATGGCTGTGCGCTCGCCGAACGGCGATATAGAACTGCATACAGAACGGTTGAAGCCGCGGTCCGTCGCGAGCAAGATACCGATCGTGCGCGGCGTCGTTTCGTTCGTAAGCTCGCTTGCGGTCGGCATGTCCGCATTGTTGAAGTCGGCGGAAGTGAGCTCGCCCGAGGACGAAACTCCGTCCAAAGGCTCGACGGCGTTTGCGGCGATCCTGGGCGTACTGCTTGCCGTGGGGCTGTTTATCGCGTTGCCGTGGTTTGTCGGCTGGGCGATCAAACGATGGACTTCGTTCGATAACGTCGCAGTGATATCGGTCATAGAGGGCTTGACGCGGCTTGTGATATTTATAGCGTATCTGTCCGTCGTGCGGCTCATGCCCGACATCAAGCGCACGTTCATGTATCACGGCGCGGAGCACCGCACTATAAATTGCTACGAACGCGGTTTGCCGTTGACGGTGGAAAACGTTCAGTCGTGCTCGACCAAGCACAACCGTTGCGGTACGACGTTTTTGTTTTTCGTCGTCATATTCGCGATACTGACGTATGCGCTGTTGAACTGGATCTTTACGTTGTTCGTCGGGTATGAGTATCTATTCGAGAATTTCTTTTTCACGCTTGCGATAAGGCTTGTATTGTTGCCGCTTATCGCGGGCTTGTCGTTCGAGCTGTTGCGCGGGCTTGCGATGTTGCCCGACAACAAGTTTACAAACGCACTGCGCGCTCCCGGGCTGGCGTTGCAAAAGCTGTCGACGTGCATACCCGATGACGGTATGGCGGAGTGCGCGATAGCCGCATTCAACGCCGTGCTCGAACTCGACGCGCAACCGAACAAGCCGACGATCGACTTTTTCGAGCGTGATTTTGCCGCAGAGCGAAAAAAGCTCGCCGAGCGCTTGCCCGACGATCCGCAGGACGCCGATTGGATATACTGTCATGTGCTCGGCAAAAAGCGCGGCGAGCTGGGCGGCGTGTCTGTTATAAACGTCAAGCTCGTCGAACAGGCTAATGCGTATGCCGACCGACTGACGGCGGGCGAACCGCTCGATTATATTCTCGGCAACACCGAGTTTTGCGGCGTGAAGATAAACGTGGATAAACGCGTGCTCATACCGCGGTTTGAAACGGAAGTGCTCGTCGAAACGGCTGTAAAGGAGATAGGCGACGGCGCGCCGCGCGTGCTCGACATGTGTACAGGCTCGGGCTGTATCGCCGCGGCGATAGCAAATAAAACCAAAGCGCACGTCACGGCGGTCGATATTTCGTCGGACGCGCTCGAAGTCGCAAAGACCAACGTCGACGGCTTGAACGTGACGCTCGTCCGATCGGATATGTTCGACAACGTCGACGGCAAGTTCGATATCATAGTCGCAAATCCGCCGTACGTCCGCACTGGCGAGATAGACGGTTTACAGCCGCAGGTGACGGCTCAGCCGCGCGGCGCGCTTGACGGCGGTGACGACGGCATGAAGTTTTATCGCATAATAGCGGATAACGCCGCCGATCATTTGACCGACGGCGGGATAGTCATGGCGGAGGTCGGATACGACCAAGCCGCCGAAGTGTCGCGCCTGTTCGCAAAGATAGGCGCTTGCGAGATAGTTAAAGACCTTGACGGAGTGGAAAGGATAGTCATATGCAGGAAATAAAAACAGACAGATTGGACGCCATTGCGGAGCGGTTTGCCGTGCTCGACGAAAAGGTGCAAGACCCGAGCGTTATCGCCGATAACAAGGCGTGGGCAGAGCTGTGCCGCGAGCGTAGCGAGCTCGAACCGATAGTGCAAAAGTATTCCGAGCTCAAAAAGGCGAAAAGCGATTACGCCGACGCTTTGGAAATGCAAAAATCGGACGACGCCGAGTTTGTGTTGCTCGCTAAGGAAGAGTGCGAAAACGCATCCGCGCGCATAGCGGGAATAACCGATGAGCTAAAAATTTTGTTGTTGCCGAAAGATCCTAACGACGGCAAAAACGCAGTGCTCGAGATACGTCCCGCGGCTGGCGGCGAGGAAGCGGCGTTGTTCGCCGCCGAGCTTTGCCGTATGTACCGTATGTTCGCGGAGCGTAAGCGTTGGTCTGTCGAGGATATATCGGTCAACGAAACCGAGCTCGGTGGGATAAAGGAAGCCGTGTTCGGCATAAGCGGAAAGGATGTTTTTTCGTTTTTGAAATTTGAAAGCGGCGTGCATCGCGTTCAGCGCGTGCCCGTCACCGAAACGCAAGGTCGCGTGCATACATCGACTGTCACGGTCGCGGTCTTGCCGGAAACCGAAACGGTCGACGTCGAAATACTCGATAAGGATATCAAGATAGACACGTACCGCGCGAGCGGCGCAGGCGGTCAGCACATCAACAAAACGGACAGCGCTATACGAATAACGCATTTCCCGACCGGTATCGTCGTCACTTGTCAGGATCAGCGCAGTCAGACCAAGAACAAAGAACGCGCAATGCAAGTCCTTGCGACCAAGCTGTACGACTACTATCAAGGACAAAAGGACGAAGAATACGCCTCGCTCCGCAAAGGTCAGGTGGGTACGGGCGATCGGAGCGAGCGTATACGCACGTACAACTTTCCGCAGGGGCGAGTTACCGATCACCGTATCGGTTTTACTCTGTACAGCATTGACGAATTCATGAACGGCGATCTCGAAAAAATGGTCGAAGCTTTGCGTATAGCCGATCAAACGCGCAAGCTCGAAAGCGGCGAGTGATAGCCGACATAGCTCGAAACCCGTTCGTATAGTCGATCTTAAAGCGAGCCGACGTCGTGTCGGTTTGCTTTTTTTATGGCTCGATATCTGTCGTATGTATTGTAACGTATTCACATATATGATGTAATGTGTTCGCATAAAATTGTAATCGGAGCATAGTATAATGATAATGCAATACAATATCGGAGCATATCATGTCATACATGTATTTAGATGCAAACAGGATATATGAGAGATTTGAAAAGATACTCGTAAATAAAAGGCTTTCGCTTTATGCGATTGCCAAGGCGGCAAGCGTAAACTACGGTACGCTATATAGATGGCGGCAACGCCGCACGTTGCCGACGCTTGCCGTGCTCGACAGCCTGTGCAGTGTTTTGGACGTGCCGGTCGCATATTTGCTTGCTGCGGACGACGAGCTTGTGTGTTTGGACGAAAAAGAAAAACAGCTGTTGGATCTTTGGCTCGGTTTGAGCGCCGAGCAAAAAGATATAATGTTCGAGCTTATGCGAACTATGGGCAAGCAAAACGGCGGGTGATAGATTTTGCGTAAGCTTTGTAAAATGTAATGTCAATAGCGTGCCGCGGTGTGTAAATTAGATATTAGGAAACGGGTATGTAAATACCTGAAAAGGCTTAAACGGAGCGACGACTGCTTTGATGAATTTTATAACGCCGTGTATTTCTATGTTCAAGGTATTGTTTACAATAATTTATTTGATAAATCGTATGTCGACGATGCCGTGCTTAATGCGTTTTGCAAAATTCGCGCCAATATCGGCATGTTCGACGAAACCAAAAACGGATTTGCTTGGATATGTAAGATCGCGCAAAACGAAGCTCGGCGCATAAATGCCGCGCAGTCGGCGCG
Organism: uncultured Clostridia bacterium; assembly: GCA_947384195.1. Classification (GTDB taxonomy): domain Bacteria; phylum Bacillota; class Clostridia; order Christensenellales; family Pumilibacteraceae; genus Anaerocaecibacter. The sequence continues at coordinate 21,504 of CANDGE010000023.1, forward strand.
TACTTTATCGATCGACGAAATAGCGTGCGTAGACGAACTTCGTGCGCCGCCGTCCGATCGCGAGCTCGTTTGCGACGTGAAAGCCGCGATAGATAAACTCGACCAACCGTTTAAGCGTATAGTTGTATGCAGGATATATTATTGCATGACGTATAAGGAGATAGCCGACAAACTCGGTTTGCGTCTGACGACCGTGTATTATAATTACAAAAAAGCATTGAAATTTTTGCGTACATTTTTAACCGATTGTTGAAAAATAGTACAATTTATGGATATATTGTCGGGTCAAACGAAAAACATATATGCGTTTGATCGCTTTTACCGCATTCGCGGAATTTGTTTTTTTGGGAGTTTACATATGAGATCCATCAAAAGACTGCTTATCATCGGCGTAGCTATGCTTTGTTTACCGCTTTGCGGCGCATGGACAGCGGCTTACGCTCAACAACAGACCGATGATCGCTATGTCTACGCTCAATTGATATCGTCGTATGCTGATGCGGAAACGATAGAGTACATATCCAAGACAGATCGGAAGAGCGTCGTGTAGGGAAAGAGTGTCTACGACAGTGTA
>CANDGE010000024.1 GCA_947384195.1 uncultured Clostridia bacterium
AACTTGACCGCGCCCACGCTGTCGAACATATTGATAACGTATTCGAGCCCGTACGCGCTCATGACGGGGTCTATGCCGAACACGTCGCACGGATCGTCTACGCCGTAAGTTACGGTAGGGAGCGTCGTGGTCTTGTACATTTGCGCCCCGAGCGTGTCGTCGATATTGATGACCGCCGAACGCGCGTGCTCGGGCGTGAAAAAGCTTTGCTTGGCTTTGGCGTACGCCTGCATGTCGCTGAAAAAGTCCAAGTGGTCGCGTGAGAAATTGGTGAACGCCGCGACCTCGTACATGATCCCGTCTACCTTGTTAAGAGCGAGCGCGTGCGCCGAAACTTCCATCACCACATATTCCACGCCCGCATCCGCCATGTCGCGCAATACCGAGTGAAGCTCTATGGGGTCGGGCGTTGTAAGGCGCGCTTCCGTTTTAGTGCCGTTGTACTCGACCGCGTTCGTGCCTATCAACCCGCACACATGCCCCGCCGATTCGATTATGCTCTTGACTATATACGTGGTGGTGGTTTTGCCGTTGGTCCCCGTTATGCCTATCATTTTAAGACGCTTGCTCGGATACCCGAAGAACGCCGCCGAACACAGCGCAAGCGCTTTGCGCGTGTTTTCCACTTCTATCTGCACTACGTCGAGCGCGAGCCTGCGCTCGACCACTATTGCGACCGCGCCGCGCGATACCGCATCCGCCGCGAACGTGTGACCGTCGTTTTCCCTGCCGACCAAGCAAAAGAACAGGTTTCCCCGCATTACCTTGGAGCTGTCTATCGCCAGCCCCGTGATCTCTAAGTCGACGTCGATATTTTCGTTTAGTCCCAGTTCGTTAAGGCGCATACCGTCCTCCGTGCTATTTAGTATACGTATATTGTACCCGCTATTACAGCGCGAGCGCGTGCTTTTGCAAACCTTATCATTATTCGACACAAGCAAAGCTTGATTTGTTTTCTTATGTTTGCTCGATCTCTGCTGTATTGCTTATCTGCGTAATAGTTTGTTTGTCGGTTTATTCGACTGGTGCTTGGCGTTATTTTCTTATGCTTGCTCGATCTCTGCCATATTGCTTATCTGCGTAATAGTTTGTTTATCGGTTTATCGATTTAATACTGTCGATAGTTTTAATTCCGAATTTTTTATTCGGTTCTCACCAGCACGCTGTCGTTGACAGTTATACGAGTATCGGGGACGGGCGTTTGACCTATGACGACGCCGCTCTCGCCGACGAGCTCTACGTGCAAGCCCATGCCTTCGAGCTCGGCTATCGCATCGTTTACGGGTTTACCGAGCACGTCGGGCATTGTAGTGTACTGCACGTCTGCGAGCGACGGCGGAAGCGCCGTATAATCGAATATTTTGGAAAACACACTGCCTGCATACGGAGCGGCGACAAGGCTTCCGTAATACATATAGCCCTGCGGCTCGTCGACTATCATTAGCACCGCATACTTGGGATCGTCGGCGGGCGCGAACCCTATAAACGACGAGATATATTTGCCCTGCGCTATCGTTCCGCCCGAATACTTTTGCGCCGTGCCTGTTTTACCGCCGACGGCATAGCCCGCTACGCCCGCCTTGCTTCCGCCGCCGCTTTCCACAACGCCTTTAAGGTATTCGCGCATCTTTTGCGACGTTTGGGGACTTACGGTCGTTCGTACGGGCTCGGGCAAGCGCACAGCGACGTTTTTACCGTCGCACGAATCGACGCTCGACACCAAATACGGCTTGTACAGCGTACCGCCGTTTACTACCGAGCACACGCCCGTTATCAGTTGCAACGGAGTTACCGCCACCGCCTGACCGAAACCTATGCGCGCAAGGTCGACCGTCTTGACGTTTTCGCTTTTCATGAGCATCCCGCTGCTCTCGCCCGAAAAATCCACGCCCGTTTTTTGACCGAGCCCGAACGTTTCGAGCGCAGAATAGAACCTTTCCGTACCCATGCGCAACGCGAGATCCATGAACACGCAGTTGCATGAATTTTTTACGCCCTCGGCAAGATGCTGACTGCCGTGACCTATCGAGCGCCAACAGCGTATGCGCTGACCGTCCACCGTGCGCGAGCCCGCGCAAAAAAACGTATCGCCGTCGCTTACCACGCCCGCCTCGATCGCCGCGGCGGTCGTGAATATCTTAAAAGTCGAACCCGGCTCGTACATGTCGACGATGAGCGTATTTCGCGACAGCTCGTTCAACAGATCGAGATCGTTGCGCGGCGGATCGTTAAGGTCGAACGACGGGTTTTTAGCCATGGCGAGAATACCGCCCGTATTTACGTCCATAACGATCATCGACGCGGACTTCGCCGAAAACTCGGTCGACGCCGCAGTCACCGCGCTTTCCGCAAAGCTTTGGATATTGGCGTCGATAGACAGCGTTACATCGCATCCGGGTATGCTCGGCAAATACCGCGTCGCGCCCTCTATCTCGCGCCCCGCCATATCCGTCGAAGTATACGCAAAACCGTCGACGCCCGTAAGATATTTGTCGTAATAGCTTTCTATACCCGATTGTCCTACGTTGTCTATATTGGTGAAACCGAGTATCTGCGACAACGCGCTGCCGTACGGATAATTGCGCTCGGTGTCGAGCGTATAGTATAAGCCCTTTATATCCTTTTCGCGCAAAGCAAACGCCGTGTCGGCGTCTATCTTGCGCTTTATAGTTACTTCGCCTACCGTTGTATTGAGCTTATCCAATACCGTTTGAACGTTCATACCGAGCTCGCCCGCGAGCGTTTCCGCCGCGCCCGTCTTGTCCGTGACTGCGTTGGGACGCGCGTACAGCGTAAACACGTCGCGATTGTCGGCGAGCACGTCGCCGTTGCGATCGAGTATCCTGCCGCGCGGCGCTTTGAGCGGCAGATCGCGATACCACTGCTCGGACGCTTTGGCACGCAACCACCCGCCGTCGACGACCTGCAAAAAAAACAACCGCCCGAACAACGCGAAAAACACTGCCGCAAGCAATACAAACGCTACGAGTATCCTTTTTCGCATAAGCGACGCGCATGATTTCATAAATCACCTCTCACCCCGTATTATATGCCGCACTCGATCGGTTTAGGTTATTTCGCGTATAAAAAACGGACAAGCAAAAAGCGGCTTGACATTCCGTCGAACCGCTTTGGATCTATGTTTACTTTAATGTTCAGCCTATGACCTTTGACAACCAGTCCAAAAACACGTCGAACGCATTGGTGTGCGGTTTTGCCTCGGGATACCCGACGTTTTCCGTCGCAGGCGCGTCGTACACCGAGTTCCCTGCCTGTACCATGCCGTTTGCCGTTGCTTTTTCGCGGATGTTATCCGCGTCGCGAAGCGCGGCGAGCGTCGTTTCCTGCTCGGCTATCACAGTCTGTTTTTGCGCTATCTGCATAGTAAGATCGTCGGACGCCACAGTTGCGCGCGATATGGAAACGCCCGTCGCTATGACCGCTATCGCGAGCACGAGCGCGACCGCAACGTACACGCAAAGCAATATCTTGGCGCGCGCATCGAGCCCGCGGTGCGCGCGTTTTGCGGGCGCGGCGACCGGTTCTTCCTTGACTTCCGCCTGCTCGGTAGCGTAAGAACGCGTTTTGAGCGTGGGCAAAACGTCCTCGCGCGAGTGCGGGACTTCCTTCTTTTTGGGACGCGCGGGAATATCTGCGGGGCTTTCGGTGCGAACGCCCGCACGGTCGAGCGTGGTATACGTTTGATCGACAGCCTGCTCCTGCGCGTAAGACTCGTTCTTGATATCGATATCGGTATCGGACATGAGCAAGCTCGTCCCCATACCGTATCTCGACGAAGCGGACGCGTTATCAATACGATCGTATTCCGAAACGAGCGGCGCGCCGATACTGTCCATACCGAAGCCGCCGTAGCGATCGTCGTCTTTTCTTATTTGACGTTTAGTGGAAATCATATGATGTCCGTCTCCTTATAGTTTTTCCGATATGCGAAGCGTTGCGCTCGCACTGCGAGAATTTTGTTCGAGCTCCTCGCTCGACGGCTTTTGCTTTCCGAGCGTTTTGCCTATCGCGCGGTGATCGCATACGCAAACGGGCAAACGCTTCGGGCATATGCAGTCCGTCGCAAACTCGTTGAACGCGGCTTTGACTATCCTGTCCTCGAGCGAGTGAAAAGTGATCACACACAGCCGCCCGCCGCGCACTATCATGCCGAAAATGCCGCAGATCGCGTCGTACAGCCCTTTAAGCTCGCCGTTGACTTCTATGCGGATCGCTTGGAACGTCTTTTTTGCTGGGTGTCCGCTCTTTCTGTACGGAACGGATCCGCGTATCAATTCGGCAAGCTCGCCCGTGCGTTCTATCGGCTTTACTTCTCTGCGCTTGACTATCGCGCGGGCTATGCGCGGCGCAAAACTCTCCTCGCCGTACCGTCGCATTATGTCGACGAGTCGCTCTTCCTTGTACCCGTTGACAACGTCGTAAGCGGTAAACTTTTGCGTGACGTCCATGCGCATATCGAGCGCACCGTCGTGCATGTAAGAAAATCCGCGTTCGGGCGCGTCCAACTGATGGCTCGACACACCGAGATCCATCACCGCGCCGTCAAGCTCCGTTATGCCGCGTTCGGCAAGCAACTGCGTTGCATTCTCGTATTGACCTTTAATGTACGTAACGTCGCCCGTAACGTGGGCTTTGCAATATTCTATGGCGTCGTCGTCGCGGTCTATCGCCGCCACCCGTCCGCCGCGATCGAGTATCGCCTGCGTATGCCCGCCGCCGCCGAGCGTCGCGTCCAAATAGACGCCGTTCGGCTTGACGGCAAGCGCGTCGATTACTCTGTCGCGCATGATAGGTATGTGATACATCGTTTAACGACCGCTCTCTTTTTCGCCGTCGCTGTCCGACTGCTCGTCCGCACCGTCGGGCTTATCCAACTCGCCTTTGTCATCGTTTTCAAGCTCGCGATCGTTGATGTACGCATCGTAAAGCTTTTCGTCCCATATCTCTACGTGATCGAGAACGCCTATCGAAATAATGTCCTTGACCATCATGCAGTCTTTGAGAAACGACGGATTTACCGAAACTCTGCCCTGCTTGTCCTCGGCAACAGTCTGAACGGACGGAAATATCTTGCGCTTGCGCTTATTCATTTTTTCGTCGAATATGTCCGCGTTGTCGAACCGACTTTTGACGAGCTTTTCAAAGTCTTGCGCCGTGTATATCTGCAAGCACTTCTCGTCACGGAAAATGACGGGATTATCGCCGAGCTGTTTGCGAAAAGCAGGCGGTATTCTCAACCGCCCCTTGTCGTCCAACTGATGATGATATTGCCCGCAAAAGAACACCGATAAAATCCATCCTTGACAAAATTTGCCTTGATAGATGTATTTTATCACACAGCGTGACCACTGTCAACCCTTTTTGACCATTTTCTTGCTATTTTTTGCCTTGATTTGCTTTATCTTGCTATTATGTTCGATAATATGCGCCCGATTTCGCTATCGAATAACGTCGTTACGGCGCGAAATATGTGTATTTTGTGAAATTATTTCCGCTCTGTCGATTCAGCAAGGAAAGATATGTTTTATCGCGATCGACGACTGTATCGAACCATGCACTCGCACCGAATATATTATTATATTTCCACTTCCACAGCCGTGTTCCCTACTTGATCGCACGATGTGAGATAATACTTGACGCCGTTTTTTAAAAGGAATCTTTTGGCGTAACAGTTTTTTCCGTGCAGATGACCGTATACGACGGCGTCGACATCGTATTTTTCAAACAGGTCCGTAACGGGCGTGTTTTCAAACCGAACGTTGAACGGCGGATAGTGCAGCATGAACACCACCCTGTCGCCGTCGTTGCGAATCTTTTGCATTGCCGCGAGCGACATTTCTATGCGGATAAGCTCGCGCGCGTACAGTTTTTTTCCGTCTTCGGTTTTATCGTCGACGCTCCAACCGCGACTGCCGCATACTATGACGTCGTCGAACCGCAAGCAGTCGTTTTGTATTGCGAACACGTTTTTCGGCAGAGCGCCGCGCACGGCGGAAATGCTCTTCCACCAATAGTCGTGATTGCCGCGCGTTATGACCTTTTTCCCGGGGTACTTGCCTATGTATTCGAGATCGGCGACCGCATCGTCCAACGACATCGCCCAACTGAGATCGCCTGCGAGCAATACGAGATCGTCGCTTTGCACCGGATCGAGCGAGCGGGATATATCGTCAAGATAGTTATCCCACACCGCGCCGAAAATATCCATCGGCTTGGGATTGTTTATGGACAAGTGCAGGTCGGATATCGCATAGACTTTCATACGCACATTATATCATTTTTAAAGTTCAAAGTCAAACGCGGCGCGGCAGTCCGAGCGAGAATTTCTATTCGTCGCCGTCGAACGACGGGAATATGCGCGAGCGTATGCCCGAGCAAACGCCGCAACCCGTGCACGGCGGATATTTGCAATAACCGTACGTCGGCACGAGAATATCGACGGGCGCGACCGCTTTTATCAGTTGCAATATACAGCCCGTGATCGACACCGAGTTGCTCCCGACTATCGCACCGCCGACAACCGCGTTATATGTCTGTATTTCTATAGAATACGGCACGAGCGCGTTATTATCGGGCAGACGCAACAAAAAATCTTTGTGCTCGCGATAATATGCGGGCACCGTCGTAAGCACGCCGTTTGCCGAATACGTCACCGCAAACCGCGTCACTATCTCGCCGCATATGCGACTGCACCCGTCCGAGCAACGCGTCACCGAATAGCTTTCGAGCTCGCTGCTCACCGCACGAGCCGCGACAAAAGTCGCCTGTTGCGGTATCTGCCCGTCGGTCGTCAACGCCAAAGTAACGTTCTCGTCCGTGAACGCGCAACCGTCGAACACACGCTTAGTTTCAATTACCATGCGACAGCACAAGCCGTCCTCGAAATTGCCGCCGCATCCCGCTTTAACCGCCATACCGCCGCCTCCGTAGAATTTCGCTAAACAATATATATGCGTCGTTCTTTTAAAATGTGCATAAAAAAACGACGAAACCGCGTCGCCGTTATCTTAGTATGTATTAAACCGTTAAATGCCGTCGTCGACAGACAAAACGCCTTCCAGTCGGGTCAACAACGCATCCTTGCCCGAGCCCTTCGTTCCGCTCGTTACTATCAGGTCGTCGCGCGCAAGCCCGAGCGCGGCGGCGATGCGCATTACCGCATTTCCCGTTTGAGCCTTGCTCAGCTTGTCCGACTTGGTCAAAACGACGGTAAACGGCAGTTCGAGATCGCGCAAATAATTGATAAGGACCTTGTCGAGATCGGACGGGTCGCGACGTATATCCATCAAACACAGCACCTGAGCGATAGCGTTGCCGCACTTGAAATACTTATCGGTGCGGTCGCTCCACTCGTCCGCCAGACTTTTTTGCGCTTTGTGATAACCGTAGCCGGGAAGATCGACCAAATAGAACGGCATTTCGGCATTTACCCGAAATACGTTTATAAGCCGAGTGCGCCCGGGAGTCTGCGACGTTTTGCAAAGCCTTGCGCCCATCAGCATGTTCAAAAGCGTCGATTTGCCGCAATTCGATCTGCCCGCAACGCAGACTTGCGGCAAATAACCGCCAGCCTCCGTCGGGTCGACGCAGCTTTTTACGAATTCAGCCGATCTTATTTTCATACGAGCGCGACCGCAAACACCTTGTCTATCGTTTCGACGGGGATTATCTCCATGCCCTTTTTGACTTCGTCGGGCACGTCGACGAGATCCTTCTCGTTGTCGCGCGGGATTATGAGCCGTTTATAGCCTGCGCGGAACGCCGCGAGCGATTTTTCTTTGAGCCCGCCTATCGCAAGCACTTTGCCGCGCAGTGTGACTTCGCCCGTCATCGCAACGTCGTGCGCGACCTTCTTTTTAGAAAACGCCGACATTAGCGCGGTAGTAATGGTTATGCCCGCGCTCGGCCCGTCCTTAGGCGTCGCGCCTTCGGGGAAATGCAAATGCACGTCGTTTTCCGTAAACGCGCTGTCGGGAATACCGAAGCTCGCCGCGCGCGAACGCACGAGCGACAGCGACGCCAAGCACGATTCTTTCATCACGTCGCCGAGACTGCCCGTAAGCTTGATATCGCCCTTTCCGCCCGAAATTATCGCGGCTTCTATAAGCAACGTGACACCGCCGACGCTCGTCCAGGCAAGCCCCGTAGCCGCGCCGATCTCGTCGTCGGCGACTGCGGGTTTTTCGGTGTATCGGGCGGGACCGAGAAACTCCGCCACATCTTTTTTGCCGACCTTGAACGACGTCGGTTTATCTTTTTGCTCGACGACTTTAAGCGCGATCTTGCGCATGACCGTGGATATCTCGCGTTCGAGATTGCGCACGCCGCTCTCGCGCGTGTACGACGAAATGACGTGCATGATGACGGGATCGCTCATGTCCACCTTTATCCCTTCCAAGCCGTTCGCCTCGATCGCCTTGGGTTTGAGATAACGCTTTGCGATCTGTAACTTTTCCTCGTACGTGTAACCCGAAAGCTCGATCACTTCCAACCTGTCCAAAAGCGCGGGCGGGAGCGGGTCGAGCGAGTTTGCGGTCGTCACGAACATGACCTTGCTAAGGTCGAACGGCATATCGAGATAGTTATCCTTGAAATTGTAATTCTGATTGGGATCGAGCACTTCCAAAAGCGCCGACGCGGGATCGCCGTGGATATCGGCGGTCATCTTGTCGATCTCGTCGAGCAGGAACACGGGATTATTCACCTTAGCTTGACGTATTCCGCTTATGATGCGCCCAGGCATGGCGGCGACGTATGTCCTGCGGTGTCCGCGTATCTCGGCTTCGTCGTGGATACCGCCCAACGACATGGTGACGAGCTCCTTGTTGGCGGCGCGAGCTATCGACCTTACGATAGACGTCTTGCCAACGCCCGGAGGTCCGACAAAACACAGCACGGGAGATTTTAGATTGCGCGTCAGCTTGTAGACCGCCAAATATTCGAGTATGCGATCCTTCACCTTTTCCAGCCCGTAATGATCTTCGGCAAGCACCTTTCGCGCGCGATCGAGCGAAATATTATCCTCGGTCGACTTGCTCCACGGCATTTCCAACAACAGCTCTATATACGAGCGAGCCACGCTCGCCTCGGGCGTGGACGAGCTCATTTTTTCCAAACGGGATATTTCCTTTTTCGCCTTTTCGTATCCCGCTTCGGGCATACTGTCCTTTACGCTTTCCAAACGTTCGCGAAACTCGTCGATCTCGCCCGCGTCCTCGCCGAGCTCGTCTTTGAGCGCGCGTATCTGCTCGCGAACATAATATTCCTTTTGATTCTTGTCTATGTTTTGCCGCACCTTGGCGGTTATGCGCTTTTCTATGGCGCGGATCTCGGTCTCTTTGGCGAGCGCGCCCAAAATAAGCTCGTACTGCTCGGACAGCGTTTTGGTTTGAAGCACGTTTTGCTTATCGGCGTCCGATTGGAATATATATCCCGCGATCGTCGATACGAACCGTTCGCCGTCGTCGACGGACAGCGAGCTCAATACGTCGCCGGGCATACGTGTGTCTATCCTGCGGTATTCCTTGAACTGCTCGTCGAGCCTGCGCTTTACGGCCTCGAAATACATAGGATCGTCTGACTCGTAATCGTAATCTTTGAGCGTTACTTCAAAGTACGGATTGAGCGAAACGTAGCTTTCTATCTGCATACGCCGCCCCGCGATAAACACGACGCGCATCGCATCGCCCGGCAATCGCTGGACTTGCTTGATCGTTGCGAGCACGCCGACGCGGTAAATGTCCTGCGGCGCGGGATTGACCATGCTCGCCCGCTTTTGCGCGACCAAAAACACGCTCTCGCCCGATTCCACGGCTTGGCTTATCGCCGTGTACGACTTGTCGCGCACCAGATCGAAATGAACGGCTTGCCCGGGAAAAACCACTTTTCCGCGGAAAGCTATCATTTTGTACGCCTTGACCGGCTGCATTATTTGCGTTTCTTCAGAATCGTATACTGCTTTATTATCCATGACTTTCACCTTTCCGATAATAAGTATAGCACATTTCGGCTCAAATTACAACTGTTTGCGAGATATCCCGAAAGTTGCACCCGACTATGAAACTACCGCAAGCGCCCGCAACAGATCGTCGAAATCGCCGTGCGGAAATTCGTCGACGCTTTTATCTGTCTTGTTGATCAAATAATCGTTCACCGTCAAAAACACTTTCAACCCGACGTCGCGCGCGGGCATATCGTCGCCTACGTCATTCCCGACCATAATGCAATCGGCGGCGGCGCAGTCTATCGCTTGCACGATCTCCGCATAATACCCCGCTTGCGGCTTGCAAAAATGCGAATTCTCGTACGACGTTATATAGTCGAAATCGTCGGGATCGACTCCCGCCCAGCGCATACGCGCCTTTTGCGCGACAGACGGAAACAATGGATTGGACGCAAGCACGAGCTTATATCCGTCGCGCCTTAATTGCTTCACCGTCCGCACCGCACGCTCGTTGCGTCCGCAAAGACTTTTAAGCTCGTTGAAATCCGTTTTGTAAAACTCGTCGAACAACGGGATATCGTCGTATGCGCGCTCGCCGAAAACATCGGCGAACGCACGCCAAAACACCTGCTCGTTGGTCGCGCTGCCGTCGTTTTTAAGCATAGCGCCGATACCGCGCCAAACGGTTTTTATCAGTTTTTCGGGATCGTACGCGCCCGACAGCTTTTCAGCCAACGCGCCGAAGTACGCTTTTGTAAACACGTCCTGATCCATTGCAAGGAGCGTGCCGTCGAGATCGAATAAAACAGCCCTCATGATATTTCGCCTTTAAGTACACGTCTACGCAAACGCATCCGTTTGCGTCGATTATATTCTAACCGAATACACCCGATTTGTCAACCGACGCAACGCACGATTTTCACGCGACGTCGGGGTTGACAACGCGCGCAAAAAGAGATATAATAATACAAACCTACGAAAAAGAGGGCAAAAGTCCATGCAAAGGAAGTCGACGCAATACAGAAATTCGGTATTTATCGCCTATCACGGCACTTACGACAAAGGCGGTACGGCGCTCGAAGCCGAGCGCATACGCGCCAAAATAAAAGACTATCCCGTGCCCGAAGCGTACAGCGGTCCCAATACCGACGAGCGCACGTTCGATAAGCATACGACGCAAGTCATACCCAATTCCGCATTGTTCCTTTTTGTTGTCAACGATTTTTGCCCGCATGACGAACGCGGATGTTTGGATATAAAAACGTCGCGCTATCTTTACGGCGAAATAACGGCGTTTTTCGATTTGTTTAAATCGGGCTTGCGCAACAAGAAGGACTTTGCCGTTTACTATTGCGGCAACACGCTCGTCAAGCGTTCGGAGCGATCGGCATACGTCAAACGGCTGTTGCTCGATATCGATCCCGACGGCGAGCTTGCCGTAGGAAATCAATACTACATAGTCGACAACATCGATCTCGACAAATGGATAAACAATCGGCTCGTCGACCCGCAGGTGTCGGTACTTACCGACGAACCGTACTACCCTTTCAGCCTGTTGCGCGAAAAAGTCAAAGACGTTTTGGAACGCAAAAGCAAGGATACGTTCATTCTTCAAACGGAACGCGGCATGGGCAAAACGACGTTCGTCCACGCGCTCGAAAACGATCGCGAGTTTGCCGAAACGACGACCGTAAAGGCTGTGTACGTCAGTCGCGACAAAAACTACGCTTCGCCGGAAAACTTTTTATGGGATTTTTCCGACCTGTTGAGAAAAGACGAAAACGGCAATATGCGCAGCGTGGACATAATGCCCGTCGATATAATCAACTCCGACCCCGTCAAGTCGTTTTCGCGGTTTTTGACCGAGTTCAAAACCAAGTATTACGCGGACAAAAAACTTCTTATCGTCATCGACGGTATCGACGATATGGGCACGGGCGGAAAAATGACGGTGTCCGACTTCTTTGAAAAAGCCGAGCTGTGCGACGGAGTATACGTCATGTTCACCTGCCGTCTGTTCGACAATAACGACGAACGCCGCAACGCCGCATACGGTTTTGTAAAACGGTTCGGCGGCGAGCGTATAATTTTCGATTCGCAAAACTACGATTATCTCAAATTTTTGTACGATTATTTCAACGACAATATAATATCGCAATTCCCGCACGGCGACAACGGCGTCAACGTTCGCGAGATATTTACGTCGATCACGCCCAAAAACATCCTGTCGTTTTCCATACTGATGAAGATCAGCAGCATTTATCTCGATCGGACCGAGCCGAAAAACGTGGATTGGCGCGTGCTGTCGTCGCTCGAAAACGCGCTTGATTTTTACTACAACTACATGAAAACGGAGCTCAACCACGAAACCTTTTTACGTTATAAAAAATTGCTCGCGGTATTCGCGCTGTCCGATTATGTGCTCACCGCCGACGATCTCAAAGAAGCGTTCGACATAGAGTTTTCCGAAAACCTGCTCGCGAGCAACGGGTTTTTGCGCATATTCATACGCCTGCACGACGAGATCTCGCCGATAGCGTTCGGCATCGTGCACGACCGCATAAAACAGCTTATACTTTCGGACGACGAACCGTTTACGCAAAGTCTTATCGACGAGATACACGCCAAGTTGTCCGCGCTCGTCGGATCGGGCATGTCCATGGAAGAGCTGTGCGGCAAGCGGTTTGCGCTTTTTAAGTTTCTGGGCGCACTGCTTTCCTGCGACAGGCTTACCGACGACGATAAACGCGCGCTCGCAACAAGCGTGATGTCGTTACCGTTCAAACAGGATTGGACAAAGCCGACGGCGTTCGCCGACAACGAACGCGCCTTGCTCAAATCGCTGTCGGACTATCTCGAAACGACAGACCTGTGCGATCGATACCCCGCGCTAACGGGGATCGTGTACTCGGTATACGCTCAGGACTGCTTTTTGCTCAACTACTTCTACGAGGCGGGCGGACACTTCGAGCGCTGCAAAGAATACTTCGACAAAACCGATATACGCGCATTGCCTTACCCCGTCCGACGTCACTACGCCGAAATGCTCACCATATACGGAACGCACTTACAGCTTTGCCGTAAGTTCGACAGCTCGCTCGCGCTCATGAAAGAATGCACCGACCTGTGCGACGAGCTTTACGCCGCCGACGAGATACCGTTACGCGACTATGCGCATTTTTACGTGGCAAAGAGCAATATCTATAATTCGTGCGGCGACCTTGCAAACCAAAAGAAAACTCTCGACAAAGCGATGAAGCTCGGCGGCGAAGAACTGCGGAATAACGATCCCGCGCGGTTCGCGTTCATGAATATCGCTTACGCCACATATTACAAATGCAAGCGCAAGCCAAAAAAAGCGTTCGCGCATATCCTGACGAGCATGCAATACTATAAAATACACTACGAACGCGATTGGCGCTCGATGTTCATAGGCGACATGGTGGCGTGCGTCGGAAATTACATAGGTATGCTGTCGCAGATATACAAAGCCCCCGCGCAATGCGTCCTGCTCGCGCAAACCGCGCTCGACGAAATAAACGACGTTATAAAGACCACGGGCTTCGGCAATCCCAACATCGATATGGGAATACCGGAAGCTTTGGCGCGAATGTATTTGGCGCTCGGCATGAAAACCGAATGTATAGAAGCGTGCGATAAACTGATAGACCAAACCGACCGACTGCTGTCAGGCAAAAACCGCGCTTTTGAATCCGTCCAAGCCTTTAAACGCCGCGCGACCGAGATCCGCGAAAAAGCGCAAGCGCTGAAATAAAACTTTTGACCGCACAAAACCAACCGCCGCTTTACCTGTCAAGCAAGCGGCGGTTTTTGCTATGCAAATGTATTATCAATCGGGGGCTTTGTCGACGGCGACGTTACGCTCGACGTCTATATCCGCACACCGCAAAGTCAGATACGCAAGTCCGTCTTTCGTCTTGTCGCTCGAAAACAGCATATGCGCTTCTATCCCGCCGTCGACCGCGTACAGCTCGTCGTATAACCATACGCAACAGCGCGCATCGTCCGTGTCCGAAAACGCGTCGCCGTCCGCTTCCGATATTTTCGCATTTCGGAAGGTCACGCGAATATACGGCGTTTCGCCGTCGAAACATGCAAAACATCCGCGCAACACGATAACGAAGTCGCCGTCCCGCTCCGCAAACTCCACGAGCTCGGCATCGTGAAAACCGAAATCGTCGAAAATGCGTTCGGGAAGTTTTTTACGCTCCGCCGCAAACGCCTTACGCGCCGCACGGTTTATTTCGTCAAACTCGCGTTTATTGGCTTTACTTTCGTCTTTAAGTCTGTCGTAAACGCTTTTGGGCAAATATCCCAATGCGGCAAGCCGCGCATCGACGCGCGATTTCGCCCACCCGGGATAATTTTCGAGCGCGTATTTCATGCGATTTTCGTACATCTCGTCGAACTCTGCAAGACTTTCGTCGCGATCGAACGGCGGTCTGCTTTCAAACAGCTCGTATTCGCGACGGCATTGTTCTTCGTAATTGCGTTTGACTTCGTCTACGGATCCGGGTTTGATAAGCTTACCCGTTTCCACATCGAAAAAAACGAATTCTTCAAAGTCGAGCTCGTCGAAATCGAGCTCGACAAATTGCGGCGGCTCGTTATATTCGCGCTCCGCATCCTTAACGTGCTTTTTTCTCGCGCGGACGTGAAGCCTTTGTATATCCGCATCGGTACACTTGGCGTCGTCTATCGACTTCATGCCAAGACAGTAATCGAGCCGCTGCATAAGCTCGTACCATTGTTTGGTGTAAAATTTCATTGCTCCTATCCCCTTTTTTGCAAAACGACGAGTGTCTCCGTATGATGTGTGTTCGGAAACATATCGAACAGCCTGCAATCGATCAATTCGTATTCGGGCAAACGATCGCGAAACAAATCGATATCTCGACACATCGTTGCATGATTGCACGAAATATATATCAGCCTGTTCGGCTCGAAGTCGGCTATCGCAGTCATAACGCTCGCACCGCAACCCTTGCGCGGCGGATCCACAAGCACGTCCGCACCGGCGCACCGCTCGGCAAGCCGTGGCAAAACCTTTTCGACGTCGCCGCAAATATTTTCTATTTTGTCGGAATTTCCGTTCAGCTCCGCTGTCCTGTTTGCATCCGCAACCGCTTGCGGCACGCACTCGACGGCAAAAACGCGCTTACACTTTTTTGCGGCGAGATTGCTCGTAATGCCGATGCCGCTGTAAAGATCGACGAGCGTATCGCCGTTAACGTAACCGATCGCGCGCTCGTACAGCTTGTCGCGAATATACCCGTTCACCTGAAAAAACGCGAGCGGCGACAGCTCGGCTTTAACGCCGAGCACGTCGACGGCAAGCCGCGCATTACCCTTGACGAGCCTGACTTCGTCGCCCATTATAACATTGTTTTTGCGCAAATTGGGACTGATGAAAAAGTCGACGTGATCGGGCAAGACGCCTGCCAACTCAGTTTTCCACCCGCCCGATTTTTCGGAATTTATAACGAGCGTTACCGATAGCCGATCGTCTATCTCGCGTATGACGAGATGCCGCAACAGCCCGTTACCCGTGTTTTCGTTGTACACGGAAAGCTTTTTCGCATCCGCGAACTCGCACACGATCCGCACGACGTTTTGCATACGCTCGCTCGCAAAGCGACAACACACGGGCTCTACAACGTGCGTATTTTGCCTGTACAGACCCAAAACGATCTTCCCGTCGACAATACCGAACGGCATAGCCAACTTGTTACGCGACATCGCTTGCGGCGGCGCGCTTACAAATTCGACGGGCGCAAAATCGATGCCCGCTATCTTTTTGAGATTGCTTTCGAGCTCAGCGGTAAGCGTTTCGATACGGTAGCTTTGCGAAACATGCCCCATATCGCACCCGCCGCACCTATAACAATGCGGACACTGCGGCGCGATGCGGTGCTCAGACGGCGACAGTATCTTAATGACCGACGCAACGGCATATTTGCTTTTGACCGTTTTGACGACGGCACGCACGCGCTCGCCTTTAAGGGTATACGGAATAAACACTACGCGCCCGTCCACACGCGCAACGCCTTCGCCGTTCATGCCGCTCGACAATATTTCGGTTTCTATGATTTGATCAACTTTCATTTCCATATGGGATACTTTTAGCTCGCCCTATCCAAGCCATTGACAAACTCGTAATACACGTTGTCGAACGCTTCGTCGCTGTCCATATAATTGCCTTCCTTTTGGCTTTGGATATACTTCCAATACGCCCAATCGTATTTAAGATACTTATCCGCAAAGCTCTCGCGCAATGCGTCAAGCTCTCTTGCGTCCGCTTCTCCGTCGAGCGCGTCGAGTATCCGCGCATACAGCGCATCCAAGGCGACTAACAGTTCGCCGTCCATTTTATAAAACGGCTTAATATATGTTTTGAGCTTGCCGTAGCCGTCGAACAGCCGTTCGCAATATATCTTTTTTACGTCCGAACTTGCCTTGGCGATCTTGATCGCACCCGAATTAGCCAAGCCGACAAGATCGGTAAAACCTTCGCGGATACCGTCCATATACTTGACCCTGTTATACAATATCACTTTTTGGATACGATTTTTTCTGTTTTGAATGAAGTTGTAAGTAAACGTTGCGACAGACGTTACAAACGCTATGCCCGCCGTTACTATCGCTATGACCGTTTCTACATTCATGATCGCACTTCCTTTGTTTTATTTCCGATCGCCGACCTTAAAAGTTCTTTCTTATTGTAACACAGTCGACCGCCGTTTTCAAGCAAATATATAAAAAATCATATAATGCGTACAACTTTGATTTCGCACGATCAAGAATACACATGCGGGTAAGCTACTATATAGTTAACTCGGCTCAACTCAAATTATTATTTATATCCTGATCCGTAGAAGTTTCGACCACATTCTTCTTATTCTCGAATTTGCGCAAAAATACCCTTTCTTCTATAAGTGATACAGCTAAATGGACTATCATTCCAAACCCAAACATCATTATGATCACGTCCATAGTAAAAGTTATAGCATTAGATACATACAGTATGTAGAAAATACCATAGTATACCAGATTGATGATCAACGAATTTACCGCATTATAAATCGTTTTGCCTAACCCGACAAAAATATTATCGATTATCGCACAACCGATATACGCGATATAAAACGGCGCAAGCTTGATCGTGATAGTAAAAATCTCGCTTGCATTTTGTATGTTTTCAGCATATTTATAAAACGGCGTCCACAACGGGATCGTAATTACCCAAACTGCGATCACAGCGGTAGCAATAAAGTAATAGTTGAATCTATTCAGTTTTTTATAGCCGTCCTTGCAATCTCGCCTGATAACTTCCGACAAAGCTGTTATAGGAATAAGCAACCAACCCCAGATAAAGTTATTTGCTATCCAATAGTTGCCTTGCTCCGCAACCATATTGACCATTTTACATACCATAACGGCATAAATCAAATTATCTATAAATTGTTGTACGCCCGAAAAAACGCCGACTTTGCACCACTCTTTCAGCACCTGTATGTCGCTTTTGCGAAACCGACAAAACTTGATATACTTTTGAATATAAAGCAACACCAAGCTCGATATCGCAAGTACTGTGTTAACGATGATATTCGATATCGCGATTCCGTAAACACCGAAATTCGGGATAAAAACAAAGTCGGTTATAATAGATAGTATTGTATTTATTACCAAGAAAATATAAACATTTTTATCTTTTCCTATCACCACGAAAACAACATTGACAAAACTAACGATTATTCCGATCATAAATGCAATCGTTTCAAGTTGCAAATAGGCGTTTACGGCAGCTACATCGATCTCGTTGGGGTTCATTGCTTTTATCAACACAACGCCGTAAATAAACACCCCTATTGAAAACAACGTGTAAATTATAAATGTCAGCAGTCCAGTTTTAAATGTATGCTTTTCAAAATTTTCTTTGTCATTCTTAAATATTTTGTTTAGAATAGAATATAGCGGTATAACCAAAAAAGCTTGCAACGTTTCATTGATCAAATCGAACCATTCCATTTGTCCGATTATATCAAATACGGCGCTTTGGTTGTTGAGCGAAATAATAGAAGTTTTTATCGCTTGATAAATAGCAGGGATCAACGCTAACGCGCATAACGCCGCAAACAATCGCCAATCAAAATTTTTCAGTTGTCCGAATTTTTCTCTCATGATTTTCATTTGCACGATCTCCCCATACCGATCTTATATTTTAGAACTTTGATATGTCTCATCAAAAGATAACTCAAATCAGATCATCTCTACGCAAACATGCTTTTGCCACCGCATCTTTATGTATGCGCAATGTAAGTTATACCGTCTAACTATATCATAGTTTCGATCGGAAATCAACAATCCGACACCATTGGCAAACACTTGTCTGCATCGAAATTAAAATGTTACTTACACAACGAAAATATATCGGCATAAAATTACGCCGCGAGCAATGGAATAGAAACAGCCTTTATATGCGCAATATCTTTCATATTTAGTCAAAATATTTTACAGCAACGATATGTACTTTCCGATAGTCGATCAAACGACAGCAAAAAACCTCCACCACGAAAAAAGGACGCTTTCGCGTCCGCGTTTTCATAGTAGAGCGGCGGGAACGTAAAACGAGTATTATGTGTTGGACTTTTCTTTAATATAACACTTAAAATCGTCAAACATAGACATTTGTGCATAGTGTTGCAATTCCAATTCTGTTTCAGTTTGTATAATATCGCTGAAACTAATTGTATTTACTATTTTTTCAAAGTCTAAATTGTTTAATATTTGTTTAGTGTATGGGCGTTTAGCATCTTGAAATGATATTTGAGTTAAATATTTTTTAACTTTATTGTTGTTTAGACAAAGCATTGCCATATATGCCATATCATAACTATCGAAAGTTATAAAGTAACTAGTATCATCTGTCATAATGGGTTTATTGCTACCGTCTAATAAAGCAAAAAAAGGATTTTTATAAAAACCACTTATTCCTACTTTATATTTTACAAAAGAATAATCACCAATCCCAAACATAGAAAACGAAGGTGAATTTTTATATATTGAACTTTTTCTTTTTTTGAAATTTTCTAAATATTTACATAAGTATTGCCACGTTTTAGGAGCAATATTTTTAATGGGTTGCGTATCTCCTTTAATTTTGGTTTGAGTAACTATTACATATTTGCTGAACACATTTATTATTGCTTTCTTAAACATACTGCTTTTTATCAAAGGGAAAACATATTCTTTTTCGATATCAACTTTTTCGTTATAGCCATTGATAAAACTATCGCCATCAACAGATAATTCCATAACTTTTGAGCAGTCATGCTTAACCCCTTGTCGCCATTCAAAACAACATCTTCCATTAAAATTATCGTCTAATAATGATAAATTATGAATCTCACCATTTGAATACTCTAATCTTTCAAATGGACTTTGAAAATTCTCAAAATCATATACATTACAATGTTTTTGAACATTATCATCCGAATAATTGAACTCTATCGCCAGTAAACACGCAGCAACCCCTATGCTGAAAACTTTTTGAGCATTAAATTTGTAGATTGAAAAAGAATTATATTTAATATTGCGTCGATTTATTTCTCTAAAAACATTTCTTGCTACTGAAGTTTTGCAAAGCATAGCAAGTATCGATTTTTTTTCTTTTATTAGTTCAATCATTTGCAAAATGATATATTCACAAATATCAAAGTTACTTGCCCCTGTAATTGCATAAAAACCATTTAATGCTTTTATATTTGCTTTGTGCGGTGCATTAGTTGCATTTTGTTTAGATAGATCACTATTAGTTACCCATGGCGGATTACCAATTACAAGTATTTCATCTAAATTATGTAAAAGATTTTTCAAATCGTAGTTGAATATATCCGCATTGATTATTTTAATGCGTTCATCGGTGAATTGTAATTTACATTGATTACAATATAAAGGATTTATCTCTACCCCATAGTATTTTTGTGCATTAAATGGTAAACTTGCTTTGAGAAAACTACCAATTCCGCAAGTCGGTTCTAAGACTGTCAAAGGACGTTGATATTTACATTTTATCAATTTGCAAACCTTTTGCGCGAAATCGTATGGCGTTTGATAATCCCCATACACTTTTTTACCATTCATAATTTATAACACCGTCTACCGAATTTTTAAGATAAATTACTCGAGCATATTGTAATCTCCATTGTAAAGCATTGCTTATTGTTAAATATCCTTGATTAGGGGTGTGCTCTAAAATTTCATTTGCTAAATCATTATAAACGATATCATCCCCAGGGACATTTCTATCCTGTAAAAACGCGACTATATCTTCTTTATTTGCTCCGTCCGTAATCATTTGTCTAAGTCTATATGTAATTGTATAGTCAGCAGTTCGTTCTCTTCTTATAAATGAACAATGCGTAAAGTGTAATGTGCAACTATCAATAGTATCTTTTTTGTCATAAACAAAAACTAATAAGTTATAACCAAGTCCAAAAATTTTTTGGCGAGCATTTTGGAATGGACAACTTGATTGTGGTTGCGTTATTGAAGTAACTTTTATATCAGTTTGTATAGTGTTATCAGGCAAATCAATACCTTTTGCACTACTCCCAATAGAAACAATGTATTTGTCAAATAAATAATGTTGAAATCTATGTTCAACGTATGTACCCACGGCTTTCCCATCGGTCACACCAATTAGTGATTTGTGATTTTCATTTGACATAAGTTCACAAAACAATTTTGCTTCTTGTATTAAAAGGTCTATTGTTAAATTATTTTTCATACTGCCGATCTCCATAAAATAATATACAAAATTATTATACTCTTTTCATGTCAAAAAATCAAACGTATTCTGGCTTTAAAACAAACTTAGGCACTGTGCCGGGTGCTTGTCCGCGCGGCAACGACACAAAACCGAATAAAAAGGCAAATCGATACAGACGCCCAAAAAAACAAGAACGACAACGAAAAATCGGTGGCGCTCGCGCGGCTTATCTTTCCATCCGTTTTTTGGAATTTATAAAACACCGAGACAAAAGAAAAAACCTAAAACGAATTCTCGCAAAAGGAGTTGTTTTAGGTTTGGATCGGTGGAGCAGAAGTAACCTAAAACGAATTTTATTCTTTTCGTGGCTTTTTCGTTTTTGGAACGGGGACTATATTTTCACGAATTATCAAAGCAACCCAAACAATTGTATATGCAGCGATTATCGCACCGATAATTATACACCAATTCTTACTATAATCCACATCAAAATCTTCAACTTCGGATACGCGCAAGCAATTACCTTTACCGTCTATGTAAATCTCCACTTCATTGCCAATTAAAGATAGCGCATATTCTCGGTCGTATGTCATAAGCGGTATAATTCCCCAATAATGTGTACCGTTTTCCGCCGTATATTCATAGTAGACATCATACCAAGTTTCTTTTTTTCCTTCCTGTATATTTGACCGCAAACTTGTTATAGTTGCTATCGCCTTTTCTTGTTTTTCAATAGCCTCTTGCTTTCCTAAATCTTGACGATAACCAAAAATAAATATCATTAGAATAAACCCCAATGCGGCATATATGGCAATTATTATCAATGCTTTTTTGACTTTATCCATAATTTCATTATACTACATTTTCACTTAAATTTCAACTATATGACAGCGTAAAAAAGTGCAATGGCACTGTGGCGGGTGCTTGATAAAACAAGCGGCTCGCTGACGCTCGCCGTC
>CANDGE010000025.1 GCA_947384195.1 uncultured Clostridia bacterium
CCGTAAGTCGACAAAGAAAAGCGGACGGTCTACAAAAGGACACAAAAAGTCGACAGTAAAACACGGGTAGTCTACAAAAAAGCACCGTAAGTCGACAAAGAAAAGCGGACAGTCCACAAAAGGGAACAAAAAGTCGACAGTAAAACACGGGTAGTCTACAAAAAAGCACGGTCGGTATACAAAATAACACGGCAAGTCTACAAAATAATACAATCGGTCGACAAAAAAGCAAGGGTAGTCGACAAAATAACACAATGCGCGGCGGGAGGTCGCGATCGGCGATGATAAAGATAGATAACGACATAGAAATACAGGTAGTCTACAAAAAAACACCGTAAGTCGACAATAAAAAGCGGACAGTCCACAAAAGGGAACAAAAAGTCGACAGTAAAACACAGGTAGTCTACAAAAAAGCACCGTAAGTCGACAAAGAAAAGCGGACGGTCTACAAAAGGACACAAAAAGTCGACAATGAAATACAGGTAGTCTACAAAAAAACACCGTAAGTCGACAAAGAAAAGCGGACGGTCTACAAAAGGACACAAAAAGTCGACAATGAAATACAGGTAGTCTACAAAAAAGCACGGTCGGTATACAAAATAACACGGCAAGTCTACAAAATAATACAATCGGTCGACAAAAAAGCAAGGGTAGTCGACAAAATAACACAATGCGCGGCGGGAGGTCGCGATCGGCGATGATAAAGATAGATAACGACATATTCTATATGACTGCGGGCGAGACCTGCCGCATACTTAAAAACGACGGCGGAACGCTCAAACACGTTTACTTCGGCGCGAGAGTGGAGCTCGAGGACGATCTCGGCGCGCTCGGATTCGGCGGAGCGCGCGACGAGTTTCGTCCGTCGGCGGTCGGAAAAAAGCAAACGCGTTTTGTCGTTACGGATGCGCGGATCTTGACCGAAAAGCCGAGTTTCGATGCGCCGATGCTCGGCGGCGCCAAAACGCTTGTTATCGAGCTTGCGGAGCAAAAGCTCGGACTGCGCGCCGAGCTGTATTATTCGACGTATGCGCGCGGCGGGGTCGCGCGGCGTACGGTCGTTTACAACGACGGCGACGGCGCGGTCGAGCTTACGGGCTTGGATAGGTTCGCGCTCGACGGCGAGTTTAAACTCGTGTATGCGACGGCGGACGGAAATACGGCGACGGGTAGCGTTACCGCGCCGAGCGCGGAGCGGTGCGTCGATAATTTCGTCGCGGCGGAGTCTGTGCTCAACGGCGACGCATACGGTTTTTTGTGCGCTTTCGGCGACGGCGCTTTGCACGGCGTTATCGACGGCGACGGCGCGACGGTCGAATGCGTCGGCGGCGGTAAAGCTATCGTTCCGCCGCACGGACGGTACGTTTCGCCCGAAGTTCTCGCGGTGTTTTCCGATAACGGTTTGGGCGGAGCGACGCGCATCATGCACGACGTTTTGCGCGAGTATACGGGCAAGCGCGAGTCTGCCGACAGACCGCCCATCGTGCTGTTTTGCCCGCCGATAGACGTCGATAAAGCGGTCGACGCGGTCGGCGCGACGGGCGAGCTCGGGTGCGACGTATTTGCGATCGACGTCGGGTCGACGGCGCGCACGGATATCCCCGCGATATCGGCGGCTTGCAAAGCGGCGGGCGTCAAGCTCGGTATTTCTGTCAAGCCCGATTCGATATCGCGCGGCGGTGCGGCGTTTTGCGACGGGTGCGTTAAAAACGGCAAGCGGTATTCCGTCGATCTTGCAAACGGCGATCGCGCTCGCGCGTTTTGCGATACGCTCGCCGAGTTGATAGAACAAAACGACATAGAATATTTGATGATCGATCTGCCGCGCGGCGGCATACAGAGCTTTGCGCGCGGTCTGTTCTGCGTGCGGCGCACGCTTGCCGAACGGTTCCCCGAGCTCGTTGCCGAGTGGGGGATAGCACCGAGCGAACAGCGCGGCGGCAGATCGCTGTGCTATCCGCCGAGCATGACGCGAAACGTCGTCGAGTACGGCGACGGCGCGTTGAAAGCCGCGTTCGATAAAGCGACCGTCGGGTGTCTGGGATACAGGCTCGATCCGACTGCGCTCGACGCCGATAAAAAACGCGCGGTGCGCGCGCAAGTCTTTTCATATCAGAACGACGCTCCGACGGTAATGCGCGGCGATCTGTACGTGCGGCGTTTTGCGGGCGGCGGCTTGTGTATGACGTCGGTCACCAAGGATAAATCAAAGGCGTATATAGTGTGCGATCTCGGCGACGGCATGTCGCGCGTCAAGCTCGACGGACTTGACGAACACAATCTATATCACGTGCGCGAACTCGATAAAACTTTTTCGGGCGCGGCGCTCGCGTATTGCGGCGTGCCCGTTCCAAAGGACGCGGCTACCTATTGCTTGCATATACGGCAAGTCGCGGATTATGAGAATTAGAAGTCGGGGAATCGGGATCAAACTCTGAAAGATCGGCGCGACATAATTCTCGCTCATCCTTTAATT
The DNA here is from genome assembly GCA_947384195.1 of uncultured Clostridia bacterium. Lineage (GTDB taxonomy): Bacteria > Bacillota > Clostridia > Christensenellales > Pumilibacteraceae > Anaerocaecibacter. The sequence continues at coordinate 2,477 of CANDGE010000025.1, forward strand.
TCGCATCACCGACCTATCCGTACTCTCGGTTTAGTCGGTTGTCGCAAAACAATATAATTATTGTTTGGTATATATTGTGTATTTTGCGGAAAAAATTTTTTATAAACCACAATATATTGTGGTAAAAGGCTTGACAAGTCCGTATAAGGGTGATATACTGAACAAGCTTTATCGCCTTGCGCGCCGAAAAGGAAGATCGGCGCGGCGTGGCGAAAATCGGAGGTAAACATGTATCAAGTAGTCAAGAGGGACGGAAAACGCACGGAGTTCGACATATCCAAGATAAGTCAGGCTATCCGCAAGGCGTTCGACGCGCAGAACAAGCAATACAACGACGATATCATCGATCTTATCGCGTTGCGCGTGACCGCGGATTTTGCGGGCAAAGTCAAAAACGAGCTCGTCGCCGTCGAGGACATCCAAGACAGCGTGGAGCACGTGCTCATTCAGGCGGGTTATGCCGACGTTGCCAAAGCGTACATTTTGTACCGCAAACAGCGCGAAAAGATCCGCAACATGAAGTCCACCATACTCGACTATAAGGAACTTGTGGACAGCTACGTAAAGGCTTCCGACTGGCGCGTCAAGGAGAACTCCACCGTAACGTATTCGGTGGGCGGGCTTATTCTGTCCAACTCGGGCGCGATAACCGCCAACTATTGGCTGTCCGAAATTTACGACGAAGAAATAGCGTCCGCGCATCGCAACGCGGATATCCATATCCACGACATGTCCATGCTCACGGGCTATTGCGCGGGCTGGTCGCTCCGTCAGCTCATACAGGAAGGTTTGGGCGGCATACCCGGCAAGATAAGCAGCAGTCCCGCGAGCCATTTGGCTACGCTGTGCAATCAGATGGTCAACTTTTTGGGCATCATGCAAAACGAGTGGGCGGGCGCGCAAGCTTTCAGTTCGTTCGATACGTATCTCGCGCCGTTCGTCAAGGTGGACAACCTTTCTTACGGTGAAGTCAAAAAGTGCATCGAGTCGTTCATATACGGCGTAAACACGCCGTCGCGCTGGGGCACGCAAGCGCCGTTCAGCAATATAACGCTCGACTGGACGGTACCGCCCGATCTCGCCGATCAGCAGGCGATAGTCGGCGGCAAGCCCATGGACTTCAAGTACAGCGATTGCAAGAAGGAAATGGACATGGTCAACAAGGCGTTCATCGAGATAATGATCGAGGGCGACGCCAACGGCCGCGGTTTCCAATATCCCATACCGACGTATTCCATCACGCGTGATTTCGACTGGTCGGAGAGCGAGAACAACAAATTGCTGTTCGAGATGGCGGCAAAGTACGGCACGCCGTATTTCAGCAACTATATCAATTCGGACATGGAGCCGTCGGACGTGCGCAGTATGTGCTGCCGTTTGCGTCTCGACCTGCGCGAACTTCGCAAAAAGTCGGGCGGATTCTTCGGCAGCGGCGAAAGCACGGGCTCGGTGGGCGTGGTAACGCTCAATATGCCGCGCCTTGCGTATCTTGCGGAAAACGAACAGGATTTTTATAACAGGCTGGACAAGCTCATGGATATTTCGGCGCGCTCGTTAAAGATCAAGCGCGACATCATAACCAAGCTCATGGACGAAGGTCTGTATCCGTATACCCGTCGCTATCTCGGCACGTTCAACAACCATTTCTCGACGATAGGGCTTGTCGGCATGAACGAGGCGGGACTCAACGCGAAATGGCTCAAAGCCAACCTTACCGATCCGCGCGTCCAAAAATTCGCGCAGGAAGTGCTCGATCACATGCGCGAGCGTTTGGTCATATATCAAGAGCAGTACGGCGATCTTTACAATTTGGAAGCGACGCCTGCGGAGTCCACGACATACCGCCTTGCAAAGCACGATAAAGAGCGCTATCCCGATATTATCACTGCCAACGAGAACGGCACGCCGTACTATACCAACAGCTCGCACTTGCCCGTCGGCTATACCGAGGACGTGTTCAGCGCGTTGGATATTCAGGACGAACTGCAAACGCGGTACACATCGGGAACGGTGTTCCACACTTTCTTGGGCGAAAAACTGCCCGATTGGAAAGCGGCGGCAAAGCTTGTCCGCACCGTTGCGGAAAACTACAAGCTCCCTTACTTCACGCTGTCCCCGACGTATTCGGTGTGCCGCAACCACGGCTATATAGCGGGCGAAGTGTACGAATGCCCTAAGTGCGGAGCAAAGACGGAGGTCAACAGCCGCATAACCGGGTATTACCGTCCCGTTCAAAACTGGAACGACGGCAAGGCGCAGGAATTCAAAGATCGCAGAACGTACAACACTATGAAGTACGACACGCCGCATACCGGGCATAAGTGCGCGGCGGCGGCGGAAACCGAACACAACGAAATAACGGGCGAAGTGCATTACACGCTGTTCACGACGCCCACTTGCCCCAACTGCAAGGTAGCCATACCCATGCTCGAAAAGGCGGGGATAACGGTGGATATAGTCGACGCGACGGTCGATCCCCAATCGGCTAAACAGTACGGCGTCAAAAAAGCGCCGACGCTTGTGGTCAGCAACGGCGCGGACGTCGATAAGTATGCGGGCGTGCCCGAAATAAAGAAGTTTATCGGCGGAAAATAATAACTGCGGATCCGGAATTCGATATCGACGGCGATCGAGAAATATCATAATACGATGCGCTTCATATCGTCGGCGTTGAGCGAATTCAAAACGTATCGGTTGCACACAACTAATATCGACCCATTCATATTTAGAGGATGACCCAATGCTTGATTTTATTGTGATCGGCGGCGGAACGGCGGGGTTAAGCTCCGCCGTTTATGCTTGCAGAGCGAACAAAACGGCGCTTGTGATCGAAAAACTGTCGTTCGGCGGACAGATAGTGGACGCGCCGCTCGTGGAAAACTATCCCGGCATACCCGCGATATCGGGCGCGCAGTTTGCGTCGGACTTGTTCGACCAAGCCGAAAGATCGGGCGCGAGCGTCAAGTGCGAAACGGTCGTCGCGCTCGTGCCGCACGACGGCTATACTACCGTCGTCACCGACGGCGGAAGCTACGACGGCAAAGCGGTGATAATCGCCGCGGGTTGCGAGCATCGGCGTTTGGGCGTTGCGCGCGAGGAAGAGCTCATCGGATCCGGCGTCAGCTATTGCGCGCTGTGTGACGGCGCGTTCTTTAAGGATAAAACGGTCGCGGTAGTCGGCGGCGGCAACGCCGCATTCACCGACGCGCTGTATCTCGCGGGAGTTGCGGGGCTTGTGTATATAGTACACAGGCGCGACGTGTTTCGGGCGGAGCAAACGCTCGTCGACCGTGCTAAAATTCTCAATAATATAAGGATAGTGACGGACGCGACGGTCAAAGAACTGGTCGGCGGCGACGAGCTTATCGCCGTCAAGCTCGACGTCAAGGGCGCGGAGCAGACGATAAACGCCGAAGGACTGTTCGTCGCGATAGGGCGTCAGCCCGATAACGGCGCGTTCGCGCCCGTCAATCTTACCGCCGACGGCTATATAAAAGCGGACGAGCGTTGCCGCACGAGCGTAAAAGGCATTTATGCGGCGGGCGACTGTCGGGAAAAGACGGTGCGTCAGCTCACCACCGCCGCCGCCGACGGCGCGATAGCCGTCCAAACGGCGCTCGAAGAATTGTTTTAACGGTCAATGCCTGCGTATGGATCAAGCTTACGCAGGCATTTTGTTTTTGCCGCAACGGCATAAAAAATTTATCGGATTTACACATTTGCTATTGACTTCGACGCGATTATAGTTTACAATACAATCAAATTTGTTTTCGGCGCGGCATGGTTTTATGCGTCGATATTGTCAAACGGCTCGGAGGAAAATCGGTGATCAAGATAAATATCGTTGAGGATAATAAGGACGATGCGGCTACTTTGCGCAAGGCGTTGGAACGTTACGGCGCGGAAAACGGCGCGGAGTTCGGCATAAGCGAGTATTCGAGCTCGCTTAAATTTTTGAGCGAATACAAACCCGACGCCGACATCGTTTTTATGGATATAGAATTGCCCGACGCCGACGGCATGACCGCCGCGCATTCGTTGAGAGAGATCGACGACAGCGTTTGTCTTATTTTCGTTACGAACATGGCGAAGTTCGCTATAAAGGGGTACGAGGTCGGGTCGTACGATTTTATAGTCAAGCCCATAGTGTATGCGAGCTTTGCCGTAAAGCTCAAACGCGCGCTGGCGCACTTGCGGTCGCGCGAGGCAAAGTCGGTCATCGTCGCGTCCGGATATGACAAAGTGCGGCTCAACGTGCTCAATATTTATTACGTGGAGATAATGGGGCACAAGCTTGTTTATCACACCAAGGACGGCGACGTCGTTTCTTACGGCACGCTCAAAAGTGTGGAAGAATTGCTCGACGATAAGCTGTTCGTGCGGTGCAATAATTGTTATTTGGTCAATCTCAGATACGTGACGGCGATAAAAAACGGTTGCGCGATTGTCGGCGGGAGCAGTCTTGCGGTCAGCGCGCCCAAGCGTGCGGCGTTTGAAAAAGCTTTGACCGATCATTTGTGCGAGCATTGATATGAGCTATTTCACGTTTTATAAACCCATATTCATGATCGAACTGCTCGTTATCGAGTTTATTTTTACTTTTCGTCTGGCAAAGCGCAAGTATTTCGCATTGCGTTATGTCGCGCTCGTTGCGTTGTGCTTGACGTTTTCGGTCGTGTTGCCCGTCCAACCGAAAAACGCGGTTATGCTGTCGTCGGTGTTTTTGGCGATGTTCGCCGTGACGTTCGCGACGCATTTGTTTTGCTATAAGGTGTCGGCGCTCAACCTGCTGTTTTGTCTTATCTCGGCTTATACGGTTCAGCACTTTGCGTACTGTTTGAGCAACGGCATGATGTTGTTGACGGGCTTGAACAACGACGTTTACGGCGTATATACCGAAGAGGCGGTCATGCAGTTGACTGCGACCGACGTTTTCGGCGGGATATTTACGTTTGTTATATACTATTTGTCGTACTATGCGTTTTTCATCGTTTTCGCAAACCGCATAAAGAAAAACCGCGAGCTAAGGCTCAAAAATATGCCGTTGCTCATAATAAGCGCGCTGGCGATCGTGATATCCATATTCGTCAATTCGGCGGTGGTATACGGCAAGACCGATAAAACGCTCATGACGACCATAAGCATATACAACGCGCTTTGCTGTTGCTTTATAATCTTTATGCTGTTCAGTATGCTCAGTAATGTGGAGATGGCTAACGAGCTTGACGCTATAAACAAAATACTGCGCGAAGCGCAAGAACAGTACGTTAAAAGCAAAAAGAATATCGAGTTGATCAATATAAAATGTCATGACCTTAAACATCAGGTGCGCGAGATAGGCAGGGCGAGCCATATCAACGAGTCGGCAATAACGGAGCTGGAACACGTCATATCCATTTACGACAGCGAGGTCAATACGGGCAATATCGCGCTCGACACCATACTGACCGAAAAAAGTCTGTACTGCTATAAAAACAAGATACGTCTGTCGTGCATAGCCGACGGCGCGTTGCTTGCTTTTATGAGCGAGACCGAACTGTACGCGCTATTCGGCAACGCGCTCGATAACGCGATATCCGCGGTCAAGCGGATATCGGACGAGGACAAACGGTTCATCGATCTCGTTATCGGGAAAGAACGCGATTTCGTCACCGTCAACGTGCATAACTGCTACGACGGCGAACTGCGTCAAACGGGCGACGACTTGCCGCGCACTACCAAAAAGGACGAAACAAACCACGGCTACGGGCTTAAAAGCATAGCGCATATCGCCGAAAAATACGGCGGCACGTTGTCGGTCAACGGCTCGGACGGAGTTTTCAATCTTAATATCATGTTCCCGTTGTAAATGACGGAAATACGCACGGCGCTTACGGATCTTGCCCGTGCGTATTTTTATTGCGCGAAAAAACTAACTCGACAAATTATGTTGCGAATCGCGAATTTACGTTGTCGATATTGAATAGAGCGCGGCTATATTGTAAACTCTTATCGGTATCGGACAGATACAATAAAAAAATAGGAGAAGGAAAAATGAAAACAAAAATGAGCAACGACAAGTTTCGGATAATACTTATCCCGATAATCGCCGTTCTCGCCGTGCTTGTTCTCGTGTTGTCGATCGCGGCGAATACGTATTCGGCGACCTTGAACATGGTGCTCGGCAGGGGCAAGCGTCACGTCGTGCAGGTGGAGAACGTTTCGCCCGAAGCGCTCGAATTCTACGACGTCAAACACCCCAACCCGACGGCGGGCACGCTCGATAACGCCGATCCCCCGACGGAGATCGAGGAAAACTCGCGCAACGACGCGGCAAAGACCGCGCTCAAAGTAAACGAAGAGGGCATAACCCTGCTCAAAAACAACGGCGTTTTGCCGCTTGCCAAAAACGCCAAGGTCACGCCGTTCGGCTACCGTTACGTCAGTCCCGTGTGGGGCGGCGCGGGTTCGGCGGCGACCAACATGAATTTCGATTACGTCGAAACGCCCGCGGAAGCGCTCAACGCGAACTTCACCGTCAATGCGACGGTAGAGAACAAGCTCAAAGCCGCGACGGCGCTCGAGCTCAAATCGTCGGACGCCGCGTTCAAATCGAGCGGCTCTACCGACATGACAATTTACGAATTCGATTCGAGCGTGTATGTCGGCACGGAAAGCTCGTGCACCGATACGGTCGGCGTCGTGTTTATAGGCAGGCTCGGACAGGAAGGCGACGATATGTGGTCCAAGCCGTACGACAACGGCGCGGCGCAACACTCGTTGCAGTTGACTACGCCCGAAAAGAACGCGATCGCGTTTGCCAAAGCAAATTGCGCGAGCGTAGTCGTGGTATGTAACTTTTCCAACATCGTCGAGATAGGCGAGCTTAAAAACGATGCGGATATCGACGCGATACTGTGGGTGGGCAATCCCGGCGCGATGGGCATGAAGGCGCTCGGCGAGATCATGGTCGGTGACGTCAACCCGTCGGGACGCACGGTCGATACCTGGATCGCCGATTATACCGCCGATCCGACTTGGGCGAACACGCTCGACGGCACGTATACCAATATCGGCAAAGATATCAACGGCGTAAATTCCAACAAGTTCTTCGAGTACGAAGAGGGTATTTACATGGGCTACCGCTATTACGAAACGGCGGCGGCGGAAAAAGCGGCGGGCAATTACGCCGGCTTCGATTACGACGCGCAGGTCGTGTATCCGTTCGGCTACGGCTTGCACTACGAAAACGACAAGATAACGCAAACGCTCACGAGCGTCAAGTACGCCAAAGACAGCGTTACCGTCACGGGCACTATAACCAACGGCTCGACGCGCGACGTCAAGGAAACCGTACAGATCTATCTCGGCGCGCCGTACGACCGAGCGGGTAGTAAGATAGAAAAAGCCGCCAAGACGCTTATCGCTTTCGGTAAGTATTCGGTCGGCGCCGGCAATACCGAAAGCTTTTCGTTCACCGTTCCGCAGGAAGAGTTTGCGGCTTACGACGAAATGTGTTACTACACCGAAAACGGCGGATATGTGCTCGAAGCGGGCGAATACACCGTATATCTCGGCAAAAACTCGCACGAGGAGTGGGGTTCGCAAAAGTTCGGCGTTTCGCAAACGATAGCGTACGTCGACAGCGGCGTCAAGCATAACGCCAAGGCGGTCGGCAAACGCGATTCGGACGGGGTAGTCGTCGAAAACCAATTCGCCGATATCACGCGGTATATTAACGACGGCAATATGACGCTCATGTCGCGCAGCGATTTCGCAGGCACATGGCCGACTGCGCCGCAGGACAAAGCCGCGCCCGATTATATCGTCAAGGCGAACGCGGCATACGATAAGGACAACGATCCGATCTCGGGCGTGAAAAACACTTCCGCAACGCTGTACAAAGCGGAAAAACCCACGTCGGGCGCGAAAAACGGATTGACGCTCAGCTCGTTGCGCGGCGTCGATTACGAGGACGGGTTGTGGAACGATCTTTTGGATCAGCTCGACTTTACCGACGTCGATTCCATAAGCAAAGTCATCACTTACGGTCTGTACATGACGCAGGCGCTCGATGTTATCGGGCTTGCGCCGACGGGCGATAACGACGGACCGCTCGGGCTCACCGCCACGTGGAGCGGCACGCAAGGACACGTGGTCGCATGTGCTTGGGCGAGCTCGCCCATAACCGCCGCGACGTACAACGTCGACCTGATTTACGAAATGGGGCTTACCATCGGACAGGAAGGCTTGACCAACGGCATTCAGGGCTGGTACGCGCCCGCAGTCAACCTGCATAGAAGCGCGTTCGGCGGACGCAACTTCGAGTATTACAGCGAGGATCCGCTCATTTCCGGCAAGATCGCGTCGGCGATGGTTTCGGGCGCGCGGCAGAACGGCTTGTTTGCGCACATCAAGCACTTCGCGCTCAACGAGATGGATCACGACCGCAGTAACATTCAGGTCTATCCGAGCGAGCAGGCTATGCGCGAAATGTATCTGCGCGGCTTCGAGATATGCACCAAGGAAGCGGAGTGCACCGAGCTTGTATACGATCCCGAAACGGACGGACAAAAGACGGTCACCATCAAAGCCGCGGGCGCGTACATGACGGCTATGAACTATATCGGACCCGTGTTTTCCGGCGCGAGCTATCAATTGCTCACGACTGTGCTTCGCGACGAGTGGAGCTTCCGCGGGTTTGTTATAACCGACTTTACGAGCGGCAACAACAAGAGCAAGGACTGCGGCTACAAGGTCGGCAACGATCTGTGGATGGGTATGCGCTCGACCACGCTCAACGACCTTGACACGGCTACCGCGCAGTGGGCGGCGCGCACGGCGATAAAGAACATCGCTTACACCGTAGTCAACAGCGCCGCGTACAACGGCGTTGCGCCGGGCGCGTACGTCTATTACGATATGGCGGGCTGGCAGATCGGCTTGATAGTGTTCGACGTGATAGCGAGCCTGCTGGTCGTGGCGGGGATCGTGTGGGTAGTTCTCCGTCAGCTCGACGAGAAAAAACATCCCGAAAAGTACGGCAAGGGTAATTGAACATGAAAGAGTTTTTCAAGAAAAAAGGCGTTGGCTATATCCTTAATATCATAGCGATCGCCGTCGGGATAATAGCGCTTGTTTGCTATCTGTGTTCCGCCGAGGACAAGTCGAAAATGACCGAAACATTCGTGTCGGCGGCGGTGTACGTACCGTTGATAATCGCGGTATTGCTCAACGTCGCGGCGCTGTTTTTCGACCACTCGTTGATCAAGATAGGCGCGTTTGTCGTGTACTTCGTCGCGCTCGCGTTTTGGATATTCACGCAAGCGGGATATATCGTAAACGTGATGATGGGCATCGACGGCAATAAGTTCGGCTTTGCGTATGTGCTGTCGGCGGTGTGCTTAGTCGCGGCGATGGCGCTGTGCATAGTGTCGGCGGCGCTCAAAAAGAAAAAACAGCCCGAGCCGACGCCCGAGCAAGCGCAGAGCGGACCCGCCGAAACGGGAACTCCCGAGTAAAACCGATAAATACGACAAAGCATACAAAGGCGACGCAAAACGCGTCGCTTTTGTATTGCGGTAAAATCGGCAGTTATAGAACGTCGGTCTGTGTCGGCTGTGGAATGCGGATAAATATTTTACAAAATATGTAAAATTAGCTTGACATATTATGTAAAGTATGGTATTATCGATCTTGAGGTGTCCAAATGTTACGAGAAAGGCTCAAAGATATGGAATTGAGAATAACGGAGCTTGCCGACTATTTGCAAATATCTCGACCGACCATGTATAAATTCATCGAGTATTACGATATGTCGAAGTTCGACGCCATCAATAAAAATGTATTGGCGCTATTCAATTATATCGAAGAAAACGAACTCGCGGGCAAGAAAAACGTAGTAAATTATATTTTGACGCATTTGGTAAAAGTCGACGAAGCGTCGGACGGCGTGCCGAACATCGTGGACGGGGTAGCGCAATATTTGCGGACAAACCCAAGCTCGAAAAAAAGCATATTTATAACCACGTGTTTTTTCGATGAGTATTATAACGATCTGTTTTGCTATTTCGCGGATATCGCGCCGTTGCTGAAAAAGAAAAAAATATCCGCGAGCGAAAAGCAGAAAATACAACCGTTTTTGGATCTGAAACGAGAAATAAACCATTCGGAGGAAAAATAAATGGAAAGAGCCCTTTATTTCACCAAATATCGGAACATAGGCGTGTCTAAACCGCAACGTCTTGTTTTAAACAATTTTACCGATAAAAGCAATATCGGCAGTCTTGTTATACTGGTGGGTCCCAATAATGCCGGTAAATCCAATATTTTGGATGCGCTGGAAAATTTCGGTAAAGCCGAGTTCGGTTCAAAAGACGTTACGACGCTATCGTTTGAAGAGCAGGACGCGATCCCGCAATTGTCCTTGTCTTGTAAAGATAATGACGAGTATACTTTGCGTAGGACGTATAACCAATCCGAACCGTATATTGTGTGTTCGGCAAATGCGGAGGAAATCGTTTTCTCTCAGAACGAATTGCAAGAATTACTGTCAAGCTTGACCGATTTAAGCAACTGTATCGGTACCGTCGCAAGAAATTACGGATATGGAAGTTCCTATGGAATAGTTTCGCGATTTCGACAGATAATCAATGATGCCAATGACGGCATTAATAAAAAGGAGACTGTTTCGATCGGCAGCTTGTTAAAACCGGTGGAAGAATATTTGACCGAAAAAGCCCATGATTCGGTTTATCAATCGGCATGGAACAATTTCGTAAACTCGAATAAGCATGAAAAATTTGTTCGCTTTTGCTTGAATAAAACAGGATCGAATCTTGAAAAGCTCGAACAATCTTTTAAAGAAAAGTATAAAATAAGATTTAAACCCGAAATAATACGTTATGTAGATACGCCCATCGGCAATAAGAATATAATTGCGGATAAAGGCAACATCGGAAGCAACAGGTTTTTTAAAGTTTTATTCGAAGCGATAGATTATTCGTTCGACACGTTGGGCAGAGCGTACGAAGCGTTTTCATCAAACAAAAACAAAGGTATATTGAACACGCAAAAATCCGAGATAAACAAAAAGCTGGAAAAGATAGCCGACGATTTCAATCGTTTGTATTGCGTCGGCGATGAGAGATATCGATTTGAGATAGATTTGGAAACGAACAACATTTTCTTTAATATTTATAACGGAAATAAGGATGTTTCGCTCGACAATCAGTCTACGGGATTCAAATGGTTTTTCGATCTGTACTTTAACTTGTTGAGCAGAAAAACGCTTAAATGCGGCGACATAATTTTAATGGACGAGCCTGCGATAAATTTATCGGTACAGGGTCAGCGAGAATTACGCGTGTTTTTAAAGGACTTTGCCATCAAAAACGGGGTGACGTTGGTGGTCGCCACGCATTGTCCGTTTCTTATAGATATCGATTGTTTGGACGAGCTTCGCGTGATCGAAACTCGTGACGGCGAAGCGTTTATCAATAACGATTTTTCGGCGGTAAATCAAGACGACCCCGACAGCTTGTTGCCCGTAAAGCGCGCCTTGACCGTTGAGAGCTGTCACTTATACGACCCCGATAAAAGAGTCGTGTTTGTCGAAGGAATAACCGATTATAACTATTTGATAGCGTTTAAGAAAATTCTCGGAATAACAGACGACATTGTGTTTTTGCCTATTCACGGCGTCGGTAAAGGCAACGCAGAAGACCGTAAAAAAAGTCAACGCGAAATAAGCGCCAAACTGATCAAGCTGCGAAAACACGATCCCGTCTTGCTGGTAGACGGCGACGTGGCGGGAAAGTCGATGAAAGAAGTAAATAAGGAATCCGAATTGACCGTTATAGAATTGACGGACGTCGACGCATCGTTCAAAACTATAGAGACATTGTTCGATAAAGCCGATCTGGAAAAGTTCGAGCTCGTTGACGCAAAAGGCAAATACATAAAGCACGCGTCATCGTCGGCGTTGATCAAAACTTTTGCCGATAATTACGAATTCTCCGATCAAACCAAGGCTAATTTCAAAAAACTGTTTGAAAGACTGATAGATTAAAAAGCTCGGCAGATCGCCGATCGACACCGTAAACGCACGGCAAACGTCGTGCGTTTTTAAATAAGCATACGCGCGTTATCGGCTGTATTTGTCAATCGATTGACAAAATCGAACGACGGTAGTATAATCGTATAAAAAATCCAACCGATACGGAGAGCATTATGGCAAAGATATTTTACAGCGAAGATTGCAATCTCGACTATCTCAAAAACAAGACCGTGGCTATAATAGGCTACGGCAGTCAGGGTCACGCGCACGCGCTCAACTTAAAGGACAGCGGCGTCAAGGTGGTCGTCGGGCTTTACGACGGATCCAAGTCCAAGGCTCGCGCCGAAAGCGCGGGCTTGACCGTTATGTCGGTCGCCGCCGCAGCCGAAAAAGCGGATGTCATAATGATGCTTACGCCCGACGAGAAGCAAGCGAAGATATATCGCGACGACATTTTGCCGAAACTGAAAGCGGGCAAGGCGCTTGCGTTTGCGCACGGGTTCAATATCCATTTCAAACAAATAGTCCCGCCCGCGGACGTCGACGTGTTTATGGTCGCGCCCAAAGCGCCCGGGCATACCGTGCGTAGCGAATACACGGAAGGCAAAGGCACGCCGTGCCTGTTCGCGGTGTATCAAGACGTATCGGGTCACTGTCAAGATATAGCGCTCGCTTATGCGGCGGGGATAGGCGGAAGCCGTGCGGGCGTGCTCGAAACCACGTTCAAATGCGAAACGGAAACCGATCTGTTCGGCGAGCAATGCGTGCTTTGCGGCGGCGTGACCGCGCTCATGAAAGCGGGGTTTGAAACGCTCGTGGAAGCGGGCTACGACCCGCAAAACGCTTACTTCGAGTGCGTGCACGAAATGAAGCTAATAGTCGATCTTATCTATAAAGGCGGGTTCGGGTTTATGCGCTACTCCATTTCCGATACCGCCGAATACGGCGACTATACCGTCGGCGAACGACTTATCGACGACGGCGTAAAGCAAAGAATGAAGCAGGTGCTGAAAGAGATACAGACGGGCGATTTCGCGTCGCGCTGGATAGCCGAAAACAACAACGGCAGAGCGTACTTCAATGCGCGCCGCGGACTGGAAGCCGAGCATCCGCTCGAAAAAGTCGGCGCGGAACTGCGCAAAATGTATTCTTGGTCGGGCGACGATAAATATAAAGACTGAATCGGGAATATCCGCTTTTATTCGCTATTCCGAATCCCGAATTTATTGATCTCGGCTATTCTTTTCGGGCTTGACAATTGTTTAAAAATGTGGTAATATATCCACTAAGGATCGGTCGATCCGATATATTTCAGTGGTGACACGTGAGCAAAGGCGCTTATACGATTTTGTTCGCGTGTTTGTTTATTGGGAGGTAGTATGAAAAAATTCAAGATCATGCTCGGCGGTATCGTCCTTGCGCTTGCGGCGACGGGCTTGGCGGCGTGTGTGGGCGAGAAAAAGCCCCAAGAGCCGACCAAGCATACCGTAACGTTTGAAGGCGTATGGGGGGGGGTATTCGATCCGCAAATCGTCGAGGACGGCAAAAGCGCGGTCAAACCGCAGACCGAGCCCGTGCGCACGGGCTGGACGTTTGACGGTTGGTATCTCGGCGACGTCGAGTATACGTTTACGGAAACGGTCACGTCCGACGTTACGCTCGTTGCCAAATATACGTCGGTGCTCGGCGGCAGCGGGACTAAATCCGATCCGTTTACCGTCGACAGCGCGGAAGAGCTCGCTTTGCTTGCGGGTTACATATCGGACGGCGCGACAGAGTTTATCAATGCGGCGTACGTTCAGACCGCCGATATATCGTCGACGCTGACCGCGCCCGTGCCGAGTTTTGCGGGCTTGTACGACGGCGGCGGATATACGTTGACGGTCGGCGCGCCGCTGTTCGACGCGCTCGGCGGCACGGTGCAAAACCTTACGGTAACGGGCAACGTGATGTCGACCGACGCGGCGGCGGGGCTTGTTGCCAACACGGCTACCGACGCGACTGTCAGCCGAGTGACCGTGAGCGGCAGTATAACCAATGCGGACGGTATCGCGGGCGGTTTGGTGGGCATTCAAAGCGGCGGACGCATAGAATATTCGACGTCGACCGTGAGCGTATCGGGCAGTACCGCCGGCGGCTTGGCGGGCGAGAGCGCCGGCGCTGTGATCAACGGTTTGTCGTCGGCGACGGTCGCCGCAAACAGGATAGGCGGCGGCGCGGTCGGCGTACTCAAAGCGGGCGGACTTTTGCAAAACGTCGGCTTTGACGGGAGCGTTACGTCCGACGAGATAGCGGGCGGCGCGGCGGGCGTCAAACATGCGGACAGCGCGGCGTATCGTGCCTTCGTTTATGGCGACGCCGAGATCGCAGGCGCAACGGTCGGCGGCTTGATCGGCAAGGACACGCACACGCTCGGTCAGCACGGCGACGTTGCCGACTGCTACGTGACGGACAGCGTAACTCTTCCCGACGGGATCTCGCCCGTTTACGGCGAAGAGCGCGCGGCAGATCTGAATAAACTCGTTTTGCCGCAAGCCGTATGGACAACCGACGGGGCGAAGCCCGAGCTTAAAACTCAGATCGAAAACCCGCCCGCAACGGTGCTGTTTTCGGTCAACGGCAATGCGACTGCCGTCGCTTACGGCTCGCACGCCGACAGAGAAGTTTTTACCGCAAAAGGGATGCGGTTCTCGACGCTTATCGAGATCGATACCGACGTAACGCTTAAAACCGCGGTGCGCATGCACTCGATGTTTGCGGGCAGCGAATTTGTCGACGCCGACGCTGAGCTTTCGTTCGGGCTCACCGGTGCGGATATCAAAGCGGGCGGTTCCGCGCAAGCGTCTGCGCTCACGTATGTCGTGACCTACGGGTATTCGGATACGTTCGAGTACACGCCCGATTTTTCCAATCCCGATTATACATACGATATAGATTACGATGCGCCCGTAAGCATTTACACGGACGGCGAAAAATATTATGCGTTTGTTTTGCAAAAGCAACAGATCCAATCGGGATATGTCGCGTTTTTGGAATCGTTCGAGCAGACTGCGGACGGTTGGGAGCATACCAACAGCTGGTATCCCAAAGCCGACGTTCCGCGCGGTGCGTTCTCTTTTACGACGGCTTTTTCAATAGGCACGTCGATGACGCATTTTGTTATTTCGGACGGCGTATACAGAGTTGACGACGGCGAAGGTTATTATCTCACGCGGTATTTGCCGCGGTACGTGAGCACTCTCGACGACACGCATACCGACGGCGATTACGTTGTCGGACGCGGATTCACTTTGCTGTTTCTCGGCGATAACGAGAACGATCCAGTAAAAACGGCGTTCGCATTTGAAGTAAATTACGAAGGTTACGTGGATTTCGTGTTCGTAAAGGACGGGCAATGGGTAAACTCGACGGGCTCGAAAGTTACCGACGCCACGCTCGAATTTTTGGGCGGGACTTGGTTCGACGGTAATGCGAAGTACGATTTCGATACCGAAAAAAGCACGGTGACGGTCAACCGTTCGGGCGACGTGCAGGTTGCGCCGTTCACCGTCGAAAACGGCGTTGTAAAGTTTGCGTTCACCGACGATTATTCGCTTATGCTTGCGCCGACGACTTACGGTGCGTATAAGTTGGTTTCTACCGTAGACGGGCGCGAACTTATGCTTGCGACGTATATCAACGGCGCTTTCGACGGACGGTGGGTGACCGAGAACGGCGACGTTATAGTAATAGCGAGCGAGCCTGCCGCGTCTGTCACGTTCAACGGCAAGACGGCGCAAGCGAACGAAGCGTTGTATAACGGCGTTCAGGCGGTGCGTTTCTTGATAGACGATAAAGAATATCACCTGGTCGGTTACCGCGAAGACGGCGTGACCATGCTTATGGAAAACAGCAACTCCGTTTTGGCGTTCGATACGGAAATGCTCGAAAATGAATTTGCGGGCAGCTATGTTTCGGTCGCGAACGGGGTACGTTACGAGCTTACCGTTGCCGACGATTTGACGGTCACCGTCAAACACGGCGGAGATGCGGCACAGTCGGGTATGGCTATACCGAAAAAGGCCGAAAACGGCGCGCTCGTATTGACTGCGACCGTCGGCGGCGTCGCATACGAGATCGAACGCAAAGACGACGTGCTCGCGGTCGTATACGGCGACAGCGCGTTGGCGTTTACATCGAGCAGTGTTTTCGGTTTGTTTGTGGGCGAATACACCAACGGCACGGAAACGATTGTCATTACCGCCAACGGCACGTTTGCCCGCTTTGACCGCGGCGGCACTGCGGGCGACTATACAAGCCTTACCGCCGAATATCGCGCCGAACGCGTTACGTACGGCGGAGAAAACCGCGGGTTTGTGCTTAGCTATACGGTCGACGATCAGCTGTATTTCTTCTATGCCGACGTCGAAGCGCGCAATATAAGATTGTTCAAATCGTCCGTCAACAGCGCGGGCAATCTTACGGCGACGCAGATAAACAACTTTGTCGAAGAAAAAGAGCTCGCGCCGCTCATCGGCGTGTACGAGCGCACATATAACGGCAAGCCCGACGTTATCACTTTTGCGGAGAACGGTACGGTCACAAGAAAGGAGGGCGACAAAACTCCGATCGAGCTCGGTTGGTATCCGTTGCTCAACTATAATTACAATACCAAAACGTCGCGCATCGTCGCGTATACCAACGACGGCGACGGAATGTCGTTTACGACCTTGGTCGACCCTACGCCTACGGGCATTACGTGGGGCATGAATGCGTATGTCGAACAGTCGTTGTTCCCCGTGCTGTCACAGTACTTCGATCCGCTTTTCCTTAGCGGAAGCACCTCGCTCACCGTCGGAGCCAATAATATAGGTTTGGCGTATCTCAACGAAAAAGATGGGAACTACGTTACGACGACTTCGCGGTTCAATTACTCCAAGCTGACGCGCGACGGCGAAACGCTGAACTTTGAAATGAGCGAGAGCGGACTCGGCATTGCCGATCCCAAAACGGCTACGGCTGTATTGAGCAAAGACGGCAACGTGTATACGGTTACGGTCACGATAGGCGGCGACGCGCCGATGGTGTTCAGATCGGTGGAGCGACTCGATTACAATACGCTTGTAGGCGAGTATGTGTATGACGGCACGACGTATGCGTTTAGCGTCGAGTCGAGTTGGTTCGGCGATACTATCAAACTCGAATATAAAGAAGGCTCGCGCACTATGTCGTATTATTACAACACTTCGGACGGCGTGACTATAATGTCGGACGGCAGTCAGGCTATAAAGCTCACTACAAGAACGACTTACGCGACCAAGTATATTTGGAAGGTCGGCAACGATCTGATGATTAGCGACAGTCTTGACGCAAGCAAAGCTATCGCTGCGGAAGATACCGCTCTTTCGGGTATGCCAAGTCTCGATGAAGTTAAAGTCATGCTCGGCGGCAACGAATATACGGCGGCGGACGGCACGAAAGTTTCGTTTGAATATACTACTTATCCTATGGCGTATTTGGAGATGTTCGATAGCACGAGAGACGGCGAAAGCACGTATCTCGACGAAAGCGGGCATATTAAGGACAAAGGTGTTTATACGCTTGTTTTCGGAGAAGAAGATTGGACTGCGGATTTTACACGTTACGTTAAAGTGTATATCAACGAAGTCGGCGCTATAACCAAGCTTTTAGTCGGCGAAACGGCGGAAACGGCGACAAAAGAGTATTTGCCCGATTTCGTTATGCCGACGGTAGACGAATTGAAAGATTTGTTAAAGGATACGGGATACAAAGCTGCCGACGGCTCTACCGCTATGTTTTGGGTCGAAACGAGCTTTTTCGGAGAAACATATTATTTCACGGTCGACGGTGTAGATTATTACGACTATGTCGGCGGTTCATATGAAAACGGCGTTTACTCTTATCAATTCCAAATTCCGTATGGTGATTCGGTCACTGCCGACGTTACTTATACTCCTAACGGAGTGGAAAAAATAACGGTAAGCGGTAAAGATTATCTGCCCGTACAAATGCCGACGGTCGACGAGCTTATAACAATGCTCGACGGAAAGAAATTCGTGGACGAATATGACGATACATGCTTTATCGAGTTCGAGATCATTGCGGGCTTGTTCGGCGATCAGTTGGATCTGACCGTTACAGACGGTGAGAACGTATCGGAATTTTCTTACGATAAAAAATACACTGTCACCGATAACGAATACGCTTTGCAATTTTCTTTCAGAAGCCAAATAACCGTTATCATAACTCTCGACCCTGTGGGCGCGATAAAAACGATAACGATAGGCGACACCGAATATATCCCCGAACAGGCGTAAATTCAAACAAAACTCCCGCACAGATAAAATGCGGGAGTTTTTGTTTGCCGCGATAATGATACGATCAAATAAAACGGCACACCAAAATCGACGGACATGGCGAAGCATGACCGAAAAGAAAGTATCGAGCGAAGGCAAAGCAAAGCGCGATAAGAACGACCGAAAGAACATCCCGAATAACGGCGTGAC
>CANDGE010000026.1 GCA_947384195.1 uncultured Clostridia bacterium
GCCCTTATGGTTGCCGTCTATCTCGACCATGTTGTTGCCGAAGTTCTGCCACACGGGGTCTTTTTTGAAATCGCGCGCCCATGTGTCGACGGTCTTTCCGCTCGGATTGATCTCGCCCTTCAACACCTTGGCAAGCGCCGTCATGCCGTTACCGCCGGGATAGCCTATCCACATGCCCGCCTTGACGTTCTCGTGATAGCCGTAGTGCCCGGGATCGTCCAAAAATCCCGTCTCGAACTGCGAGCCCGTATTGAACAATACGATCACCTTGTCGAATCTTTCGCCGCAGTATTTGATAAGATCGCTTTCGTTTTTATCGAGCTGTAAGTAGTGATCGTCGACACTGCGCGCGCCGGGTATCAATTGCGTCGCGTCCGCGCCCCAGGATGCGTACGAACTGCCGTTCCACTTCATCGTGCGCGGAAGATCGAAGCCCTCGCCCGCGATGCGCGATATAACTACGATAGCCGCGTCGTTATAGCTTTCGTACGAGCTTTCCACGTCCTGCGTATAGCTCGATATCGGCGTTTCGCCCGTTATGTAGCCCGGCACGACGTTGCCGTTGCTCGGCGCGTTTATCCTGCCCGCGCCCGACAGTGCGTTGTTTCCGTAAAAATTGGTGAGCGCGGGATTTACGCCGAAGCCTTCGCTCTGCAACGCCTGAGTGAGCGTAACGACCGAACCGCCGCCGCCCGCGCCGGACCCCGAGCCGCCGGTAAGCATGTTGACCGAATTCTTGCCGAAAATACTCACTCTCGCGCTCGGAGCGAGCGGCAATGCGTTGTTCTCGTTTTTGAGCAAGGTGACGCCCTCGCCGTATATCTCCTTGTTTGTTTCCTCGCCGAACGCCAAAGCTTCTTCTTTGGTCTCGAACTCGGACGTAAAGTAATTGCCGTAAACGGGCTCGCGCACGGTAAGTTCTGCGTCGTACGCCGCATCGGCGAACGCGCCGCCCGGCGTACCGACGGAAAGTATCGCCGCCATTGCGGCAGCCACCGCCGTCGCGCTTTTGATACGATTTTTATACTTTTTCATTTTATTTTCGCTCCCTTATTCTTCGTAGCCGATGCAGTTGTTGTACACCATCTGTATACAGAAGCTGTTTGCGTCGTAAGTGCCCGTCGCGTCGAGCTGTTCCTTTACTATCGAGAAGTAATAGTTCTGCCCCGCAACGCGCTCCCATTCGAGCTTGAACATTATCATATCGCCTATCTTTTCCGAATTTATATCGAAGCTCGCGACCGCGCTCGACGTAGGATCGTTAGTAGTGCTTATAACAAGCTTTATCGTCGTCTTAACGCTGTTGGCATCGTTGAGCGCAAGATTAAGGTATTTGCCGTAAATAACGCCCTTGGGGTCGCTTGCGTCAAACGCAGGCATGTTGACTATGGGCGTGCTCAAATACGACGGGTTCGACGGCGTAACGTTGCCGTAGCAACCGCTATGCGCATACGTGGAAACGTATATCGCGCCCATTTTGTTTGCGATCGTACGCTCGCGCTCCCATTTGACTCCGACGGTAAACGGATCGCCGTCCTGCTTACGCATAAAGTCCTTGCTCGCGTCTTTCAGTTTTACGTATTGCGGACCGCCCGACACCGCGAGCGACTTATCGCCCTTAGGGTACATGGGCGCGCTGCCCAAGACCATATCCAAAACGACCTGCGACTTGGCATTGTTTTCGCGCACCGCAAAGCACATCCACGGTCTGTCGATCCCCATGCCCGCGGTAAAGAACACCTTTTTGGTTTCGCCGCCGCCGACCGTGACGTGTCCCGACGTCGCAAGTATGCCGTAGTACGAAACGCCTATCTCTACCGTCACGGCTTCCGTGCTGTTGTTTTTGAATATGGCTTTCATGAGCCGAGTGCCGGTAGTTATCGAGTTGAGCTCGCTGCCTTGAATATTCTCGTTGGTATATCCCGCGGGCGAAGTACTGCCCGCGCCGATCGTTATGCGGTAGCCCGAAAGCTCCTCGTAAACGGGATCGGGAAAATCGCCGCCGGGCGCGATGCCGCTTTCTATCTTAGCCGTGCCGAAACCGTCTATTCCGCCTGCGGTGAGCACCCTGGTTTTAAGATCGCCGAATATCGCCCACACGGTAAACGTTTCGTCGGGCATGGTAAAGCTGTACTCGGGCACACCCGCATCGCCCGCGCGGTTATCCCGACTGCCGTAGTCCCACCCGACGAAGATCTTGCCGTCGGGCTCGTCGATAGCCGCAATGTCTATCGTCGTGTCGTACGGGAAACGATATGTGGTAACGGCGTACTCCGCGGTATCGCCGTCGTTGGTGTAGCCGCCGTCGTCGCCGTCGGGCTCGGTCTCGCCGTCAGCCTGCGTTACCGCCGCGCCGACCACGTTGAGCGTGTACAGCATGTCGGCAAACTCGGCTTTTATCTCGACGTCGCAATCGGGCATTTTAAACACATTGCCGTTTATCCAAGTCACCGAATTGGGGAATATCCAGGAAACAAAATCCTTATGTTCGGGGATCTCGGTGGACAACGTTACGTATTCGCCCGCCGCCGCGCTCGAAACGCTCGCCGTGCCGCCGTTGATCGTTATCGTGTGCGACTGCGGTTTTACCGCATGGTCGTCGCTTACGACAAGCACTACGCTGTGCGTCTTGTCGCCGACCGTCGCGGAAAGCGCCGTCTCGCCCTTTGCCAAAAGCTTGACAGTGCCGTCGACGGATATAGTAGCGACCGCTTTATCGGAGCTGTCGAACCTGACCGTACCGTCCGCGCCGTCGTCCTTTGCGACAGCCGCCGTGACGCGTATCGTGCCCGCCGATTTATCCGCGTACAGCACGCCGCCGTCTATGTTTTTATCGTTGTATTGCAAATTAACCGAATACACGCGGTATATCGGCGCGGGCGGTTCGACTATCTGCTCGGGCGGGATCTCGGGCGTTACCCATTGTCCCCCGCTCGGTTGCGCGCACCCGACAAGCCCCGCCGCCATGCAAAACGACAGCGCAAGAGCCATTATCGGCGCAAACAGCTTTTTTGCCTTTTTCATCATATTCCTCCGACTGAAAAATTGAAAACCGCCGAATTTTGCACTCGACCTTTTCTTGCTAACTGTATATCACAGCCGTAAAATGTTTTCAATAGCTTTTGCACAGCCTAAAAGAAACGGCGCCCAACCTAAAAAGTCGGAACGCCGAATCATACTTTGTCGTTCGGAACAATAGCGACGCGTCGCTTTTTTCTCGCTCCGCGCGTAGCGAACGATCTCTGCCTTATATAAAAAGCCGAGAGCCTTCGCTTGTAAATAATGACAAAAAAACATTAAATACCCCGCCTATCGGTAACTGCAAAAACAGCGGTGCGCTTTGTCTGTTCAAAACCGATCGACACATCACTTTGTATATCTAATAACAGTAATCACACACCCTATTAAACAAAAGAATATTACCCGCCGCCGTTTTTAAGCATAAAAAATCGGACGAGCCCGCGCGTCCGATTTAATATTTATGTAGTCTGTACAGCTTTAAAAATACACAGGGTCAAATGTATACGATTGCAGTTCATAACCGACTATTCGTACATAGCATATTACAAGTATATGATCGCATGCCCACTTTTGACCGGGATTACCGGATAATCCGGAAGCATTGCAATTTTTTACTAATCTCGTATAATAGTTTCCACTATCATCACGATCTAATATTTGCAAATTTTCTCCTATTCCGACATCCAATTGCCCCGGCACTCTCCAATATGTATATTTACCGACATCATTTGTCCAAACAAATTTAACTTCAAAACCGAAATATGTTTTTTCCGAAGGAGATGTAATAGTAACAACCGCTCCGTCAGCAGACGGCCAAATCCAATTGCCCGCCGATACCGTAACATTAACATCTAAAGTTACACGTTTGCCATTGCTATCTATTTGATCGGTCGGAAATTCAAATGTTTTTTGCTTACTCCCGCCGAACAACGGCTGTACGCCGCCGATAGCCGCAGTTTGTATAGCCGTTTCCGCTTCGTCTGCGCTTGCCGCGCTCGTCCATCCCGCAAGCGGCATGACGACGACCGACATTGCGAGCATTACGCCCAACATAGCGAACAATTTTTTGATAGATTTCATAATTTTCTCCTTGTAAATTTATTTTTTTGCGGGCCGGGACAAAACGCATTAAAAAACATGATTATTCTTTTTTTCGTTATTGGAAAAAACGATACGATCGTACCCGGGTTTAACGGTTATTCTCATAAATGTATCATACCATACAAAATTGTCGCCCCCTTCCTTTTTTATATCACCGTAATCGTCATACCATCTTTTAGCAATATACGGCGCGTTCGTTTCGGTAAGCGACAGCGTAGTGCCTTCCAAAACCGTCATTCCCCATGTGCGCTTTACGAGCGACTTATCTGCTATTGTGCTAAAAACAAAGCATTCTACGAAATAGTTATACTCCGCCGACGGATCTTCCACAACCCCGTATGTCATTTTTCCGCTACGCCATTCACAATCATAACATATATTTAAATCACTTTTATCCGTCCCGTATTCATAAACCTTTGTGACATACGGATATACTCCGAGATCGCCCGACATAGTCGATAAGCTTGTCTGACCCAATCTAATATCATCTTGATTTAACAGCTCGGTAACGCTATCGGGTTCGGCTTTAACATATACGATCAATGCTATGACAAAGAACGCCGCCATACATGCGGCTACTATTATCCAAGCAAATTTTCTCATAAAATCTTTAAACGCTTTCATCTATACTGCCTCCCACGAGTTCTAAAAAAGTCGCATGCCGTCAAAACAACAAATAACGGCACGAATATCAAAAACATACCTATCCAATAATCGAACCACTTATTATCGACTATATATCCAAGTGTCTTATATAATATCGTGAACGCCGCAACACCGACGGCAAGGGTCATCCAAAACTTCCACGATCGGAATTTACGGAACAGTAACGCCAATTCATACCCTACCATACCGATCAAAAAAAGAGATAGCCAGCTCAGCCCTATATCCGTGCTCGATATGCGATAAAAATCGTCGGGTGCTATCACGTTAGGCGCGGTCAAGATAGAACGACGTACGAGCAATGCCGTGCCCAAAGCAAAAAATGCAAATAATAGCGAATATATAGTCGCTACGCCCAACGACGAAAAAAATGCGTGCCGTCGCGAATGTCCGTAAATATATTCTTCGTCGTATGTATAATGCTTAGTATATATAAGATAAAATCCAAAACTCACGCAAAAGCATACGATAAACGGATCGCAATGACTGAAACTTAATGTCAAAGACATATATTTTATATCCGCATACGCCAACAGGCAATATATCCCTACAAACACCGCCATAGCTATCAAAAACCAAATAGCATTACTGCGCAATCGCCACAAAAAGCTCTTCATATCACAGTCCTCCCAAAATAAAGCAAGCGTCGTTTACAGACACATTCCTAATATCCACATTGTGATCGGCGGCGAACTTTTTCTGTTCGCGGCTCAACAGATTGGGTACGGTCACACTTTTCATTTCCGCAAACCGCTTTTCCTCGTATGTTTCCAAGCCGTCTATCACCTTGTCGACGTTTTTCGCCAAGCCGGTCAAGCGCACGAACAGCGTTTCAAACGTTTCGCGCTCGTCGTACGCCGCTATCTTGCCTTTGGAAATGACCATGAACGTATCGGCGTACTGCTCGAACTCGCCCAGCAAGTGCGTCGTTATAAGGAACGTGCGCGGCGCTTCGCACTGCGCCTTTACGAGCAACGAGTAAAACAGTCGGCGCGAGCCTTCGTCCAGTCCCGAAACGGGTTCGTCCATTATCGTTATAGGGCGGTTGAACGCCAGACCGACGGTTATGCCGAACTGACTTTTCATGCCCTTGCTCAACTGCGACTGACGCTTTTTAAGGTTGAGCCCGAACTTCTCCGCCACGTCGCGCGCATAGTCGAGATCGAACCGCTTGTCCATAAACGCGCACTTTTCCAAGATGCCGCCGAGCGACAACGTAAAATCGAACTCTATCTTTTCGTCGATAAATATCACGTCGCGCAAGACCTTGCCGTTGTCGTACGGCTTTTTTCCGTTTACAGTAAGACTGCCCGAAGTCGGTTTTTCCCACCCGTCGATAATGCGCATGAGCGTGGATTTGCCCGCGCCGTTCTTTCCGACTATGGCGAGTACCGTCGGACCTTCCACGACAAAGTTCGTCTTGTCGAGTGCGGTATACTTGCCGTACTTGCGACCGAGATCCTTGGCTTCTATTACGTACTTCGCTTCGCTCATGATCTTTTCCCCCCGCGCTTTTTAAGCAACTCGCACAGATCGTCGACCGACAAGCCCAAAACCGACGCGTCGATCAACAGCGCGTCCACCGCATCGGTGAGCGCGGCGTTCTTTCGATACTCGTAAATGCGCTCCTTGGCGTCGGGCATGACGTAAATACCGCAGCCGCGCCGTCGCTTTTCTATAACGCCGCGCGTTTCCAGTACGGCAACGCCCTTGCCCGCCGTCATCGGGTTGATGTCGAATATCTCCGCGATGTCCGCCTGCGACGGCACGCGCCCGCCCGCGACTATGTTCCCGCGCAAGATCTCGTTTTCCAGCCACTCCGCTATCTGTAAATATACCGGTCTTTCCCTGCTCAATTCAATCATATGCTTACCTCCGAAAACTGCATTAGTACATTATTGATATAATGTACTTTTACAGTATATCATACATAAGCGTGGCTGTCAATACTTAATACAAAATAAATTAGGAATTATTCTCGATTTTTAATTGACGATAATTCCCGATCCTCCATCATCCCAGACCGAACAAAATAGACAGATCGAACACGTTATTTTCCGCCGCGACGGTCAGTTCGCCGCCGTAATGCTCGCAAATATATTTAATGCTTTTCAAGCCGTAGCCGTGGTAACGCTTGTCCGCCTTGCGCGTTTCGGGCATACCGCCGACGAACCGAATTTCGTGATCGAAATAATTGGTGGCGCGTATGGTCAAAAAGTTATTGACCGTTTTTACCGACAGGCTGATAACGCGCTTGCTCTCTTCGACGTCGGTCACCGCCTCGATCGCGTTGTCGATCATATTCCCGAACAGCGCGTATATATCCTCTTCCTTGATGAACCCGAGCTTTTCGCCGTCCACGATACAACTGAGCTTGATATTGTTCTTGGTGCAGATCAAGCTCTTTTCGGACAGGATAATATCGAGCGCGGGATTGCCCGTCTTGACAGCCGCGTCGTAGATGGAAATGCGTTTTTCGAGATCGGCAAGCGCCTGCGGATCGATGTCGCCGTTTTTTCCGAGCATACGTATTTGGTGTTTCAGGTCGTGGCACTTTACGTTTATCATTTCGACGTTCTCTTTGGACACGGCGTACTGCTCTTTGGCTTGCCGCCACATTTGTTCCACTCTGTCGAGCGTATCCTCGAGCTTGCGTTTGAGCGCGACCTCGAACTGCAAGTACAGCGCGATGATACAGCACAAAATATTGTAAACGCACATTATTATCTTGTACAGCGGTTTATCGTCGTCGGCGAGATAATAGACTACGACCGCGTTCAATAATATGTCTATCACCAATATGAACACTATGCCGCAAAACATGAACGCCGTTTTGAACTGCACGGATTCGCTACGCGGGATCTTTTCGCTGAACACGAAAAAGCACGCGCAGTATGTAAGCGTGTACACAAACAGGTACATGGCGACGAGAAACTGATTATCGAAAAACGTTATCTCGTCCGCGCCATAAAAACCCATCGGCGACTCGGCGTTTGCGCCCGTAAGATTGACTGCGAGCGTGTACAGCTCGTACGCGAGGTGCTGAGTCGTGTATCCCGCAAGACAGCAAAATATAACGGTCATCCACGTTTCTTTAAACAGGAACTTCGCGAGCAGTACCGACACCGTGAATATCATTAGAAACGTGAACGAACAGTACAACGCGCTGTTGCTCAATACGGGAAACAAATACGAGAACGCAAAAAGCACGGCGAGCGCGCCGATAAGCCTTAACACAAAGTACGACCGCCGCGGCAATTTATACGCGTACAGCGATTCCGCGAGTATAAGTTCCAATACGAACTGGAACGATTTGTAAAACTCGAATTGCGTCATTTTTCCATGTCATGCGTCGCCGCGCCGATAACTCGGCGGCGATAAACGCGCGCGACGCAGTTTTCCGCGCCGCTCGCCTTGCTTATCCGTTTCGCCTGTAATAGTCGTTTAGCTTTTGCATAAACTCCTTTTTGCGCGGCTGGCTGATCATAAGCTCGATCTTTCGGTCGCCGCGCCCCGCAAGCACGGTAAGCGCGTAACCCTTAACGCCGAACACATATCCGAGATTGACCAAGCAATAATTATTGCACCGCGCAAAATCGAGCGGTTCGAGCAACGTTTGTATTTTGGAAAGACTGCCCGACGCGTCGTACTCGCCGTCCGCGGTATAGTACTTTAATCTATGCTTTAAAACCTCCACGTACATGACGTCGCGCGCGAGCACGTATTTGGTCGACCCGCCCGAGCTCACGGCTATCCTTATCTCGTCGGACTGCTTGACGAGCTTTTTGACGACACGCTCGAACTTCAACGAAAAATCATAGTACGATACGGGCTTGACTATAAAGTCGGACGCGCCGACCTCGTAACCCTTTATCGCGAACTGCGCCATGTTGGTGATAAAGATCAGCGGCACGGCGTCGTCCTTTTCGCGGATCTTGTGCGCGAGATCCATGCCGTTCATATTGGGCATTTGTATATCCAAAAAAATAACGTCGTAATCGAGATTGTACTTCGTCAAAAAGTTTATCGGATTGTCGAACCAAGTAAACCGATATTGCAAGCCGTTCTCTTCGGAATACCTTTCGAGATACGCCTTGACCGTTTCCATCGCCTCGACGTTATCCTCCACCAAAACCACTTTAAGCATTTAACGAAAAAAGCTCCTCCGTTTCGTTTACGTATATAGCGCCGTTCATATTATGCACACAAGTGCACACCGTCATTTCACCACCACGAACCCTATCGCACAACGCGCAATATCACATTTAACAAGTATAGCATATTACCCCCCCCCCCGTGTCAAGGGTTCGCGACGTTTTTGACGCGATCCTTCGCCGTTTCTTCATGCGTCGACGCTCAATCCGCTTTGCTCGCAGCACGATCTTTTGCACCAAAACGCACAAAAAACCGCGACATTTATCATGCCGCGGTTTTTGTTACGTCGTATCCTATATATTTGCTTTTCAGTCGGGTTTGCCGTCGTCGGTCGCGTCGGCTTCGGCGGACTCGGACGCCACATCGCTCGTCGGGTCGTTAACGTCGGGCGCGGGCGGATCGTTACCGTTCCCGCCGTTTATGTCGCCGACGCTCTGCGCGGCGGGCGTCTTTTTACGCGGATCTATAAAGAAGAACACCGCGCAACACGCTATGCCGCCGATAAGCAGTATGTCTATTATCGCCCACAACGCGATGAACAATCCCGATTTGGATTCTGCGTTCACCTTGACCGAACCGCCTTCGGCGTTGGTGACGATATATGTGTAGATTATGTTCTTGACCGCTTTGCGCGCGGCGTAAGCGACGTCGGGCTTATTCAGATCGAGATCGGCGGGTTTTTCGGTCGTGCCGCCCAGCCACAGATCGTTGCCTGCGCGCACGCCTTCGGTAAAGTCGTCCATGTACCCCCTGCCCTCGAACCAGTCGGTTATAACGCTGCCGTTAAAGCCCCATTCCGTGCGCAACACGTCGGTTAGCAACGCATGATTGTATCCCGCAAGCGTCGCGCCGACGCGGTTGAACGCGCTCATCATCGCGTTGCCCTTGCCGAGCTTGACCGCGATCTCGAACGCGCGCAGGTAGCTTTCGCGCATTGTCTGCTCGGTCAACCACGTATTGACGTTTTTGGGATTGACGCCCGCTTCGCTCACGGCGAAGTGTTTGAGATAGCAATACAGGTTTTTGTTTTTCGCGCCGATTATCGTTTCGGCGGCAAGCTTGCCGCTGAGCACGGGATCCTCGCTGTAATACTCGTAGTTGCGCGCGTTGTACACCGAACGGTGCAGGTTTACGCCCGGACCGTACCAGCCGTTGACGCCCATGGCTTTGGCGATGTCGCCCTGGACCTCGCCCACTTTTTTGGCGAGCGCCTTGTCGAAGCTGCACCCGATGAGCGATTCGCTCGGCCAAAGCGTGTACGAGCTCGCCTTGCCCGCCTCGGTGACGTTATTGTTGAACCCTGCGGGACCGTCCTTATCCGTACAACGCGGCTTGCCTATGCTGTACACCTCGACGGTGCGGAATCCGCCGTTGCCTATCAGGTTTTTGATCTCGTCGCGCGTCATTTGATCGAGAAAAATATTCCAGATCTCGTCGTTGTCGTAATCGAGAAGCTCGTTAACGAGATCCTTGTTGAATTCGAGTTCGACAGTCGTATCGTCGCCGCTCAACTGCGCGGCGGTAGCGCGCTTACTGCTTTCGCCGTCCTTTGCTTGAACGAGATAAAGCCCCACGTCCATGCCGTACGAGTAATTTTTAACGTCGGCATTGTTATATCCGTCGTAATCGTAACCGACCGCGGCGTTGACGACATTGTCCCTGCTCGTGCCCGCCGAGCTCGTCGGGAAGTTTGCAAACTTATTTGCGCGCGACAGATAGTCTATCGGACTCGCGTACGCCGTACTGCCGTCGATTGGACAATTCGCATACGCTTTGTCGGCGGTGAAAAGATTGCCGACGGGCTTGCGGGTCACGGGATCGTTCTCGAACCTGACGCCGCTCGAAAGCGTAGCCGTCTTTGACTCGAACGCGTCGTGCGAGTTGTACATAACGCTTATCGTGTACTCGCCGTTATCGAGCTCGTAGCCGCGAAACCCGTTGCCGTTTTTGTCGTACGCGTCGTACGAAGCGAGATCGTAGCCCGTAAAGCTCAATACGACCTCGGCGCTGTTCGGCTTATTGTCGCCCTCTTGGCTGTCGGGATACAGCAACGGCGTCTTGGCGAAGTCCAAAAGCACGCGCTCGGCTTTTTCTATACCGCCCGCTTTGTACGGCGCATGACCGTAAAGCTGAACGACTTCCTTACCGGGCTCGTTGCCGGTGTTTGTGACCTTGACTTTTATCTCGTACGTTTTGTTGGGATCGAACCCGCCCGTAAAGCCGTTCCAATCGACGACGCTCCACTCGAACGAAGTGTAGGAAAGCCCGTGACCGAACGGATACTGCACGACCGCATCGTAGCCCGTTTTGTCGCCGCGCGTAACGTCGGCGAAATATCCGTCGGCGTCCGCCGTTTCGTACCATTTATAGCCGAAATATATCCCTTCCTGATAGACCAGATCGTTGCCCGATTTGGTCGCATTGAGATACGTCGGGTCGTACTCTCTGTACGAATACGGAAGTATATCGCTCATCTTGCCCGACGGATTTATGTCGCCGCGCAAAATTTTGGGTATCGCCGCCGCGCCCGACTGCCCGGGTATGCCGACGAACAGGCACGCCTTTATATTGGCGTACTCTTCCAAAAATTCGAGCTCCATATTGTTGCAAACGTTCAACAAAACGATGACGTCGAACTCGTTGTCGCGCAGTTTGTCCAGCATGGCTTTTTCTTCCGTCGTGAGCGCGAGATACGCGCCGTCTTTATACGAGCCCGTATTTTTGAGCTCGCCGCCGGCGGACATATCCACGTTTTCCGCGCCCCAACGACTGAGCGTGACCACAGCCACTTCGGAGAACGCTTTGGCTTTGCTCATAAGCTCGGCTGTATAAAAGCTTTCGCCGGGATTGACCATGCTCGCCGCGACGTACGCGTTAGTCGAACCGCCCGAACGGTAGTCCGCGTCGACGTCGCTGAAACTCTCGTACGCCGCGATAAGCTCGGCGTTATACTCTATCTCCGCTTCCTTGAATGCGTCGGTAAGGTCGACCTTGATCCGCGGATTGCCCTTGGCGTCGGTATCGAGAATGGTAGTTCCGCCCGAGCCGCCGCCCGTGAGCAAAAATCCGCCGTCGGTAGAACCGTATCCGAACAGATTGACTTTTTTCAGGTCTTTCTTGGGCAAGTAGTTTTCGTTTTTAAGCAATACCATGCTTTCGCCCGCGACCTCGCGAACGCTCTCGTCGGCGACGGTAAGCGCATCCGCCACTTCGCCCTGCGTCACGTCGACCGAATCTCCCGCTAAAAACCTGTGTATGATAAGCGAGTAATAATCGAGAAAATAATTGACCAGCGCGAGCACGACGATAAGAACGACCGCGACGCACGTCAGTATTATCTGCTTCGTCCCGAATTTGATGTTGATCTTCATTTTCGTCTCCGTATTTGTTTAGTTACAGCATCATTCGTCCGACGGCGGCGCGGTATCGGTAAACTCGATGTTCGATATCGTGACCGTTTGCGCGTCGCGTCCAGGATTAACATTCATTTCGCCGAGCACTATAAATACATCGGTGCCCAATGTTTCGACATACAACTCGTTATCGCCCGCTTCGAGATTATATGTTTTATTGTTGATCGTGTAAACGCCTGCTTGTTCGACATTGATCGTAAATTTGATATATCTCTTGGGCGGAGCCGTCTGACGGTACAATATCCTAACGGAATACCAAGGTTTGTCATTGGGGTTTTGGTAAGTATACGATACGGTAATCGTACCCGTTTCGGTATCGTATGTGCTTTCGCTCACGTCTACGTGTTGCGCCCATATCACCCATTTATCGCGGTTGTTGTTAAGATCTTCGCCGTCGTTATTGACCGAAGTCAACGGCACTTTGGTGTTTTTGGTCTCTACGTTAAGCGTCAAAGATTCTTCCGACTCGTCCGAATCCGCCAAACCGAGTACGCCGTTAGCCACCGCTACGAACTTGACCGTGTATTCGCCTACGTCCAAACCGTTAGTGGGCAACACCTCGCCGCTTACTACGTCGAGCGACGTTACGAGCGTTTCGCCTTTGTAATAGTTGGCTTTGTACTTTTTGGGTCCGTTCTCGTTTACGTCCGTAAGCGTGATCACGCCCGTTTCTTCGTCGTACTCGAACGACGGCGCGGCGAGCTTTGTCGTAGGCACGGTATCGGTAAATTCGACGATCTTGATGATTATCGTTTGATCTGCGATGTTGGAAGCCGTCGGATTGCTCACGCCGCCCATTGCAAACCAAACATCGGGCCCTACGCACGGCAAGTAAATATCGGTACCGTTATTCTCCGCCGTTAGCGC
Organism: uncultured Clostridia bacterium; assembly: GCA_947384195.1. GTDB lineage: Bacteria > Bacillota > Clostridia > Christensenellales > Pumilibacteraceae > Anaerocaecibacter. Next base: position 13,221 of record CANDGE010000026.1, read on the forward strand.
TATCTCTTTATTTCCGCCGACAATGGATGTGATATAGCAATCATGCTCTACGGTCACCTGCACTCTCAAATACTTCTTTTGCGTAGGCGGGTTTTGACGGTATATCAAGCGCACCACGTCGAAAGGCGTAACGTTTTCATTCTTATACGAGAATTTAAGCGTTATCGTCTTTTCTTCGGTATCGTATTCGCACTTTTCTGTCGTAGTCGTATCGCCCAATACCCAAAGCAACCATTTGTCCAAATTCGCGTCCAGGTCCGCATTTGTACCCGTTTGCACAGGCTCTTTGTTGCTCTTTGTTTCTACGGTGACTGTGGCGACGTCCTCCGATTCGTCGGAATCGGTAAAGCGTTCGCTGCCGCCCGAGATCGCGACGAGTTTTACGGTATATGTGCCGACTTCGAGTCCGCTCGTAAGAAGCATCTCGCCGTTTTCCACGTTCGCCGATTTAACGAGCGTGTTTTCCGAATCGTAGAAATTGGCTTTATATTTTTTCGGTCCGTTCTCGTTGGGATCGGAGATCGTTATCACGCCCGTTTCCGCGTCGTACTCGAACGACGGCGCGGCGAGCTTGACGGCAGTTATTTGATTGTACGCGATATCGCTTATCACAAACTCGCCGGAAAGCGGAGCTTGATCCAACACGCCGAACACTATGCCGAGCATAGCGCCCTCGAACTCGACGGAGATCTCGTTATCACCGGCAATTATATCCACCACTTTATATCCGCCCGCATTGATCGTTATCTTGCCCGCAACGGACGAATGCAGTTTGAACGTAAGATCGCATTTTTGCTTGCCCGCCGACATGTGGTAGAACAACTGCATACTCGTCCAGTCCGCGCTTATCGCAGTGTGCTTGACGTGTATTTCGCCGTCCTGTATATAGCACGCTTCCACAGTGGCGGTTTTAGTGCCCACGCCGTTTGTGTTGCAATAACGCCATTCGTCTTTATGGCTCGCCGCATCCTGCATGGACGTGTACTCGATAGCGGTCGCGCCGTCGGGTACATCGGGATTGTCCGGCTCGACGGGATCGGGTTCGACGGGATCGGGTTGGAAATTGCCCCACTCGACATTCGTTATTGTGATCACCGCGTTTATCTCTTCGTTAGCCGCAACGTTGACTTGCAGATAGAAGCTGTTGTCGCCGCCGCCCACGAAATGCCGTGTTTCGTCAGCCGTGAGCTGTTGAGTTTTCCATCCGCCCGCTTCGACGTTGATCTTGATATCGGCGGTGGAAACAATATCGAACGCATACGACGTACCCTGCGTATATTCGGGATTAACGTAGTTGACCTGCAAACCGTAGGTACAATCTTTATCCCCGCCTTTGAGCCTGAAGTCGACGGTTATCGTGCCGTTGTCGTACGTAGCCGAATTGATCGTGGCTGCAACGCCGCCTTCGATCCACCAAGCCGCCTGCGCCGCCCAAATGCCCCAGATGCCGGGGTTTTCGATCGCGTCGCCTGCGGCGAACACGGTATCGAGATCGTACTTGACGCCGCCCGGATTATCGACGGTAAAGTTTAATCCGCCCGACCACTCGGACTCGACGAACATAAGATTTTTGGGATTGGCTCTTACGCGGAGCACATACTTTCCGTTGATGACCTTGGACGTATCGATCGCGCCGCCGTTTTCGACCGCAACGGTATAGCGCGGTTTATCCATGCCTTCGGCAAAGAACCCGAGCGTATAGCTGCCCGTGCCGTCGCCGTTGGGATCGGTAATGTTGACTATCTTTTTGCCGTCGTTATCGCCCGTGCCGTCCTCTACCGTAAACGTAGGCGCGGCGAGCACGCCGGGCGTTACCTGCTCGCAGGACTCGATCTTTATGGTTACGGGTCCGTCGGTTATCTCCTGTTTGCTGTTTTCGCCGTTAACGCCGAACAGTATTTGTATGGACTGCCCGCCGTCGGCGCGGTAAACTACGTCGTAATCGTGCATGCCCTCTTCGAGCGTGACCACGTCGCCGTTGATCGTTACTCTGCCCGTCTTGGGCGCGGTTATTTTAAGCGCCGCGCGATAGATCTTGCCGTTCTCGTCATACGGGTTTTTATAGAATAACTGCGTATCGTACCAATTGCCCTTATTGTTGCCGAAGCCCGCGGTAAGCACGCCGTTTGCATACGATTTGGTCTCCCACGTTACCCAATCGGACGACCAGTAAGACCACTGACCTATGAATTCCGTCGCGGGACGCACGCCGTTGTTTTGCATTTCGTAGACAGCGCCGTTCTCGTTATTCGCCGCGATCTCCACTCCGTCGGTCTCCGCCGATACGGTGTATCTCATGTCGGCGGGATACGCGACGAGCTTTGCGGTGTACGTGCCGTTTTCGAGATAAGTCGGATCGAACGCCGCACCGTTCTCGACGACGGCGACGCGCTGTTTGACGTTGTCCGATCCGTAGAAATTCATGCGGTATTCCTTGACCGCGCCGTCGGGGTTGGTATCGGTTATATCGAGCACCTTTTTACCTTCGTTATCGCCCGTTCCGTCGATTATCTCGAACGACGGCGTAGCGAGCGCGACGGGAGTAAACTCTTCCCACGCGATATCGGTGATAGCGACGCACGCGTTTTGCACGGTCGTGCCGTTGCCGTTATTAGACCCGTCGTTTGTGCCCATGACGAGATTGAACGACGACGTTTCGCCCGTATACTTGTAAAACACGGTAACGTCGTTATCGCCCTTGGCGAGCGTGAGCACCGTGCCGTTGAGCGTTACGAGATATTCGTCCTCCGCGTTGATCTTTGCGGTGAGTTTGTAATATTTGTTTACTTGGTGCTTGCTGTTTTTGTAATTGAGCTGGAAGCCGTAATACACGCCCTTGTCGTAATCGCAGGTGTACTTGAACGCCGCCACGCCGTCTATATAGTCGGCGTAATCGACCACTATCTCCTGAAAGCCCCATGCGAACTTGCTCGACCAATAATAGAACTTATCGTTCTCGGCGTTTTCCGAGCCTTCGACGTCGCCGACCTTGTTGCCCGCCGCGTCGGCATATGTAAACGCGTAATAATCCATGCCGTCGGTCGGAACGACGTTAACTTTAACGTCCGCCTTTACCGACGGCGTTACCTGCGCGGTTATAACGCACGTACCGGGACGCACCGACGTTATTTGACCGTTTTCCACGGTAGCGACGTAGTTATTGGACGAGCTCCAAGTCAACGCCGAGCCCTGCGACGCGACAGCGGTAAGAGCCTTGCCCGCGCCGTATTCTACCGAGATCTCGGACACTTCCGTTTCACCGTCGAATATCTTTACCGTCTCGGTATTGTCGGGAACTACGGTAAGCGCGCACGTGGCGGTATAATCGCCTATCCGCGCGGTTATCGTAGCCGTGCCTTCTTTGAGCGCTTTGACCGAACAAAGCTTGCCTATCGTGAGAAGCTTCGCGATCTCGTCGTTGTCGATCGACCACTCCGCTTTTTCGTCTGAGCCGTCGAGCGACGCGGTCAGCGTTGCGCTGCCGCCTACCGCTACGGTAAGCTCGGTCTTGGAAATGTTGAGCGCATTGCCGCCGTTGCAACCGATAAGGCATAGCGCCGCAGTCATACTCAGTATAACCGCAACAAAAACGGTCATGAGTTTTGTCCTTGTTTTCATCATATCCTCCTAAACAAATATAAACAAAAGCTTTAAGGCTTGTTGCTCCGAAATTATTTCAGCTTTTTAAATACCCGTACGTAATCCACCTGCATAGTCGCTTGCGTAAAATCGTCCGCCGCAAGAAAAGCGTTAGTTCCGGCGGGATCGTATGTGCCGCCGACGGCGAGATTCAAAAGTATGTAAAACGGCTTGTCAAACGGCGCGCTCGCGGAACTCGACGCGTCGCTGTACCATTGATCGTTGTTCAGCCTGAAAACCTCTTTGCCGTCAATGATCCAAGCCAAATACTCGGCAGTCCAATCGACTGCGTAGGTGTGCCATTGATCGGTACTCGACGACAGTGTAGTCGATTTCGTCAAATATTTGTTTTGCGGCCACGCTCCGCCGAAATGCAATGTGGTGTCCGCAACGTTGCCGAGCCTGCCCTTGGCTTCCATTATATCTATTTCGCCGTTTGCCGCCCAACCGCCGTACTCGTTGTCCGTCCCGCTGTCGCCCGTGGGTTGCGGCAACATCCAAAACGCCGGCCACATACCGTTGCCCGTCGGCGTTTTCATGCGCGCTTCCATATAGCCGAACGTCCAGTTGGCTTTATCGCGCGTGACGATACGAGCGGACGTATAATCGGCGTCGCCCGCCCTTTCCTTTTTTGCGGTTATTTTAAGCGTGCCGTCGGAAACGCTCACGTTTCCGCCGTCCGTATAATATTGAAGCTCGCTGTTGCCCCAAGCATCGGGACCGACCGCGCCGTTATAGCTGTCGCGTCTGCCGACTTGATATCCCCACTTGGTCATATCGAGAGAATCGCCGTCGAACTCGTCGTGCCAAACGAGCGAATATCCACTCGGCGCGTCGATCTCCGGATCGCTCGACGACGGATCGCGCGACGGAGTTACCGTTACCGTGCATTTGGCGACCGCCGTACCGGACGTAGCGAATATGTTTGTAGAGCCGACGCCTCTGCCCGTCACCAAGCCGTCGGAAACGGTAGCAACGGAATGATTGGCGGTATTCCACACTATCTGCGACCCGTCAGACGCAGATGCGTACAAAGCAAAAACAGCCCCCACCTCCACTGTCGCGGAAGCATGGCTTATGGTTATTTTAACGCTCGGTCGTTCGGGTACGCTCGGCTCGTCGACGTTGCCGTCGCCCTTGACCGTTACTATACATATGGCTATCGCCGCTCCGGCGGAAGCGATTATGCTCGCCTGCCCGGGCGCTTTGCCCGTCACTTCGCCGTCGAATACGACGGCAACCGTTTCGTCACTGCTCGACCACTCTATTTCCGATCCGTCGGACGCCGCGGCGAACAGTAAATGCACCCCCCCCCACGCGTTTATTTCGCATGAAGCTTGGCTTATCTCGACAGTCACGTCGGACGATGTATTATCGTTTGCGACCGAACCGCAAGCACAAAGAAGTACGGAAAACAGCAAAACGGTCGCAATTCCGAGCGATACGCTCTTAAATGCGATCCTATTTCTCATTATCCCGTTTACTCCCGTTGTTACCCGCAAGATACATAATAAATACGAAAATCTCTCCCCGTAATTTCATTACTTATCATCATTATAATACACTTTTATTGATTTGTCAATACGTTTTGAAAAATTTTTCGTTTTTTTCGAGAGAGCGCTTCACGGGCTATGCGCGACGCGGACGGCTTGCGCACATTTTTTCGCAACGCCGACCCCGAGCGATTGACATTGCGCGGCAAAAAGGCGTATACTTATCCCAACAAACATTGCGGAGTAAATATGAACGAACAAACGGATAACGTCCAACGAGCCGAACCGCCCGAACAAAGTTCGGGCGTCGATATGCCCGTGCGCGAAAACGAAAATGCGCAAGCGGAAGAAACCGCGGACAAGCAAATCGCCGAAACCAAGCGGCAACGCGCGGCGCGCATTGCGAAAAGCCTTGCGCACCGATATTTTATAGAAGCGTTTTCGGGCATGGCGCTCGGGCTTTTTTGCACGCTCATAATCGGCACCATAATAAGCCAGCTCGGAACATTGTGCGGCGATAATCCGTTCGGTAAAATAGTCGGCTACATAGGCTATGTGGGCAAACTGCTCATGGGCGCGGGAATAGGCGTAGGCATAGCGCACAGCCTTAAAGCCAAAAAGCTTACGAGCTTTTCGGCGGCTGTCGCGGGCATGGTCGGCGCAAACATCACTAATATTTTCGCCATGTCGGGAGTGCATATTTACGGCGCGTCGACTAACCCGTCGATCACGGTCGGCGATCCCGTCGGCGCGTTTGCGGGCGCGGTCGCCGCGATAGAAGTCGCCAAATTCGTCGAAGGCAAAACGCCCGTCGATATAATATTAGTGCCGCTCGTTGCGATACTTGCGGGCACGGTCGGCGCGGTCGCGCTCGGCATACCGTTCGGCATACTGTTCGCGCTGTTCGGCAAAGGCGTATCCATGGCTATCGGCTGGGAACCGATATCGTTCGGCATACTCGTTTCGGTAATAATGGGCTTGCTGTTGACCCTGCCCACGTCGAGCGCGGCGTTCGGCGTGATGATATTCACGTCGCCGCTCATCGACACGCCCGAGCTCGCGCAAAACGCGCTTATAGGCGCGTCGGCGGCATGTGCGGGGTGTTGCGCGCACATGATAGGCTTTGCAGTAGCGAGCTTTCGCGAAAACCGTTGGAGCGGGCTCGTTTCGCAAGGCGTAGGAACGAGCATGTTGCAAATACCCAATCTCGGTAAAAACCCGAGAATACTGTTGCCCGCCGTCGCCGCATCGGCGGTGGCAGGTCCGCTCGCTTCCGCGGCGTTCAAGATCATGTGCGACGCTACGGGAAGCGGCATGGGCACTGCGGGGCTCGTTGGCGTCATCAATACGTTTATGACGTCCATACAAAGCGGCTTGCAATGGTGGTACGTGCTTATCGCCGTGCTCGTATGCTATATAATAGTGCCCGCCGCAGTCGCTTTGGGCGTTTCCGAGCTCATGCGCAAATTCGGTTGGATAAAACGCGGCGATATGAAAATTTAAAAACGTCGGGTAATTAAAAATTACAATAAATAACAGTGCGGAAATCTTGATTTCTCCGTACCGCATTCATCTGAATTTATTTCTCATTCCCGATCCTTAATGATCCGTCATTCCGCACTATCGTCGATTTTCTATCGATCCGAAGTCTATTTCCGTCACTTCGTCGGGTATGTATATATCCAATTCTTGTTCGAGCGTAGCGTCGGTTATCTTTTCGGCGGGCATTATCAAATATTTGGCTTCGCCCTCGGCGAGCACGTTGTTATCCATGTCGAGCACCCAGCACTTGGCGCTGTACGCGCGCGACAGCTTTTGCGTGTATTCGCCTCTGCCTTTGAGCGGCACGTCGTAAGGCACGGGCTTGCGGAATTTGACCGAAATATCCATAGTTACCGCAATGCACTCGGGACGGTCGACCCACAGCACTCGCCCCGCGAGCTCGTCTATCATGGTGGAAACGATACCGCCGTGCACCCTGCCGGGATAGCTTTGGTGCTCGGAACGGAAAGTGAACAGTCCGCCTACCGAACCGTCATCCATATTGTAAAACTGCGCCTTTACGCTCGCCGAGTTATCCATTCCGCAAATGATACAGCCGTGCGAATTGTTCTGCTTGCTTGTTACTTTCATAATAAGCTCCTCGTTTGTTTTGGGATATTTTACACCGCCGCGCGCGCAAAGTCAACAATATAAACGATTGACAAAAACCGATTAATAATATATAATTATCCAAAATCATTGCTGTAAAGGAAACCCCATGCAAACAAAAGGCGCGGCGGCAATAGTGAAATGCCTGACCGAACAAAACGTGACTACGGTATTCGGTTATCCCGGCGGACAAATACTCGACGTGTTCGACGAGCTGTATAAAGAACCGCGGATAACCGTCGTACAAACGGCGCACGAACAGGGCGCGGCGCACGCCGCCGAAGGTTACGCGCGCGCTACGGGCAAGGTCGGCGTAGTTATAGCTACGTCGGGACCGGGCGCTACAAATCTCGTAACGGGCATAGCCGACGCATATCTCGACAGCGTGCCGCTCG
>CANDGE010000027.1 GCA_947384195.1 uncultured Clostridia bacterium
CACGTACATGATTATGCCGTACGCCACGACGCCCGCATTGCCTATGTATTTAAGCAGTTGAAAGTTGTATATCACGCTCACCGCGGAGACCGACAGGTTGGAGATCATTTCCGACGAGCCGTTGACGCACACCTTGCCGATAGCGCGCGGCTCGAACGACGGTTTGGCAAGGTACAGCGTTTTGCCTTTCTTAAAAAAGAAATACACGAGCGGAACGACGCCGCCGACGCACGCGCCCGCCGCCGTAGCTATCGCCGCGCCGGTCACGCCCATCTTTGCCACGTAAATAAGCAGGAAGTCCCCGACGACGTTGGTCAGTCCCGCGCCGACGGTTATGGCGAGCCCCAGCTTGGGGCGGTCGGCTACCGCGAAAAAGTATTGAAAAAACGATTGCAGAACGAACGGAGCAAGCCCGCAAAGCATGACCGTTCCGTACGCTTTGCAGTATTCGTAAGCGTCGCCCGTCGCGCCGAGCGCACGCGCTATCTGCGGCATGAACGGCAATGTGACCGCGGTGAACGCCGCGCTCGCGGCGACGGTGATTATCAAAAGTCCGCCGAACCGTCGGCGCGCGCCGTCTTCGTCGCCTTCGCCGAACAGTTTGGCTACTATCGCGCTTCCGCCGCTGCCCAGCAAAAACCCGAACGACCCGAGTATGTAATATATCGGCAAAAACAGATTGATCGCCGCAAACGCTTCGTCGCCCGCAAAATTGGACACGAAAAGACCGTCGACTATCCCGTACAGCGACGTAAAAATGACCATCACTATGGACGGCAGGGCAAACCGCAACAGTTTGCCGAACGTGAATTTATCCGAAATGAGTATGCGCTTCGACATGTTTCACCTGCGGTCGCGTCACGAAAAAGGGCTCGGCAATTAAATTTACCGAGCCCGCTCGACATAGGGCGTGAGAGATTCGAGCCCGTAAGGTTTTGGCGGCGCAATATGCCGTGATACTGTGAAAATCTCGCTCGTCGTATAGTAAACATACGACTTACTCGATTTTCTGTGTCTGACGACATATTTCACTCGCCAAAACCGCTTCGTCTAAAACTACGTATTTTTTAGGATTTTTAAGCGAAACGAGCGCGAATGTACTTTTGTTGTACATTAAGCGAGAGAAGCGCGAAAAATACAAAAAAGACGTGTTTTAGACTTGCGGCGCTCGGATCCCACACGCCCGATCAACTTTTCGATCGGGATCGAAAGTTCTCCGATGATTTGACCGTAAGGCGTATTTTAACACATATAAAATACCTTGTCAAACGAATGATCGTTTAATTATGCAAAAACCTGCGCATCTCGTCGATGTTTTTTTGTTGTACCCATAACAGTTTGTAGCCGATGTTTTTAATGTCGTCGTCGAGATCGGCGTATGTCGAAAGCTTGGTCGTGCACTCGGTAACGCCCTTGGTAGTTCCGTCTATGATCATTTTGGCGACTTCGCTTTCGGGCGTTTGGTCGTTGATCTTCATATCGATCATCATGCCCGCCATCATGCGCGGGAGCTTGCTCACCGATTTGGGTCGTTCGTCGTTGTTTTCGAGCTTGCGCGTCACCTGTGCGCACACGTCCGAATAATCGAAAATGTCGTTTTCGACCGCTTCGCGCAGCGCGCCCGGGCCGATATTGTCGTTGACGTGTTCGAGCGTATCTCTGCCCATTTGAGCGGCTTGGTGCAGTTCCTTTAAAAATTCGATCTCGCGTTCGCGCGCGACCCGTTGTTCTTTGGTTTGTTCGTTGTCCATGGTTGCCTCCGCGGTTAGTTTGTGCAATGAGCGGTCGGCATTATGCGCGGCGCGGTGTATATAAATACGCTTTTCTCGGGCGACGGGATCAGCCGATAAGCTTCCACAGCTCGGTCACCGCCATTATCACGAGCGGCACGGTCAGCACCGAAAACAGAGTGTTTGTTATAAAAGCTTTGGCGGCGGTATCTTTTTGCGTGTCGTAGCGTTCCGCCATTGCGACCGATACCGATGCGGGCGACATTGCCATTGCAATGACGGGCGCGAGAAAAATATAGTCGGCTTCGAGCGCTCCGCCTACCGCCGTGCGCGTCATGTAATAGAACGCCGCGGCAAGCGCGAACGTAACGATCGGCGCGATTATAAGTCGCAGTACGCCCGCGATGTAAACTCCGCCGTCCGTGAACAGGCATTTTATCGGCATGTCCGCAAGCGCGATCCCGACCAACAGCATGGCGACGGGCGCGGTCATGGTCGAAAGCGCGCTCGGCACGATGGAAAGCTCCCTGCACCCGTCGAGCATGAAAATGTTTATTTGCGGAACAAAGAAAAGCAACAGCGCGACGGCGGACGCGATTATCGTGGGGTTGAGCAACACTTTTTTCGCACTGATGTCTTTTGCGTTATGCGTGATGAGAAAAACGCCGAGCGTCCACACCAAAACGACGAACACGATGTTGAATACCATAAGGTACATAACGGCGAATACATTGCCGTCGGTGAACATCTGCACGAACGGCACGCCCAAAAATCCGCAGTTGGAAAATATGCCGATGTAGGTATACATATCGGCGGCGGATCTGTTTTTGTATTTAACGAACACCAGTTTGCAAACGCCCAAAACGGCGAGCATGGCGCCGAGCGACAGCGCGGCGGAGATCCCGAAGTTGCGCAGGATATCGAGCTTGTTTGCGGCTTGGATAAGCTCGTAGTCGGCGTCGGAGAACACCGAGAACGCCGCTATTATCATTGCGGGTTGGCAAACGTACAGCAAAAGGTTGCCGAGCGTCAGCTTTGCGCCGTCGCCGAGCATGCCGAGTTTTTTGAGTATAAAGCTCGGCACGGCAAAAGCCGACAGCGCGAGCGTAATAAGTATAGCCTTTAAAAAAATTTCGCCCATAATATAATTATTGTACCACCGCCGCGCATAAATTCAAAGCAAGATCAAGCCCTTAGCGCAAAAAATTTAATTTTTCGACTTTTCTTTTTCCTATTGACAAAAACGGAATTGCGTTATAAAATAAAGTGAATACCCGTTCATCGATACAGGAGCGTAAATGATCAATATCGCGATAGTCGAAGACAGCAAAGCGGACGCCGCAAAGCTTTGCGAGTATATAAAAAGCGCCGTCGTCGATCACGCCGAGGAGTGCGGTATTGCCGTGTTTGACAACGCTTTGAAGTTTTTGGACGGATACTGCGGCAGTTACGAAATAGTGTTCATGGACATAGAGCTGCCCGGCATCGACGGAATGAAAGCCGCCGAAAGACTGCGCGAGATAGATTCCGACGTTATATTGATATTCGTGACCAACATGGCGCAGTACGCCGTCAACGGTTACGCCGTCGACGCGATGGACTTTATGGTAAAGCCCGTGTCGTACGACAATCTCAAATTAAAGCTCGCGCGAGCTATCAACCGCATAAGCTCGCACGCCGAAAAAAAGCTGGTCATTCCCGGAAAGAACGGCGCGGCGGTCGTCATCGTGCCGCAAATACGCTATGTCGAAGTCGCCAATCACAAAATAATTATCCACTGTGCCGACGGTAACGACGTTACGACCACCGGTTCGTTGAACAAGATAGAGGAAAAGCTTACGGGGTTTGCGTTCTCGCGCTGTAACAATTGCTATCTCGTCAATTTAAACTACGTTACGGGCGTGGACGATTTTACCGTGTATTTGGGCAACGAAGCTTTGGCGATAAGCCGTTCGCGCAAAAAACCGTTCTTGAAGGATATAGCCGACGCGCTCGGGGGGGGGGTAACTTGATATGTATGAGCTCACCCCCGCGTTTTGGTACAAGTTCATATTTTTTGCCGAGCTTGTTCTTGCCGAATCGGTAATAGTTTACAGACTGAAACGCCGCCCGATGTTTTGGTTGCGGCTGCCGCTGTCCGCGATAGGCTCGGTCGGGCTGTGTTGTGCCGTGCCTGTATTTAGCGGGATATGGAGCGCGTTCGTATATTTTGCGATATTCGGGATAACGCTCGGCGCGCTGTGCGTATGCTTTGACGAGCGCATTATCAAGATCGTATTTTGCGGCGTTGCCGCATACACCTTACAGCATATAGCGTACGAGCTGTTCGATCTTTCGGTCACGGCAATGGGCGTAGTGGATAAACACAATATATCGGGGAGCGGAACGTACGACTCGGTGCTCATTTACGCGAGCGGCGGCATAACCTTTGTAAGCGGCAATCCGTTTACAATCATGCTGTATTTGTTCGAGTACGGGGTCACGTATTTTTTCGGTTACTTGTTTGTCGAGAAGCGTTTGCGCGCGCGGGTGGATTTCGGCGTCGACAACAAAAAAATGTTCGTGCTTGCCGTGGTCGTATTGTTTTTCGACATAGTGGTCAGCTCGGTGATAGGATTTTACAGCCGCAAGGACTATAACAGAGTGTATCTTGTTTTTCTCGATCTGTTCAATGTATTTTGCTGTATTTTCGCCATGTACTTGCAGTTCGACGTGGACGACCGCGGGCGATTGCGCAACGATCTCGACGTGATAAAACGGCTGTGGAAGGAAAAGGAAGAGCAATACGCCGAAAGCAAAGCCAATATCGAGCTTATCAACCAAAAATGTCACGATCTTAAACATCAGATCCGCACGATAGGCACGGGTCACGCGCTCGACGCGTCGGTCGTCAAAGAAATAGAAAGCGTCATATCCATTTACGACAGTTCGGTAAAAACGGGCAACGAGGCGCTCGACGTGATAATAACGGAAAAAAGCCTGTATTGCAGTAAGCGCGACGTCAAGCTTTGTTGCATCATCGACGGCGGCAAGCTGTCGTTTATGACGAGCGCCGATCTTTACGCGTTGTTCGGCAATATAATAGACAACGCGATAGAAGCGGTGGAATATTTGGATGCGGGCAAGCGCGTTATAAGCCTTTCGGTCAAGGAAACGAGCGGTTTTTTGATAATCAATATCTACAACTATTACGACAAACAGATAGTGTTTAAGGACAAGCTCCCGCTTACCACCAAGGGCGACGACGCGTACCACGGCTACGGCATGAAGTCCGTGCAAATGCTGTGCAACAAGTACGGCGGCGAAATGTCCGTCACCGCGCAAAACAATGTGTTTACGCTTAATATTTTGTTTCCCATGAAGCGCGAAGCGTAAGTCGATGGTGTGCGGATCGTTTTCGGCGGGTTACGCCGATAAATCGACGGATAACGAATTTGAAGTTGTAATATAAAGGAAAATAGTTTAAGTTCGGCGTATGGTTTGTGTGCCGAATTTTTTTGTGCACGCTCCAAATCTTATCTCGGAGGAAATAATGAGAAAAGTGCGAAAATTATTCGGGGCGGTCGTTGCGCTCATGCTGTGCGCGTTTACGCTGTTTGCGTGCGCGACAGAGCTCCCGCCGCCCGGTCCCGTCGGCGACACGGGCGTTGTGACCGAGGGCGACGTGTGCACGGACATAGTGATAAAGCAACTGCCGACGAAACTCGAATATCAAGACGGCGAGCGGTTCAATCCGGCGGGTTTGTTGTTCGACGCGGTATACGAAAACGGCTATGACGGAGAGACCGATCTTAACGCGAGCGACCTCGACGGTTGGACGCCTGCGGGCGCGTTGTATGACGGCGTTAAGCAGGTCGTGCTGTTGTTTGAAGGCGTTCAAAAACCTATCGACATAACGGTAACGCCCAAAACGCTGTTGTCTATGGAAATAACGCGCGAACCCGATACCAAATCGTATTCCGTAGGCGATCCGCTCGATCTTTCGGGGCTTACCGTAAAAGCGTCGTACGAAGAGGGCGACGTCGATGCGGAAACGCGTTACACAGTCACCGACGCCGACGGCAACGTGTACGAAAACGGCACGAAGCTCGTAACGCCGTCGCTCGACTTCGAGCTTACGGTATCCGTAACGGCGGGCGACGTTACTTTGACGGATACTTTTTCGATAAGCGTGTACGCGGGGTTCAGCCTGCAAGCGGAAGACTATTGGGATCCGCAGAGCGATAAGCCGCGCCCGACCGATAAGAGTTATACTATCCTTAAAGGCGCGCAGATCGAGGGCTGGCTGGTAATGACCGATTGCACGTTTACGGGCACGGGTTACATAGGCAACATAACCGCGGGGGTAAGGCTGGAATTTTACATTTATTCCGAAGTGTATCTCGAAAACGCCGAGCTCGTATTGGTCGCGGCGGCAACGCTTTGCAACAATGATAAGCAAAAAATGGACGATATGCAGTTCAATCAATTTTGCAAAGTGTATTTCGGCGACGACGATGAAGAGATATTCATCGACGACGACGTCGTCATCGAGGGCAAGCCGTATCCGAGCGAGGAAAGCGGCGGCAGCATGTGGACCAACTGGGCAGACGTGCCGTTCGGCAGATACGATATAAAGCCGGGTTACAACAGGATAGTGATAGATTGCGTACAGGGCATAAAAGACAGCACGGGCTCTGCGCGTATGCCCAACATCGACAGGCTGGACGTGCGCATGACGGACGGCGATACGCAGGGCGATTTCGTCACCGATATAACGATAAAAGCTCCGCCGACCAAAACGACGTATCTCGCGGGCGAAAAGTTCGATCCGTCGGGCATAGTTTTCGACGTCGCGTATCGCAACGGCTACGACGGCGATAAAGATCTGGGCGCGGACAGGATACGGCTCGCCGAGGACCGCCCGCTCGTTGCCACGGACAAAAAGGTCACGCTCAAATTCAAAAACTACGAGTTTCAAGTGGACGTAACGGTAACCGAACGCGTTTTGCAAAGCATGGAGATAACCGCTTTGCCTAACGTGACCGCGTATTATTTCGGTATGACGCTGGACTTGACGGGATTGAAGATCAAGGCTGCGTATGAGGACGGGTTTATCGACGAAAACGCTGTCAACTATACGATCAAGGACGAAAGCGGCAATATATACACCGACGGATCCGCGCTCGGCACGGGCGGAGAAAACGGCGAGATATATCTAATAGCGGAAATTACGTCGGGCGGCGTCACGCGCTCTGCGGGATTCACCGTGACTATCGTGCCCGGCATACGCATAGAAGCGGAGGGCGGCACGGCGACGGACGGAAAAAGCTATGCCGAATCGAGCGGTTTTTGGACGTGGGACAACGGCACGTGGACGGGCACGGGATACCTGACGCACGTTGTAAAAAACAACAAGATAGAATTGCACGTTTATTCGGACGTTGCCGTGAGCAACGCGCAGATCAGTGTGCGGATCGCGTCCAAGCTTCAAGACCCGAACAACAAAAAAATGCAGGATCTTCGATTCAACAACTATTTTAAGCTTTACGACGGCAATAATGCGGAGATCGGGATTTCGGATAACGCGATAGTCATAGGTCGGCCGTACAGCAGCGGATCGTTCAACGACGATGTAGACCCCTTCCATTGGATAAACGTCAATATCGCAAAGGTCGATCTTGCGGCGGGCGAAAATGTGTTCACTTTGCTCTATTTCGCGGAAAACGAGTGCATGTGCAATATCGACAGGATAGATATCGTATTTGCGGGCGACAGCTGTAACGGCATAACGATAGTGACGCAACCGACAAAGCTTGTTTATCTCGACGGGGAAACGTTCGATCCCGCGGGCATAGTGTTTGCCGCGTCATATGAAAACGGATTCGACGGCGATACCGCGCTCACGGCGGATAAGCTGACCGTCGTTACGACGCGACCGCTTACCGTCGGCGACACGTTTGTGACAGTACGGTACAAGGGCTGCGAAACGACGATAAAAGTTACGGTAAACGCTCGCAAGGTAGAGAGCGTGCAAATAACGCAACAGCCGACAAAGACCGAATACACGTCGGGCGATCCGCTCGATCTTTCGGGGCTTACCGTAAAAGCCGTGTACGAGGGCGGCGTGGTCGACGAAGCCGTTACCGAATATACCGTCAAGGACGAAAACGGCAAAACGTACAAAGACGGCGACACGGTGGCTTTGACCGAGAGCGGCGATATAACGTTTACCGTGGAGATAACGTCGGGCGGAGCGGTCGAGACGGCGCAGTTTACCGTATCGGTCACAGTGCCCGTCGTGATAACGCAGGGCGATATCGTTACCGATATAACGGTGACGACCGCGCCGACAAAAACCGAATACTTTATCGGCGAAACGTTCGACGCTACGGGGCTTGTGTTCGACGTGGTTTACAGAAACGGGTTCGACGGCGACGTCGGGTTTACCGCGGAAAAGGCGGCGGTCATAGATACCGCGCCGCTCGCGGCGGGCGATTCGTCGGTGACGTTGAGCTTTAAGGACTTCGAGTTCGAGATAGCGATAACGGTCGTCGAGCGCAAGGTGCAAAGCGTGGAAGTGCTTTCCAATTCGATAGCTTCTTATCCAAAGGGCGGCGTGTTCGACGCCGACGCGCTGACGGTCAAGGCTGTGTATGAAGGCGGGGTCGTCAACGAGAACGTATCCGAATTCGTCGTGAAAGACGCGGCGGGCAACGTTTGCGCCGACGGCTATACCGTAACGCAAAACGGCACGTTCACCGTGGAAGTAACGTCGGGCGGCGTAACGCAGAGCGCGAGCTTCGAGCTTACGGTGTTCGACAGCATGACGGTGCAGGCGGAAGCGCGCGATATAGCGGATAAACAGAGCTATGTAAAGTATACGGGCGCGCATGACATTTGGGATAACGGCGACGCCAACAATAATGACGATACCGGCAAGTATTACGCATGTCGTTACGACATCGGCACGACAATGACGTATTACATTTATTCGGACGTTGCCGTGAAAAATGCTCGTATATCCATGCGCGCGGCATCCACTTGTTATAACGACGCCGAGCGTAGAATGGACGATATGCAGTTTAACTTAATGTTCAGGATATATGCGGGAGAAGGCGAAAACAAAACGGAGATACCGCTCCCGAACGATCTGAAACTCGAAGGAAAAGCGTTCCCCGAAAATTACACGGGCGATCATATATGGTTCATGTGGGACACCGTCGATTTCGCTACGGTCGATCTTGCGGCGGGATATACGGTGATAACGATAGAAGTGATAGGCAAGGTAGGAAATCAATTGCCTAACATAGACAGGATCGACATCACTTTCGGCACTGAAACGCCCGAGATATCGGACGCATCGCAAACGCCCGAAGAAACGGCAATAATAAAGGAGAGAAACTGATATGACGGAAAACGAAAGCAAGCAAAAGAAAAAGTTAAAGCTTTTGCTCAAACCGCGGCAGATAGTATACATAGTAGTAGCCGTATTGGTAACGGTCGTAATGATAGTCGCGGACTATTTCGCCAACAAGTATTCGGCTATAATATCCACGTATCTCGGAGTGGGCGTTCAGCTCGAGGGCGATACGGACAAAGTGGAAGAGGGCGCCAAAAGCGGCGACGAGGTCGTGCGTAAGCTCGCCGACGAGGGCGTTGCGCTGTTGAAAAACGAAAACCTACTGCCGCTCGCCAAAACCAACCGCAAGATCAACATTTTCGGCTGGGGCGCGACCGACGCGGGATTTTTGCTCACGGGCAACGGGTCGGGCAAGTCCATAATCCACGAGGATAACAAGGTCACGCTTTTGCAAGCGTTTAAGCAAAGCGGGTTTACGTATAACGAGGAAATAATCACGCTGTATGAAAAGCACCGCAAGGACGAGGACGGCGACTGGGGCGAGAGCGGAAACTGGGGCGAGCGCAGGAGCACTACGCTCAAAGAACCCGTCACGTCAAAGGTGTTTACCGACGAAGTGACGGCGCGCGCCAAAGAATTTTCGGACACGGCGGCGATAGTTATATCGCGGTACAGCGGCGAGTTTTTGGGTCGGCTTGCGAGCACTCAAAAAAAATACGGTTTGCCCGAGGACAAAACGCGCGAGTACAACGAGCTTTCCGCCGAGGAAGAATCGCTCGTAAAGCTCGTAACGTCGAATTTCAAAAACGTAATAGTCATATTCAATACGGGCTCGATATTCGACATGACGTTCGTCGATAACGAAGCGGAGTACGGGCATATAGGCGCGGTCATGAACGTCGGGTATATGGGGCAGTCGGGCGCGACCGCCGTACCCAAGATACTAACGGGCGACGTAGTACCGTCGGGCAAGCTTGCCGATACCGTCGTGTACGAGCCCAAGCAAAACGAGATCGCGCGCACGACTGTTTTGACTGCGGACACCGTTTATACCGAGGACATATATCTCGGGTATAAGTTTTACGAAACGGCGGACGTCGAGGGTTATTTCGACGGCAAGACGTTTTTGAACAAGTCGGGTTACGACGCGGTGGTGCAGTACCCGTTCGGTCACGGGCTGTCTTACACGACATTCGATTGGGAGATCGTGTCGGCGAGCGTGCCCGACGGCGAAGTCATGACAAAAACCACCGAGTTCAGAATAGACGTTAAGGTGACCAACACGGGCATGGTCGCGGGGAAGGACGTCGTTCAGCTGTACTTCACGCCGCCGTACTATAAAGGCGGGATAGAAAAATCGGCGATACAGCTTTTGGATTTTGCCAAGACCAAGGAGCTTGCGCCGGGCGCGTCGGATACCGTATCGTTCGAGTTTACGCCGTACGAGCTTGCAAGCTACGACTGCTATGACAAAAACGAGAACGGCGCGACGGGCTGGGAGCTTGACGTCGGTGATTATCAAATAAGACTGATGACCGATTCGCACCACGCCAAGACAATGAAGCAAAACACGCTCACATATAAGGTAGAGGACTTTGCGATACGTTTTCGCAAAGACCCCGTATCCAACGGGCGGATCAAAAACCGTTTTACGGGCATGACCGCATACGGCGAATGCCCTATCGACGGCTCGACGCTCGGCACGGACTGGAAATACTTGTCACGCGCGGACTTTGCGGGAACTCGAACGATCGGCGCGGTCAGATCGCCCGCCAACAGCGAGTTGGTCAAATACAGTTCGTACTATTACGACGCATATAATTATTCGGCAATGCCTGTAACGGGTACGGACGGCGGGTTGCGGCTCGTCACCAAAAGCGACGGGAGCTATGTGAGCAAAAAGGAATTCGACGGCGGCGGCAGCGGTATGGAGCTTGTGTATAACGACGAGCTCATACAAAAATTAGGCGATCCGGCAAACTGGAAAGATCCCGTTTGGTCGCAGTTTTTGGATCAGCTTACGCCGGACGAGTTGCGCGCATTCGTCGAGGACGGCGGCTACGGCACGCGCTCGGTCGAGAGCATTGGCAAACCGCAGTGGCTGGACTACGACGGTCCGAGCGGGTTCAACAACACCAATCTCGCGCCCAACGTAAAAGGCTCGAAAATGACCGCGCTTCCCGCGGAAAATCTCGTCGCGCAAACATGGAACAAGGATCTTGTTTTGCAAGCGGGACAAATAATCGGCATGGACGGGCAAAACTTCGGGCTTGCGGGCATATATGCGCCCGGCATCAATCTGCACCGCGAGTATCTTAACGGCAGGAATTACGAGTATTACAGCGAAGACCCGATACTCAGCGGATATCTTGCGGCAAGCTTCTGTTTGGGCGCAAAATCCAACGGCGTGTATTGCTTTGCAAAGCATTTGGCTTTGTTCGATTCGAGCCCGCTCGGCTACGAAAGGGCGTGGTGTACCGAGCAGAACCTGCGCGAGAACTATCTCAAACCGTTTGAGATAGCTATCAAAAAGGGCGGGGCTACGGGCGTAATGGTTTCGTTCAACAATATGGGCGCGACGTGGACGGGCGCGAATAAGGAATTGCTCGACGGCATACTTCGTACCGAGTTCGGGTTTAAAGGCATGTTCGTCACAGACTTCGATATGGGCAACGAGGCGTGCTGGGATCTGCGCAAGGGCGTGCGCGCCGGGCTCAATACACAGCTCAATCCCGCATACGGCAACGCCGACAAATACGGCAGACTGGATATGAGCAACGCGACGGACGTCAATCTCGCGCGCGAATCGGCTAAGTCGATAGTGTACGCGTATTGCAATACGTATCGGTTTGCGAAAAGCGACGCTTTAAAGACCGAATATTCCGTCGAGATCGCAGGACCGCGCGCTATCACGAAAGGCTTTGAATGGTGGATACTCTTGGTCGTGCTCATGAACGTCGTCGCGTTCGGCTTGCTTGTTTGGCGCGGCTTGTTCAACTTCGTACCCGCGCTCCAAAGATTTTCGGCGGCGGGCAAAGAAAAACGCATAAAGAAAAAGCAAGAACGCGCCTTGAAAAAAGCGGCGGCGGAAATGTCCGAAAACGCAGTGCCGCAGTCTGCGGAGCACGTCGCAGACGACGAGTCGGGCAAAGGTTCGGCTGTCGCCGCGTCCGCCGACGAGCTTGCGGAGCTTGTCGAAAGAATGACCGAGCTCGAACGGAGATTGAACGGTATGCAGACCGAGCTCGATCTGTTAAAGACCAAAACCAAGAACAAACCGACAAGCAAGGAAAAAGAAAAGGAATAGATCGGCAATAAAAAACGGGCGGCGCGAATATAGAGCGTCGTCCGTTTTTGTATGCGGTTTAAAAAAATCTCAACAGATAGCAACCGACGATACAGCCTGTCAGCGTTGCGACCAGCGCGACGGGTATGGCGTAGCGCAAGCGCTTTACGTGCGATTGCGAAAAGTATATCGTCGATATGTAAAATATGGTTTCGCTCGATCCGTATATGACCGACGCGCAACGGCCGACGTAGCTGTCCGCGCCGTAGTTTGTGTATATCCCGTCGAGTACGGCGAGCGAGCCCGCGCCCGATACGGGGCGCAAAAACATGAGCTCGGCAAGCTCTTTGGGCAGTCCCACAGACTTCAATACGGGTTCGAGCGCATTGGCGAGCATGGCGGACGCGCCCGATACGCGAAACGCTTCCACCGCGACCATTATCGCCAAAAGATAGGGGAATACGTTTACAGTCAGGTCGACCGCTTGCTTTGCGCCGTCGATAAACCCGCCGTACGGCTCGCGCCGCTTTATGAACGATGCGGCGAGCACGACCAAAAACAAAACGGGGATTATGTATGCGCTCACGTGTTCACCGCCTTGCGCTTTTCGGACGCCAGTTTTATGCGTTTTTGTTTTTTCGGTTTATCCGGTTTTGCGCGGGCGCGGCGCGGTTTTTGCGTTGCCGTAACGCCGCCGAGCGGGGTCGCCGTCGATATTTCGGTTTTTCGGTTTTTGCGCGGGCGGTCGAATATCTTGGCGCACAGCTTGACGCCGACGATCCCTATAAACGTCGAAAGCACGGTCGCTATCAGCGACGGAAACAAAAAGTCGGCGGGGTTAGCCGAGCCCGCCGTCGCGCGCATACCTATGACGGTGGTGGGCAGTATTTGCAGGCTCGTCGCCGAAATGACGGTGAGCATTATCATATCCGTCGACGCTTTTTTGTCGCCCGTGTCCATGCGGTTGATAGCGGATATCGCCATCGGCGTTGCGGCGTTGCCCAAGCCCAAAAGATTGGCGGACAAGTTCATCGTTATGAACTTGCGCGTTTCGGCGTCGCACGACGGGAACAGTCGCGATATAACGGGGCGCAACAGCTTTTCCAGCCCGCGCGACAGTCCGAGCCGCTCTATAAGCGAAAAAAACCCGAGCCAAAACGCATACAGCGCCATCAGATTGAGCGACAGTTCGACCGCGCCGTGCGCGCCCGTTATCATGGAATTGACCGCGGCGGCGGGATCGGTGAATATCATCAGCCCGAGCGACGCGCACAGCATTATCAACCAAATTACAGCCATGCTATATTGTATGAAACGCGGTCGGGAATTAATGATAATTAACAATGAAGAATGGGGGATAATGAATAATGCGGGATCAAGGCGGTTGATTTGCGGTAAAAAAGCGACGATATTATTTGTCGTCGCTATGTTCGATTAACTCATCATGCGGGATCGCTAAATTTCGGCATATGACTTTTTGAATATTTAAATATGATAATAATGCGCTTTGCGTGTCACCGTCGTCAATGCTTTTGAGATTTATTAAAAACATTGTATACATATATACAAATGTTCTACTCCAATGTTCTTGTTCCAAAAAAAGATTTAATAGTATCCGTTCTACATCGATCGCACGCTTGACTTTTTCCGCATACTCGGTATTGTTATTTATTTGATCACAAATAAATCGAGCGTACTTTTCACAAACAGCCGAATGCTCTTTTTCGTGAAAATACTCTTTACATGCACTGATCAACAAACAATCGGATATTTGATACTTTTTCTTTTTTATCACATCTTTCATAGCATACACCCTAAATATATTTGTACAAGTATCTTGTACTTTTAACAAAATTATACAAGAAGCTTGTACAATAGTCAAGTAATATGATAATGAAAATATCGGAAAATATACGATTTCATCGTCATAGGCTTGGTTTAACGCAAGAAGAACTTGCGAAAAAATTGCGTGGTAAAAAAAGTTTGATAAGCAATTACGAAAATAATATCAGCACTCCCGATATTTCTGTGCTTTGCAAACTTGCATATATTTTTGATATATCTCTTGATGAGCTTGTTGAATGCGAGATAGAAAAAACTGATTTTTAAGAATTTCATAAAAATACAAGCTTCTTGTACTTTTAACAATATTTTGTAATATATTTGTAAAATATATTTACAATGAAGGTGCGTATTGCAGAGAATATACGATATCATCGTCAAAGACTTGGTTTGACGCAAAGCGAGCTTGCGGTCATATTATGCGGTAAAGCAAGTCTTGTAAGCAATTATGAAAACGGACATAGTACACCCGACATATATACATTGTGCAAACTTGCAAAAATATTTGATATAACGCTTGATGAATTGGTAGATTGGAGTGATGACGAATAAAGCCGTCGTTTTTTATTCGGGCAAACGCTTTCAATGTCGGTCTTACGACATTGAAAGCGTTTTGTGTTACATATTTACTTGCAATTCGCGGCGCAAACGGGTATAATGGTTAGGTGTCAACGTATACACGGCGATCGGTCTATGTATTATTTTATCGCATACGGTATATACCAATAGTGACAATCGCGCACGTGCGCTATCGGGATACATACGGCTTGCCGCGTTCGGCGGTCAACGAGAGAAGAAAAGGAGTGTACCGATGAAAACCGAAAGTAAGCGAATAGTCGGGTTTTGGCATTACGGGGTAATACTTACATATTTGTCGCTCGCATTGTCGGTTTGCGGGATATGCTTTGCGGCGGCGTACGGCGGTCCGCGTCGCGACGACATAACGGCGTTTTTGCTGTTGATGTCCGCGCTTTGCGACGCGTTTGACGGCATGGTCGCCAAAACGCGTAAAAACCGCACGCAAAACGACAAGCTGTTCGGCATGAATATAGATTCGCTGAGCGATATGGTTTCGTTCGGCATCGCGCCCGTAATGGTGGGCGTCGCAATGAACATGACGCGCTGGTATTACGTCATATTTTATGTGTTTTACGTGCTGTGCGCGCTTGTTAGGCTTGCGTATTACGATGTGTCGGAGTTCAACCGTTTGGGCGATCCCGAAGCCGCGCCGCGCACGTCGTACGAAGGTTTGCCCGTCACCAACTCGGCGTTTGTCGTCGTGCTGTTTTATCTTGTCGCAACTATGTTCGATAACCCGAGCTTTGCGGCGTCGCTCGGCTTTACCGCGCAGGGCGTTTGGATATATCGCAGTATATTGATGATGGCGTGCTATTTTATATTGGGCTTGCTGTTCGTTATCAAGTTTAAGATGTTCAAAGCCAAAGCCAAAGGGCTTATAATAACTATCGCGATAGTGACGGTGCTGGTCATCGCGCTTGCGCTTATTCGCTATTATGTGTGCGGCGTGGCGTTGTTCGTTCCGCTCAAAAAGTACCCTACCGTATGAGAGAAACGGTGGACAAGCCGCCCGTTCCGAGCGAGCTTAAATTTTTGTATTACAACAGGCTGGGCGCGCCCGTGCTTCGGCTGATGACGAGCCGATGGGTGAGCAAGCTGGCGGGCAGGTATCTCGACGGCAGGCTGTCGCGCGGCAAGATAAAAAAGTATATAAAGAAACACGGCATCGACATGTCGCAGTTTATAGATGAAAAATACAAGAGTTTTAACGCGTTTTTTACGCGGCGGATAAAGCCCGAGCTGCGCCCGTTCGATACCGAGCCGACCGCGCTCGTTTCGCCGTGCGACGCCAAGCTTTCCGCATACGAGATAACGCGGGACGGCGTTTTTAATATCAAGGGGTTCGACTATACCGTCGAAAGCTTGTTGCGCAACGCCGAGCTCGCCGAAAAGTTTATCGGCGGGCTGTGTTTGGTTTTTCGTTTGACGGTCACCGATTATCACAGATATTTCTTTTTCGACGGCGGGGTAGCCGACGGCAACACGTTTATAAAAGGGCGGTTGCATACCGTTCAGCCCGCCGCGCTCGAAAAGCGGCGAGTGTTTACGGAGAATTGCCGCGAGTATACCGTGCTCGAAACGGATAACTTCGGTACGGCGGTGCAGGTGGAAGTGGGCGCGATGATGGTGGGGCGCATCGTCAACGACGTCAAGTCGGGCAGGTTCGAGCGCGGCGACGAGAAAGGTCGGTTCGAGTTCGGCGGTTCGACGGTAGTTTTGCTGTTGCAAAAGGATAAGGCGGCGCTCGACCCCGAGTTTTTCGCAAATACCGCGCTTGACCGCGAAACGGTCGTCAAATGCGGCGAGCGGATAGGAAAAGTTAAGGATTAACGATATTTCGCGCGTGCGGAAATCATTAAATTGCTTGCATATTGTTCGGCGGTTTGATATAATACCGAATGTACACAGTTTGCCCGATTCGGGCAACGGGAGCAGGTATGGAACAAACCGAAACGTCCGAAAAAAAAGCGCGTAAGCGCATGTCCGAAAAGACGAAAAAACGCATAAATAATTTTGTCGTTGCGCCTATATCGATACTCGTCGCGTCGTTTATACGCGCTATTTGCGTGCATTGTTTTATGCTGTCGTTCAACTTTGCGCCGGGCGGAGTAACGGGCATAGGCACCATGATAGAGTTTAAAACGGGGTTCTCTACCGGCTATACCAACATGATAATCAATGCGCCGCTTATAATATTGGCGTTTATATTTTTGAGCAAGTCGTACGCGATAAAGTCCACGGCGGCGATCGGGCTCGCGTCGGCGGGCATGGTGATTATGAAACAGTTTGATTTTCCGCAGTACGGCGTGACGGCAGGCGGAGTTATAGACCCCGCCGCCGAGCCCGTGCTTGCCGCAGTGGCTTGCGGCGTTTTGGGCGGCGTCGGCGTTGCGATGATGATACGCGCGGGCGGGTCCAACGGCGGAACGGATATCCTCGCGGCGTTTATCCAACGAAAGTATCAAGCGACCAATATCACCTGGTTCATAATGGGGCTTGACGGCATAGTTATTTTCGTGTCGTTCTTTGTGTACGGCAATAATCTTACGCCCGTACTTATGTCGCTTACGCAGCAGTTTTGCAGCGCCATGATGGGCGACGTTATACTCACGGGCTTTAAATCGGCTATCAAGTACGAGATAATAACCGACGATCCCGAAACGCTGTCCGCCGAACTCATACAAAAGCTGGGGCACAGCGTCACGAAAATGGACGCTACGGGCATGTACGCGCACAGCGAGCGCGCGCTTTTGATATGCGTCGTGCGCAAGCGTCAGGTATCGGACTTTAATAACATTCTTAAAAAGTACCCCAATACGTTTGCGTACGTTTCGAGCACGAGCGAGGTTTTCGGCAAGGGGTTCAGCAGATAGGCAAAAAACGATCGGAGAAAAGATATGAAAGAGTTTAAAGCACAATCCAAAAAATTGCTCGACCTTGTGGTCAATTCCATTTACGTCAACCGCGAGATCTTTTTGCGCGAGCTTATTTCCAACGCGTCGGACGCGCTCGATAAGCGCAGGTTCATGTCGCTCACGGACAGCGCGCTTTCCGCCGACTTCGGGATCGAGCTCAAAATAGACAAGGCGGCGCGCACGATAACGGTAAGCGATAACGGCGTCGGCATGACCGAGCGCGAGCTTGAGGACAATCTCGGCGTCATAGCGGCGAGCGGCACGGAAGCGTTTAAGAAAGAGCAAAAGGACAAGCCGAGCGACGAACAGCTTATCGGGCAGTTCGGCGTGGGGTTCTATTCGGCGTTCATGGTCGCGGACAGCGTTACCGTCGTTTCCAAAAAGGTCGGCGGCGATCAAGCGTATAAATGGACGTCGGACGGCGTGGAAGGGTTCGAGATAGAGCCCGCCGAGCGCGCCGATGCGGGCACGGACGTTATTATAACGTTAAAGCCCGACGGCGACGACGATAAGTATTCGGAATTTTTGGAAGAGTGGAATATTCGCAAGCTCGTCAAGAAGTATTCGGACTATATAAGATATCCCATACGCATACCCGTCAGTCTGAGCGGCGAGGACGAAGTAGCGGTCGAAAAGTACGACGTCATCAATTCCATGACGCCCGTGTGGAAAAAGCAAAAGTCCGAGCTCGGCGAGAACGAACTCGAAGAATTTTACAAGCATACGTATCACGATTATCGCGCGCCGTTGTATCACGTATCTACGCGCGTCGAGGGCGCGGTCGATTATACGGCGTTGCTGTTTGTGCCGAGCGAGCCGTCTTATGATTATTTGACAAAGGATTTTAAGCGCGGACTGTCGCTGTACTGCAACGGCGTGCTTATAATGGAGAGGTGCGAGGAGCTCGTGCCCGAATATCTCGGATTTATCCGCGGCGTGGTCGACACGCCCGATCTCGCGCTCAATATCTCGCGCGAAACTTTACAGCACGACCGTCGGCTTGTCGCCATCGCCAAGGGCTTGGAAAAAAAGTTGCTCGCAGAGTTTGCAAAGCTGCTCAAAAACGATCGCGATAAATATCGGTCGATATTCGAGCAGTTCGGCAAGGCGATCAAATTCGGCGCGTATTCCGATTACGGCGCGGAAAAGGACAAGCTCAAAGACCTGTTGATGTACTATTCGGACGCGCAAGCCAAGCTCGTGACGTTTAAGGAGTACGTCGAACAGCTCGAAAACAAAGCTCCGCTCGACGATGCGGAGCGCAGTAAAAAAGCGCCTATACTTTATGCGTGCGGCGAAACGACCGAAAAGATATCCATGCTTCCTCAGCTCGAGGGCGCGCGCGAAAAAGGCGAGGACGTTTTGTACTTTACAGACCCCGTCGACGAGTTTATCGCGCGTATGCTCGATTCGTACAACGGGCATAAGTTTGAAAATATCGCGTCGGGCAAGGATGCTTCGCCCGCCAAGACGCGCGGCTACGAAGGCTTATTGAAGCGCATGGAGCAAAAGCTTGCCGGCAAGGCGGTGGTCACGGCTACGACCAAGCTCAAATCGTATCCCGTTTGCCTTGCGGCAAAGGGCGACGTGTCGCTCGAAATGGAGCGCATTATGGAGGCGATGGGAAACGCCGTCAAGGCGGAGCGCGTATTGCAGGTCAATCTCGATCACCCCGCGATAAAAAATCTAAAAACCCTGCCCGACGATATGTTCGACGATACGGTGACGGTGCTTTACAACGAGGCGTTGCTCGCCGAAGGGTACAGGACGGAGCCCGAGTTTTTGCCTGCGATGAACCGCTTGCTCGGCGGACTGCGCGGAACGGAGCAAGCCGAGCCCGCGAAAAAGCCGATAAAAAAGAAAACGGCGGGCGCAAAGCCCGATGCGGCGGTCGAGCCGACCGCGAGCGCGGACGAAAGAAAAACGAATGAGTAAAAAACGCGAGCGCCGCATAGTCGTTATTTCGGGCGCGTCGAGCGGTATCGGCAAGGAGCTTTGCGCGCTGTACCGCGCGGCGGGCGATACCGTTATAGGCTTGTCGCGGCGCGTGTGCAACGACGGCGATATTTCGGTCGACGTTACCGATCATGCCGCCGTCGAGCGCGCGGTCGAAGAGATCGCCGCCCGACACGGGCGTATAGACACCGTTATAGCCAATGCGGGCGGCGGGCTGTCGGGCGCGACCGAGCTGTTGCCGCTCGACGATATACGATATCAGTTTTCGCTCAATTTTACGGGCGCGCTCGATCTCGTGCGTTGCGCGCTCAAACATATGCGAGCGGGCAGTAACGCCGTGTTCATATCGTCGGCGTGCGCGCTGTTCGCGTTGCCGTACCGCGCTATGTACTGCGCGAGCAAGTCCGCGGTCAATATGGCGGCGTTCGGACTGTACATGGAACTTAAAAACCACGGCATACGCGTCAGCTCGATCTGTCCCGGGGATATCCGTACCGAGTTCACCGCAAACCGCGTCAAGCACAGCGACGGCGGCGAGCGTTACGGCAGTGCGCCCGCGCGCTCGGCGGACAAGATAGACGGGCGCGAGCATAAGCGCATGGACGTCGAACGCGCGAGCAAAAAGATATATAAGTGCGCGGTCAAGAGCAAAAAGCCGATGTATATCGTCGGTGCGAAATATAAAGCATTGAATTTTTTAAGGCGCATACTGCCGCAAAAATTGTTTTTGGATATTACCGCCAAGCTGTTTTGATCGGATCGTTTCGGCGGTACTTTATACTGCCGTAGGTCTACAAAAGTATACAAAAAGTCTACAAAAAAACACCGTAAGTCGACAAAGAAAAGCGGACGGTCTACAAAAGGACACAAAAAGTCGACAATGAAATACAGGTAGTCTACAAAAAAACACCGTAAGTCGACAATAAAAAGCGGACAG
>CANDGE010000028.1 GCA_947384195.1 uncultured Clostridia bacterium
CTTTTTCGGTTTTCAGTATATGCGCGTTGCGTGATTTTGTCAAGCGTTTTGCGCAGTTTTACAGCCGAATTCTCAAAAAAATCTACCGTATATTATAATAATAACGCCTTTATGTCAATATATTATAATGTAATTATCGCCTTAAATTGATATATAAAAGGATAATTTGACCCGTAAAAACGGTCGTTTTTGCCCAAATGCGGCGTAATGCGGGATATGCGAGCGCGGTCGACATTGACTAATCGGTTTAAAAAATGGTATAATGTGAATAACTTAATACGGGCGCACATTTACGTGTGTGTGCCGACGGTGGTGCAGTATGGTCAGATTTATTGTCGATTCGACGTTCGGGCTGACGCGCGAGTTTGCGCAAGCCAACGGAATAAAGGTCGTAAGTCTTACGCTCTTGTTGGGCGATAAGGAATATACGGAAGGTTATCGCGAGGATTGGGACGTATTTTACGGCGATTTTATGCGGAGCAAGCTCCCCGCCAAAACGTCGCAACCGTCGCCGCGCAAGTTTCAAGACGCGATCGACGAGATATTCGCCGAGGACGAAAACAGCGAGATAATAATATTGACGATAGCCGACAGGTTGAGCGGAACGATCGGTTCGGCTACGATCGCGGCGGCGCAGTATCCCGATAAAAAAGTCATAGCGATCAATTCATGCGAGGCGGGCATATCCGCGCTCGTGCTTTTGCAGGAGATGTTAAAAGCGCAACAGGCGGGCGCTGGATTCGACGAGCTGGTCGCGCTCGTCGACGATCTGAAAGAGCGCATTGCCATGCAGTTTATACCCGCGTCGCTCACGGAACTTGCGCGCGGCGGGCGAGTTAACAAGCTGTTGTCGCATGTCGGCAATATATTAAAGATCAAGCCCGTATTCGAGTTTGCCAAAAACGACCTTACCATTTACGCCAAAGCGCTCGGGTTCAACCGCGCGGTCGATGCGGCGATAGCGCATTTGCCGCCCAAGTTCGACCGAATACTCGTGTATTATATAGGCGACGACAAAAATATCGACGCGCTGAAAGACAGGCTGTATCGCAAGCTCGGCGTGGAGCGTATCGACGTAGAGCCGATGTGTCCCGTCGGCGGCGTGCATATAGGCGTCGGAACGGTCGGGATAGTTACGCTTGCGAGCAAAGCGTAGGGCGTTTGCGCCTAAAATAAACACACGATGATCCGACAGGCAACCGTCGGATTTTCTTTTACGTAAAATCGCGTTTTCGTTCTATTGCCGAAAGCTACCGAATATCATAGTTTAAGCGAGTAGAAAGCGTGAGTCGGCGACATAACAAGTCAAAAGTCGACAAAGCTTTCAAATATTCGCGCGATAAAATATGGTAAAATTGGAGATGTCCGATGAGATTTTTGGTTGTCAAACGACGGACGGTGATCATAGCGGTAATAGCCGCTGCGGTAATAGCTTTCGCGCTGACGGGTGTGTATTATACCGGCGCGGCGGCGATCTACAACAATGTCAGTCCCAAGATGGTGCCTATCTATTCCGTGGAAACGGAGGAAAAGGCGGTCGCGCTCACTTTCGACGCGGCGTGGGGCGCGGACAAAACCTTGGGCATACTCGAAACGCTGGAGGAAAAGGACGCATGCGCAACGTTCTTTTTAGTCGGTTTTTGGGCGGAGAAGTACGAAGACGAGTTGAAAAAGCTCGCCGCGTCCGACCGTATCGAGATAGGTACGCACTCGGCTACTCATCCGTACATGTCTAAGCTGTCGCGCAGTCAGATATCGTTGGAGCTGTCTACGTCCAAATCGCTTATCGAAGGTATTTCGGGACGCAAGATCGAGTTGTTCCGTCCGCCTTACGGCGATTATTCCGACGCGTTGTTGACCGAAGCCAAGGAGCAGGGTTTATACACCGTACAGTGGGACGTCGATTCGCTCGATTGGAAGGGGATTTCCAAAGAGCAGATCGCGTCGCGCGTAGTGGGCAATTGCCGAAACGGAAGCATAGTGCTTATGCACAACGACGGTAAACACACGCTCGACGCATTGCCCGCGATAATCGACGGCTTGCGCGCCAAAGGCTTTACGTTCAAAACGGTCGGAGAGCTCATCTATAAAGACAACTACACGATCGATCATACGGGTAGGCAAATAAAAGGCGATTGACGCCGCCTTTCCGTATCGACTTGTCGTCATCGGCGATCCAAGCTGTGCGGACTTTGCTTTGCGATTCGTTGCGCCGCTTGCGCGCAAACGAAAAATACGGCGCAATGCCGTACGCGAAAACGAGTCTGCTCATTGAAAAAGGAGTACGTGAATGAAAAACGACAAACCAACCAACGCCGTTTACTTACAGGGAAGGATAGGCTCGGAGCCCGAATATTCGCACGATATGTACGGCGAACGGTTTTATGAGTTCAAGCTAAACGTTCCGCGTCTGTCCGAGCATTTGGACGTGATCCCCGTTACGGCGTCCGAAGAACTTGCGAGCGAACTGCATACGGACATGCCGATAGCCGTTACGGGGCAGTTTCGCAGTTTCAACCGTCCGGAAGGCGACAGGTCGCGCTTGATCCTGAGCGTTTACGCTCGAGAGATAGGCGAACCGTCGACCGACGCAAATCCCAACACCGCGGAGCTTGTCGGGTACATCTGCAAGCCGCCGATATACAGAACTACGCCGTTCAACCGCGAGATATGCGACGTATTGCTCGCCGTTAACCGCGCATACAGTAAGTCCGATTACATACCGTGCATCGCATGGGGTAAAAATGCCCGACTGCTGAAAAACGCGTCGGTAGGGCAAAAATTAGACGTTTGCGGGCGCATACAGTCCCGTCAGTACACCAAGCGCATAGACGATAACAACACGGAAGTGCGCACCGCGTACGAATTTTCCATAGGCTCGGTCGAGTTTTTGCAAAAGGAAAGCGAAGTCGCGTCGACGTCCGACGAGAATAATTAGGGGTTTATTTTCATAAAACTATTTGTATTCTCGATCATCGACCGTCCGATCCGTTTATTCGTCTTTTTCGTCCTGGATATTTTTCTTTTTATTGTGCATCACGCGCGCGATTATTATGGACGCGAGTATTACCGTGACGATAATAACAACTATCGCAACGAGCAACACTATGTTGACCCCGTTGTATTTGATATACACGGTTTCGACGTAACATGTGAGCGTGCCGCGCTCGGCGTCGACATATTTGACTTCCGTATATTGCTTGGACGAGTCGAACGCGCCGACTACTTCGAGCTGAGTGCCCGTAGGTAATTGCGCGATTTCGGTATACGTTCCGTCGTCGAGCAGATAGCCGACGGCAAACGTACTGCCTTTGTACGATATTATCTCGGCGTTGTATGCGGGGCGGATAAACACCGGATCGTAGTTGCTCGTGCTTATGTTTATTGCCAATATAAAGCCTTCGCACCCGTTTTCGAGTTCGACCCTGTACCAAAGATATCCGTAATCGTCGCGGTACGACTGCACGAAGTCGAGCAACGCGAACCGCGTATTACCGTCGACGGCGGCATAGTCGCGCACGGGCTTGGCGTTGCGGCTGGGGTATTTGTATACGGGCGTTGCGGCGTTGAATACCGCGCCCGTCGGCGACGGCGGCGGCGAGTACGGCAACGGCGCGGACAATGCGTCTTTGTATACATAGCCTTGTACGAGTTTGCCGTTTTCGAGATCGTCGATCAGTATGAGCGCGTATTCGCGCGCCTCTTCAGGCGCGTATTGCGCTACAATAACGTTGCGTCCGCGCGATATCGTGTATATCGGCTCGGTTTCCATCGGCAAAGAAAACACTTCGGTGTCGCCGAGCGCCGTGCGGATAAGTCCATCGCCGTGCGCTTGCGGCGTTCCGTCGTCGACGTCGGGCGGAACAAAGCTGCCGTCGATGAGCCGCGCGCCGAGCTTGTCACCGTCGACGGTGAATATGCGGTGCTTGTACGTGTCGACGATCACGGCGTCGCCGTAATCGACGAAACCGTTTTGTACGGTGCACAAAACGAGCGCGCCCGCATTGCCGCCGAGCGAATAGCTTTCGCCGTTTAACGTAAACGGGAAATTTTCCGTTTTTGCCGCGCCCTCGCGTATTTGATAGCGCGTTATCCCGTCGGGCGTGAGCATAAACACCGATCCGTTGAGATCGACCGCAAGCGATACCGCGTCCGCAGGCGCGGGGCAGTATTCCGTCGCGCCGTCGTTTGAAATCTTGTATACGGCGTTGTCGGCGAGCGC
The DNA here is from genome assembly GCA_947384195.1 of uncultured Clostridia bacterium. Lineage (GTDB taxonomy): Bacteria > Bacillota > Clostridia > Christensenellales > Pumilibacteraceae > Anaerocaecibacter. The sequence continues at coordinate 4,223 of CANDGE010000028.1, forward strand.
GTAAAGCTTATCTCTGCCGACGCCGAGCGTCAAAGCTTTGTAACGCACCGACGAAATTTGCTGCGGCGTGTCATCGCCGTTGTCGACGCTCCACAGTCCCGTGCTTGTCAGCGCGTAAAGCGTTTTATCGGCGTTTACGACTATCTGCGAAATATTGCCGAGCTTCGGATCGGATATCGTGCGTTCGTTCGCGATCTCGAATATGCCGCTCCGGAACACGCCGATCTTATTGTATTCGTAAGCGACGTACACCGTGCCGGAGCTGTCGCATGCCACCGATACGGGCATTGCGAACTTGCGGTCTATGCAATCTATCGTGTCCGAATATACGACGACGCGCTCGTTGAGAGTATCCGCTACGTACATTTTGGAGCTTTTTACGGCCACGCCGTATGGCATATCGAAAAATCCGTTGATGTCGCTGCTCGACGCATACAATGTTTTGTCGGTCGCAAGATCGGCGGTCAGCTTATGCACGGCGTTGAGCGAATCGAGCGCGTAAACGTGCCCGCCGTAAGCGTGCAGTGTCGTGAACGTAGCGCCGTCCGTCGAGCGTTCGGGCACGAGCCCGCCGCCCGCCGCTTGTGCGTGCGCCGTGACGCGGTCGCGAGTGAGCGTAAAAAGCTTGTCTTCCGCGCCGCTTTCGGCGGTCAAAGAAAGTATCTTATCCGATTGCATGAGCGCGGTCGCGACGTTTCCGTTTTCGTCTACCGAGCATATATCGTCCTTATTTCCGAACGCCGAATACGTGGCTATATACACAGTATCGTTGAGCGTTGCCACTGCCGTCGCGGCGACGGTGGGGCGGGCGACGGGCGTAAGCGTCACGCATGTCGCGGTTTGCGCGTCGAAATCGGTTTGCGCAAGCGCGACGGTATAAAGCGTCGTCGACGTGACGGCGTACAGCGTGTCGCCCGCGACCGTAAAATCCACTATGCCGTCGACCGTCGCGCCGTCGTATTCGAGTGCGACGGCGGGCGAGTCGCCGCTATACAGCGAGAGCCGCCCGTCGTAAAGCGCGACGATAAGCTCGGCATAGTCGCCGCGCTCGACGCGGCGCGCGATCTTATCGGCGCGTATATCGCGTTTGACCGATGTTTCCGTTTCGCCGACCGTCAACTCCGTCTGCGTTTTTCCGCAGACGATGAGCCCTGCGGCGTCCGCATATGCGAACGACGGCGCGTCGAAGCACTTGTAGATAACGTCGCTCGCTTCTGCGGCGACGGGTGACAGCGCGACGGGGCTTTGCGCGTTAGCGGGCTCGGCAAGCGCGGGCTTGTCCGCGGCGACCGAAAACGTCGCCGCCGCCGCCGCGCATGTCGCGACCGATATCAAAATATTGCGAAATTTCTTACCGATAGCCATACCTTATATTATATCATGCCGTGCGTCGGTTGTAAAGGATTTTGCGGAATTTTGTCGAATACGGTGGCGAGTATAGGGGAGCGAGCGCTTATTTTGTCGAAATTTTCGCAAATATATTGAAAATATTTTTAAATACCCCCTTTACAAGTTGAAAAAAGTGTGTTATAATCATTATATATCAAAATGGGGTCATATTGGTATATAGCCCCAAAGGATACGGCTTTGAATAATATTGCTATAATCGATTTAGGATCTAATTCCGCAAGATTGGTGCTGGCTCACGTGATAAACGACAGCAGCTTTGTTGTGTACGACGAGCTTCAAGAAAGCGTAAGGCTCGCGCAGGATATGGAGCGCGACGGGTATTTAAAGCAAGCGCGGATAGCGCAAGCGGTCAAGACGCTTAAAATGTTCCGAAAGCTTTGCGACGCGAACAACGTGGACAAGATATATGCGTTTGCTACCAACGCGGTGCGTAAGGCAAAAAATCAGCGTAGTTTTCTCGAAGAAGTGAACACCGTTTGCGGGTTCAAGATGGACGTTTTGACGGAAGAACAGGAATCCACTCAGATATACTACGGCGTTATCAATTCGCTCGAAGTTCCCAAGGGCGTGATAATGGATATTTCGGGTTCGTCCATACAGCTCGTGCAGTACAACCGTCGCGTGATACTCAACCGCACGACGTTGCAGATAGGGACGATGATGTTATCGTCTATGTTCAACGAGGATACGACGCCGTTACAGCAGTCGCAAATGATCGAAACGTACATGCGCGATCAGTTCGAGAGCATAGAGTGGCTGAAAACGCTCGATCCCGATTATAAGTTCGTCGGCGTGGGCGGATCGTTCCGCAGTCTTGCGAGCATAGTCCAACGCATAGAAAAGTACCCGCTCAATATGATACATAACTACCATATCGCGGCGGAAACGTTCGATAAGGTGTACGATATGATAAAGGTCTTGGACGTCGAAAAGCGCTCCAAGATAAAGGGCTTGCCCGCACAGCGCGCCGATATATTTTGCGCGGCGCTGTCTTGCATTAAAAGCTTTATGTCGAGCTGTCCCGATTTTGACGAAACGGTGGTGTCCGGCTCGGGCATACGCGAAGGGTTTTTGTTCAACCACGCCGTGCCGACCACGCTCGAAAAGCCCATATCGGACATCATGGGATATTCGATATATACGAGATTGCATTATTTCGATCTCAACATACCGCACGCCGAGCACGTTTGCAATCTTGCTATACAGCTGTATAAGCAGTTGCGCGTGTTGCACAAGCTTCCGCGCCAGTATGTGCGCGTGTTGCGCATAGCGGCGTTGATGCACGAAACGGGCGGACGCATCAATTTTTACAGTCAGTACAGACATTCCAATTATTCGATAATGAACTCCAATCTTTACGGCGTAACGCACCGCGATCTCGTGCTTGCCGCGTTTGTCGTGCGCGCGCATACGCTTGACGATCTGTCGTATGCCGAGTGGAACAAATATGCGGGCATAGTGCGCGAGGAGGATCTGGTGGCTGTCATGCGGCTCGCCGTGATATTGCGCATAGCCGATTCGCTCGACAGATCGATGTCGGGCTCCGTCAAGTCGATAACCTGCGACGTGCTCGGCGATTCGGTCATAATGAAGACCGAGGTGGAGGGCGACTGCTCGCTCGAGATCAAAGACGCTTTGAGCGCGGGCGCGGATTTTGCCAAGGCGTACAAAAAGAATTTGGAAATACTTTAAGCGCGAGTTCAGCGATGACCGATAACTCCGCCCGTGCCCGTGTTCGTAAAATAGCGCTTGCGACAGCATCGCCGCGCCGACGCGTGTTGATAGAACGAATACCGAATATCGAGCCCGTATTTATGCCTGCCGACGTGAGTGAGGTCGTTTTGCCGAGCGCGGTCGCTACGGCGAGCGTAAACGCGCGCATAAAAGGCGAGTATGCGCTTAAACGCACCGATCTTCCCGTGCTTGCGTTCGATACCGTGGTCGGCTTGGACGACAAAGTGTTCGGCAAGCCGCGCGACCGCGAACAGGCGATAACGATGTTTAAAACGCTGTGCGGACGCACTCACGAGGTGGTCACCGCGGTGTTTTTCGGGTTCGGCGGAAAAATTATCGAAAAATTTGAAAAAACATTCGTTACTTTTGGTGCATTTAATGCGCGATTGGTGTATAATTATGTGGACGGCGGCGCGCCGTACGATAAAGCGGGCGGATACAACATCGACGACGACGAGATCAAACCGCTTATAGCGCGCGTGGACGGCGACTATACCAACGTAGTCGGTCTGCCCGTCAAACTTACCGAAAAACTTATCGAGGAGAATTTGTTTAATGGCGAAGATGGAGATAGCGCTTGATCTCGGCACGTCGTATACGTCGATATTCGTATCGGGCAACGGCATAGTTTTGCACGAGCCGTCGGTGATCGCGTACTTCGACGACGGCGCAAAGCGTCGTACTCGCGCCGTCGGTACCGAAGCGTATAATATGATGGGCAGAGCGCCCGAAAAGACCAAGACCGTTTGCCCGATAACCGACGGTATAATAAAAGACTGCGACGCGTGCGCGGACATGCTTTCCGAATTTATAGGACGGATATTGCCCGAATCGTATTTGATCAAGCCGCGCATATCGTGCATACTCGGCGTGCCTACGGGCATAACCGTCGAAGGTCGCGAGCAGTACGAGCAGGTGCTCATGCGCGCGGGTATCGACGAGATAACGATGGTAAATTCGGTCATGCTGTCGGCGATAGGCGTGGACATGCCCGTTAAATCCAATTTCGGCGGGATCATAGTATCGATAGGCGCGGGTTCGACGGAAATAGCGGTGCTCAGTCTCAGCGGCATAGTGCGCGGTTGGGCGCTCACTCTCGGCGGCGACATGATAGACCGCGCGCTCATGGACGCGATCAGCGGTATTTACGGGCTCAATATCGGACGTGCGGCGGCTCGCGCGCTCAAAGAAAAAATTTGCAGTCTGATCCGCAACGATTGCGCCGCGACTACCGTGAGCGGTATAGACGCGGAAACGAAAAATATCAGGTCGCAAAGCGTATCGTCCGATACGCTGTACGGCGTGGTCGCCGATTACTATCTCAATATAGTCGACGCGGTGGCGAGCGTTATCAATGCGTGCTCGCCGTCCATTGCGGCGGAAATACAGCGCTACGGTATAGTAGTCGTCGGCGGCGGCGCGAAAATGCCCGGGCTTGCAATGCTCATGAAAAACATGTTAAAGCTCAACGTGCACGTTCCGCCCGATGCGGCGTATGCGGCGGTGCTCGGCGGCGGGCGGTTGCTGTCCGATCCCGATTTTCTGGACGACATACTTTCGCACGCATAGACCGTGCCTGATATACGCACTGTCAAAACGATGATATTTTTCGGTCGTTTGCGGTTATGCCGTGACGACCGATTTATTTTGCCGCAAAACGTCCGCATACCGACGTGCCGTCGCGCACCTAAATTTTCATATACGACAAAACAGTACAAATTTCCGCTTGCAAAGGTTTGCGCGCGAGGATATACTAATTGTCATGAAGAGTATTGTAGTCACATCAGGAAAGGGCGGCGTCGGCAAGACCACGGTGACCGCTTGTCTGGGCAGGGCGCTTGCGGAGCTCGGCAACCGCGTCGTGCTCATGGACGCCGACTTCGGGCTGAATAATTTGGACGTTGTGCTCGGATTGGAAGGAAAGGTCGTTTACGACATAGCCGACGTCATAGAAAACCGCTGTCGCGTGCGGCAGGCGCTGGTGGAAACGCGCACGCGCAATCTGTTTTTACTGCCGTCGTCGCACGGATATTTGGGCGATAAGGTCACCTCGCAAAACCTGCGGCTCGTGCTCAACGGGCTTGCGGTCACTTTCGATTACGCGCTCGTCGATTGTCCCGCGGGCATCGAAGCGGGCTTTACGCGCGCGGTGGGCGCATGCGACGGCGCGCTCGTAGTCACCACGCCGCACATAAGCGCTTTGCGCGACGCCAACAAGGTCATCGCGTTGTTGCTGTCGTACGGCAAACGTCCCACGCTTATAGTCAATCGCGTTCGCGGCGATCTGCTCGCTACCGCAAAGATCCCGAGCAAGGACGAGATAGAACGCATACTCAAAATCGAAGTGGACGGCATGATCCCCGAAACCGACGGGGTGTACGGTTTCGGCAATATACCGAGCAAGCCGTTCGACCTATTGGCGCGGCGCATACATTTGGGCGCGGGCGAGCCGCTCGACCTTGCGGCGGATTACCGCGGGCTGTTCGGCGCGATAAGAAGAAAATTCGGAAAGGGCGGTAAATAAGCATGAACGACAGCGCGGCGCGCCTTGCGCGCGTTATAGAACGCGACGCCAACGGCGCTATCGACAAGACGTTGCGCATAGCCGAAAGCGATATAGCGGCGCTTTTGAGCGAATATATGAGCTTTACGGCGCTCGACACGTCGTACGAAAAAACGCAAGACGGGTATCGTTTGACGTTGCGAGTCGACGTGTCGCGATTTTACGGAGTGGGCAACACGAGCGAAAGCGAATGAACGCCGAACCTACGGCATATATTTAATACGGTATGGACAAGTATTCGGGTTGTAACGTCGTCGACAGCGTTGTGACGGCGGTCGAAAAGGAAAAGCGCGACAAGCCGAAAAAGCGGTGCGTCGGATTTTTTGTGCGCACGGCTGTCGCGGCGGCGGCGGTCGGTATGCTTTTGGCGGTGCATTTCGCGCCGATCCCTTATAAGGACGATATAAAGGGCGCGTTGCGCGGCGTGTTCTTTTACGACGCGTTCGGGCGTACCGATTTCGGCACGTCGGTTTTTTTCGACGCCGATGAAGAAGATTAAGCGGGTACGCGGCGAAAAACGCATAAAGCGCGCAAAAAGCGCCGCCGCCGACGAAATGCGCATATACATATCGCCGATAATGCTGATAATGGCGGTGTATTTCGTAGCGGTCGGCATGGCGTACGAATTCGTATGCTCGCTTGCCGCAGTGCTGTTGCACGAGTGCGCGCACGCCAAAGTCGCGAAAAAGCTCGGTTATGAGCTTAACGTGATAAAACTGATGCCGTACGGTGCGGCGCTATGCGGCGAAAACGATCGCTTGCGTCCCAAACACGAGATCTTGATCGCGCTTGCGGGTCCGCTGTTCAATCTCGTGCTCGCCGTGGTGTTTGCGGCGCTTTGGTGGCTCGTGCCGACAAGCTATGTTTTTACCGAAGCGTTTTGCATGTGCAACCTTTACATCGGCGTGTTCAATATGTTGCCCGTATATCCGCTCGACGGCGGACGCGTGGCGCTCGCGGCGTTGTCCGCCAAGCTCGACAGAAAGCACGCATATAAGATAATGCGCGCCGTATCGCTTATCGCGGGGATAGTCGCCGTGGGGCTGTTTGTGCTGTCGGCGGTATACGCGCCTAATATCTGTCTTTTGAGCGTCGGTTTATTCATGCTCGCGTCGGCGTTCGTGCCCGACAAACGCGCGCAGTACAACGCGCTTTTCTCGTTCGGCGCGCGTCGTGACCGCGTAAAAAACCCGATCGAAGTGCGCGCGTTTGCCGTGTCGGAGTCCGCGGAACTGTCCGAGCTTGTGCGCGCGCTCGATCCCGACAAATTCAGCGAGTTTACCGTCGTGAGCGACGACGGGCTGAGGCTCATGGGAACGGTCGGCGAAAGCGAGTTGATAGACGGCGCTAAGTCGCGCGGCTACGATGCAAAAGTACGCGAAATATTGTCCGATACGGATAAACATAAAAGCGTTTGACATGAAAAAGTCAAGCGCTTGATTTTTATGGCGGAATGTGTTATCATATATGCGGACGATCGCGATCGTGCGACATGCGTTTTGCCGTGCGGCGGACGTGCGCATTCGGGTCGTTGTACGCTTATGAGATACGTGGAATATATACGCAATTTAACGGGCAGTGCGCTCGACGACCTGGCGCGCGCACTGTACGATCGCGACGTAAAAACGTTTGAAGAAGTTATAGTCGAGCTTGTCAAGTTCGGCGCTTTGCGCGATTACGAAACGGCGGCGGCTATGCTCGCCACCGTGCCTATGCGAGCTAAATCCGCTAATTCCGATTACACGGACGCGCGGTTCGGCACGCTTGTTTTCGATCAGTATTTCAACATGTTTCTGCGCGCTTGCGGCGACTGCGGATACGGCGAAAACGAGTACATGTCGGTCTTGCTGGCGGCGCAGTACGGTAAGGTCGGCGGAGCTTTGAACTGTTGGGATAAGAGCGTAGATCGGTATTTGACGGCGCTTGCGCGCGCGGACTTCGATCGCGCGGCGGGTTACGTGGAAAAATACGACCGTAAATTCGGCAAGTATTCGGTGCTCATAGCCGTCGATCGCGACCGCGCGCTCGAAAGGCTTTTGCGCATGGCGTTGTACGGCAAGAAGCTCGACAAAGCGGCTGTGCGCGACGTTCTTATGGATTACGGCGAAGTTACGGGTGCGCTGATCGCTCGATACGGTAAAGCTTCGGCGCACGAGCGCGTGGCGATAGTCAGGTTGCTTTTGATGTTTAAAAACGACGGTCGAGTGCGTGCGTTTTTGGACGATACGGTCGCGTTCGATAAATCCAAGTCTGTGCGCGATGCGGCGTTCGGCGCGCGCAAAACGATCGACAGATCGGATGCGTCGGCGCGCTTGGAAAGAATGATGGAAGAAGGCGTCGGGCTCGACGTAGCGCAGTGGGCGGAGCTGTTGCGCGATCCCGCGTATGCGGCGGTCGCCGACAGGATATTTTTTTGCACGCCGCTCGACAACGGCGATATGCGCTTGCTCGTATATAACGACGGCGAATTTTTGGACAGTGCGGACAAGCCCGTTACCGTGCCCGACGGACAAAAAGTTTTCGTATTGCATCCGCTCGACGTTACCGAATGCGACGTCGGTATATTGTCTTTGGATATTTCCCAGCCGTTTATGCAGATATCGCGCCCGATATACCACGCGGGGGTTGACGATGGCTTTTATTCCGCGCGGCTTGCGGGCACAATGGTCTCGCGCGACGTGTTTGCGAAAAATCTCAAATCGTGCGGCTTCGTATTCTGCGACAAGCGCGCCGACGACGAGCCCAACGTCGCTGTCGGCGTGTTAGGCAGGTATGCGGTCGGCGTAGAGTGCGACCTGCCCGAAAGCAGTTACACCGTCAGTTGCGGGCGCATAACGTTTTACAATGCCGCAGATCTCGTCAAGGTCAAGAGAAAGCTGTACATAGCCACGGCTGACGCGCTCGATATGCGCGCGCTGCCGCGCCGCGCGTACAGCGAGTTGATGTATCGCGCGTATAAGCTGTTCGGAAACGTGTGACGGCAGCCGAAAAACAGGTCGAAAACAATAGACAAACTTGCGCGTTTGATGTATAATTATAATACTTTTGCTTACACTGCTCGCTTTTTAATTCCGTTCGATCGCGCACGCCGATAAAGAGGTCCGTTTTGAAAAGTAAAATTCTCGTCGATTACGAATCGTATATGTGCAGCGTCGCCCTGTTGGAGGACGACGTGCTTAGGGAATTTTACGTCGAGGACCACAACATGAACAGGGTCACGGGCGAGATATATAAGGGTAAGGTAGTCAATGTTTTGCCCGGGCTTGCGTCGGCTTTCGTAGATATAGGAAAGCGGCGCAACGGATTTTTGGCGGCGTCGGACATGCTCGAAGATCGTACCACTCTCGCGCGCTCGGGCAGGATCCCCACGAGGTTGGACGTAGGCGCGGGCGATTATGTGCTCGTTCAAGCGGTGAAAGAGCCGACCGAAACAAAGGGTCCGCGACTGTCGGCAAACCTGTCGCTACCCGGAAGGTATATTGTGTATATGCCGACCGTCGATTTTATCGGCGTATCTAATAAGATAATAGACGAAAAAACGCGTGCGCGGCTTTCGTCGCTGTTATCCGAAAACCGTCCCACGCCGCGTTGCGGGCTTATTGCGCGCACGGCGGCAAAGGATGCCAAAAAATCGGATATAGTGGACGAGATACGGTATTTTGCCGCAATGTACGAACAGCTATTGCAAAAGTTCAAGACGACCGACGGCGTTGCGCGCCTGTCTACCGACGGCGATCTTATTTTCCGTGCGGTGCGCGATCTGTTGAATTCGAGCGTTGACGAGGTCGTGTGCAACAGCGCGCAGATAGCGGACAGGCTTAGCAAGTATTTTGCCGAGCATATAGCAAGTCCCGTCAAGGTGACGACGGCGGATAATATGGACGTGCTCAAAAAGTACGGCGTGCTCGACGAAGTCGAAAAGCTGTTGCGTTCCAAGGTCATGCTCGAAAGCGGCGGTTCGCTCGTGATCGATTATACCGAGGCGCTCACCGTGATAGACGTAAATACCGCTAAGTTCATAGGCGACGGCGACAGGGAAAAAACGGTGTTTGCAATAAATTGCGAGGCGGCAAAGGAGATCGCGCGGCAATTGAGATTGCGCAATGTCGGCGGTATGGTGGTGATCGATTTTATAGATATGCAAGACCCGGCGCATAACGAGGAAGTCGTGGATATACTGCGGCGCGAAGCGGCGCTCGACCGTATGCGCACGCGCGTTTTGCCTATGACCGAGCTCGGGCTCGTTCAAATGACGCGTAAAAAATCGGGCGTGGAATTGCAGTCGTTGTTGTTACAGCGCTGTCGCGAATGCAACGGGACCGCGCATACGCTTTCGCCCAATTTTTTGATGCGAAAGATAAAATCGCGGTTGTTCGATATCTTTGCCGACGGCGAGTGTACCGCGGTCATGATATCGGTAAGTCGGATCATATACAATCAATTATCTCAGGGCGACTGGAAACTGTATTTGGGCGAGCGCGGCGATAAGCGGGTATACGTGATGCCTAGCGACGAAGTCGGACCCAATTCGTTTCGCATAAGCGCTACGAACGAGCTCGAACTGTCTTTGCCCGACAATGCGTATTTATTGACTTGACGGAGAGGAGCGTGAATGAAGTATATCAATAAAGAATACGGCTTTGCTTTCCGCCCGCCGTTTTTCGATAAATTCCGCGAGCAGACCGAAACGGGTCCCGCGATAGGCGACGAGAATTTTCCCGGTCGGTATATTATAGGCGCGGGCTACGATTACGGCGCGATAAACGGCGCAATGCTCGTCGGCAAGCACGGCTCTATGTGGGGCGTGCGCGTTTTGTATTGCGCGGGTCAAAAATGGCTCGACCATAACGAGTTCGTGCGCAAAATGGGAAGCGCTTGCGCCAACACGCCCGACGGAAGCTTTGCGCATTTCACGTCCGGGCCGCTTAGCGTGAAATGGGTCAAGCAAAACGACCGTTCGCTTGTATTGCAGGTGAGTTCGCGGCGCAAACTGCGCGTGCGAGTGATTTTTTATCCGTGCTACGAATGCCCCGGCGAGCTGTCCATAGAGAACGATTCCGTAAGCGGCAGAAGTCCGTATATCGCGATAGTGCCCGGCACTGTCGAGCTTACCGATAACAACGCCGTGTATCGCGGCAGGTATCTCGTCGAGGACGACAGCGAACGCGAGTATTTTCATGCCGTGTCGTATATGCCGCCGTCGGCGTCGGCAAACGGCGCGTTCAACGAAGCGATAATGGAGTTTGTCATCAACCGCCGTCAGCCTAACGTTTGCATTTATGCGTGCGTTGGCGATAAGGATATCTTCGATGCGGAATTGCCGCGGTTTGACCGAGTAAAGAGCTTGATCGAAACGAGCGAATTGCGTTACGGCGTCAACCGCACGAACGGGCAAGGCGAGCTCGGCGCGCCCGTAGAGCGCATGTTCAACGCGGTGCTGTGGTCGCGCGTGTATTATCCGTATCTTTTGTCGGAGATATTTTCGCCCAAACGTACGGCGCTCGACAATCATTTCAATATCGACGGAACGGACGAAAACTGTTCGGCTATACTCGGGTGTTATACGGGTATGCCGCAAGCCGTAAAACAGTTGAGATACACGCTGGAAGATAAGATAATGTCGGTGTTTGCGGTGTGGCATAATTATATGCACATGAAAGACAGGAGCGGATTGCTCGCCGAATACATCAAGCTTGCAAAGCTGTATCCGCCGATAGCCGCGCCTATAATTTGCGAAAAGAACAAGAACGAAGTGGCGTATAAATGGCAAGACTCGCCGCTCAAAGAAAAATTCAATCCCGCGAGCATGTTCAGCTTGGATCTTTCGTCGTTGAGATTGCTCGCTTTCGACGTGCTCGAACGCATAGCCGCAATGTTCGACCTGCCCGAACGAAGCAAGTACGCGAAAGCCAAGACCGATATGCAAAAGATAATCAACGACATATTTTGGTGCGAAGGCGAAGGTTTGTACGTCAACCGTTATACGACGGGGCAGTGGGCTAATTCGATAGGCGCGACTTCGTTTTATCCGTTGTTGGCGGGCGCGGTGGATACGCCGGAAAAGCTGTCGCTGATAGTCAATAACCTGACCGATACGCGCAGGTTTTGGAGCGATTACGTTATCCCGACGCTATCTGTCGATAACCGCGAATACGGCAAGCCGTCCAAGCCCGATAATAACGGCAGACGCAATCCGCCGTATCTCGAATACCGCGGAAGTATCGTGCCGTACGTCAATTTTATCGTGTATCACGGCTTAAAGCGTTACGGCTTGGACGAAGCGGCGGGCGCGGTCGCACAAAAAAGCGCGGCGTTGTGGGCGGCTAACGAGTCCGACAATGTGGAAAACTATTCTGTATATTTGCCGCGCGGAAAACGCGTGCGCTCGGACGATTACCTGTCGGCAAACGGGAACATGCTCGCGCTCATAGGTATGCAGGAGCTGATAGACATAGAATATTTCCGCCCCGACCTTAAAAACGCGATCGCGTTCGGCACGTTTCTTTCGGGCACCAACGCCGTCACCAATCTCAAATTTCTCGATCATACGTATTCCATAGAAGTCACCGACGAAGAAACGGCGCTCATAATGGACGACGTCAATATGTTCAAGGGCGACGGCGGGAAGTTTATCGTGCGCAATTTCGTGCTCGACGGAAACGGCGGCGGCGAGTTCATGATAGACGCCAAGCAGAATATAAGCATCAATTTGAATTTGCCGTCGGACAGCAAAAAGACGACCAAATATTTCTTTATCGTTCCGCCCGGAAAATCGATCATCAAAGCCGCCGGCGGCATGGTAAATATAGGCAAGATCGAATAACCGTCGATATCGATCCGAACGCGTTTACTTTGGACGTAAACGCATATCGCCCTTGCGGTTTTTCCGCAAGGGCGATATATCGATTTAAAATAACTATTTACAACTGCAAATAGTTGTGATATAATGTATAATAAGTTGAACTATAAGGAGACGGTTTGTGTTATGGAAAAAAGAACATCGCGGCAAATATTGCTAATAGCTTGTATGATAGCAGTTATAGCCATACCGTTTATTATATTCGGGATCTATCGAGCCGTAACGGGATCGTCGGGTATCGATAAAGGCGGCGGTTCGCGCGGAAGCATTACATATCAAGCTTTTGACGGCGGTAAGGTCATGTCTGCCGAGCGCGGGGAAATTTCGGAAAGTATCGTGCTCCGAAAGTCCGACGATGCAAAGCCGCAAAACATAGTTGCTATCGCAGATGACGGATATTATTTTGTCGAGTGGTCGGACGGATGCAAGGACATAGAACGCACCGACGAGTTTGCACAAAACGACTTGGTGTTTTGCGCGAGATTTGCCGAGATAAACGATCCCGTTACGCTTACTTACGGCGTTGTCGGAGGAAAGCTTGTGGGATATAATACTCAAATCGTTCAGCGCGGCACGCGCGGGCGAAATGTTTATGTGTTCACCGATGACGAGAATAAGGATTTTTTGGGTTGGTCCGACGGAGTGTCGGAACAGACGCGGCAAGATAGCGTCACGGAAAATTTGACGGTCATCGCCGAGTTCGGGTATATTCTCGATTATTCTGCGAGCGAACACGGTACGATCGAAGGCAACACCAATCAACGCGTTGTCGATCGCGACGATATTACAAGCGTTAAGGCAGTGCCCGAGCGCGGCTGGACTTTTATCATGTGGTCGGACGGTGTGACGAGCGCGACGCGAAACGACAACGACGCTGTTTCGTCCAAAGCGGTGGTTGCATACTTTGCTCAGCCCGATACCGAGATAATCATGTATCACTACGGCAATGTTGTAAACAAAGACTATAAGGAAGCCGAATTTGTCAGGCGCGACACGAGTGATAATATTCGACTGTATGTGCCGCAGGATGATTATTATGATTTTGACGGTTGGTTTTTCGACGAAGCGCTTACGGAACGTGCAACATACAATGACGGTGTTCTTAATTCCATAAACACGGTTTTACAACAACCGTCGCGCGATCTGTATGCTAAGTGGGTAGATCATAATATAAAAATAACTTACTGCTATAACGGTGCGACGGGCGGAAACAATAAACCGTTCGATTATGTTAGGAGCAATTCCGAACAGCCCGTTCGGCTTGCGGTGCCCGAGCGCGAAAATTATTATTTTGACGGTTGGTTTTTTGACGAAGAGCTTACAAAACGCGCGACAGGCGCGGACGGGCTTGTTCGAGTTATCGGTATATTCGACAAAACGGAATATGAACTGTATGCGAAATGGGTTTCGGAAGTAGTTTTGATCAAATATCATTATAACAATGCTACCGGCGGGAACGATAAGATCGAAGAATATTTACCGCGCAATGTCGAGCAGCCTGTTAGGCTCGCGGTGCCGGAGCGTGACGGATATGAGTTTGCGGGCTGGACAACGAGCGGCGAAAACGGGCGCGTTGTTGCGTATGCCGACGGCATTATCGCCGATATGGCGTTTGTTATGTCGCATAACGAGTTGGACGTTTATGCTATATGGGTGGAAAAAACAGAATAGGGTGTATGCTATTACTTTATACGGTAAATCAATGCATTATCCCAAACCGGAAATTCGAATAGATCCGTTTGCAATAAAAAGCTCGCGCACGAAGTTTTCGTGCGCGAGCGAATATGATAAAAAAGCGTTGTAACGCTTTGCATATTTATTATGCGCAACAGCCGTAACGTTATTCACGATACGGCTGTTTAATTTCGGAATTATATTTAATAAATTATTTGTTTGGTATTGAAAAAATCGTTTATAAGGATATGTTATATGGATAGATAGCATTAAATTAGTTAGCATTATAATTTGTTACGATTTTACTAAACGATATTGACAATATACGTTATATGATATATAATTAATACAAGTAATTACAAATAATCAATAAGGAGAAATTATGGCGGAAAAGAAAAAAGAAATAAATTTCGTCGGCAAAAAGAAAAAGATAACGTGCATCGTTCTTTTATCGGTATTTGCAGTATTGATGATCGTCTTTGGGGTATTGATACGCGGACAAAAGACCACCGATTTTACGGTAGAAGAGCATATAGAGCGAATTTCGGAGCGTATAGAAAAAAGATATATGCAGGACGGAAGCTCGTATACCGATTATAAAGTTTATCCGCTATATGAAGACGACGACAGCTTTGCTGATTTCTGTTTGGTGGAATTCGAGCCGTACGGATATCTTTATGTAGAGATATGTGATACGATCACATTACTAAGACCATTCGGGCTTAACGGTATGTATGGGCGAGGTAATTACCCCGATACAAAATGGCAACGTTATAGGATTCGTTTAGACGAAACGACACCGGATCCGTACAACGACAGTCAGTGGTTGCAGCGCAAAAATTTGGTAGACCAAATCATCGAGTCGACCTGTTTTTATGAGGCGGATAAAAACGGTGAATTCATATTTCATGACGTGAGCCATTTTAAAGCCGCAAATATAGAGAATGAGAAGCGTTACTTTTTGAGAATACAAAAAACGTATTCTGTTCCTGCCGTTAAACGCGGCGATAAGTTTTTCGGCTTGATATCTATGGAAGAATTTACATGCGATCCAAGTCTTACGATTGAAGACATACCATGCGGATATTATCGTTGTCCGCCTAAAAAAATATTTGATTTATAGGAAAAAGCTTTTTTATCGGTACTAATATATGTTTTGTTAAAATAAAAAGCGGAGCGCAGGTTGAATTGCGTTCCGCTTTTGCGATGGTATAATTCGGTTAACGTGTATCGGCTTAGTACATGCCGCCCATGTCGCCGCCTGCGGGAGCCGCGGGAGCGGGCGGGGTGGGTATGTCGCAAACCGCAGATTCGGTCGTGAGCAACGTCGACGCGATGGATGCGGCGTTTTGCAATGCCGAGCGCGTGACCTTTGTCGGGTCGATGATGCCGATCTTGACGACGTCGCAGTACGTATCGTTGAGCGCGTCGTAGCCATAGTTGGCTTTTTTGCTCGTAAGCACGGTGTTGACTACTACCGCGCCGTCAACTCCGGCATTTACG
>CANDGE010000029.1 GCA_947384195.1 uncultured Clostridia bacterium
ACCGCACTCCGTTCGGCGGACGCAATTTCGAGTATTATTCGGAGGACGCCAATCTTGCATATCTTTTGACGGCGGTGCAGTGTGCCGAGCTCGAAAGGATGGGCGTTTCCGCAGGTCCCAAACATTTCTTTGCTAACGATCAGGAAACCTGGCGTACGGGCGTATCGACTTACGGCAACGAGCAGGGCTTCCGCGAAATTCAGCTTCGTGCGTTTGAGGGCGCGTTCACCAAGGGCGGCGCTACCAGCGTTATGACTTCGTTCAACCGCATCGGTCCTATTTGGATCGGACATTACAAAGAAGTTCAGGAAGATATGCTTCGCGGCGAATGGGGCTTTATCGGAATGGTGATCACCGACGCTGCGGGTATCAACTCGTATATGCACTCCGTTCCTACGCTTATGAACGGCACGGAATTGTTCTGTTACACGAGCGGCGCGGCAGGCGATAAGCGTACCAAGGAAATATTAAAAACCATACGCGAAACAGACGACGGCAATATCGTGTTGCATCTTAAAGAGATCGCACATCGCATCTATTATACGTATGCGCATACCAATCTCATGAACGGTTTGTCGTCGGCATATGACGTAGTACACGTAACGCCTTGGTGGCAGCCGACCGTGATCGTTTTGAACGTAGTGTTAGGTGCGGCGGCGCTCGGGCTTGCGACGGTATTCGTTGTTTTCACCTATGTGAAAAAGGAGAACTAAATCATGTTTAAAAATAAGACGATCGGATTTTATGTAGGTTTGGGCGGCGGCGCCGTCGGACTGATAACGGCGATAATTTATTTGATATACACATTAAACGTAGAGTTGTTTGCGCCCGAAGTTTTTATCTTTCTTTTGATCGGTACTGCGGCGTGCGTTCTCTCTTTGTTCTTTGATTGGAAGTTTCTTCCGCTTGTTGCCGTGTTGTTCTTCTCGTTGGCGTTCGGTTTTCATATTCTCGATCGTATAACGATGTTTCAGGAAATGATAAACAAGATCTACGGCATGAATGAGCGCGGCGCAATACTCGAAATGGTCATACTTTTGCTCGTACTGAACGTAATAAGTATAGCAGCCAATATTTTTGCGTCGTTCTGCGAAAGAGATAAGCAAGCGGCGTAACAAAGACGCGCATCTTTTCTCCTCCACAAAAACCGACGCAAGCAAGTGTTTTTAGGCTCGCGTCGGTTTTTTGCGGAAGGACACGGTAATGCGACTTGCTTTAAATGCGTAATGTGAGGGCATTAATGAAAAAAATCATAGAAAACGGCAAAACCGCGCTCGGCATAGAGTTCGGTTCCACACGGATCAAAGCGGTGCTCGTAGACGAAAAAAACGCGCCTATCGCGTCCGGTTCTCACGATTGGGAAAATCGGCACGTCGGCAATATATGGACATACACGCTCGAGGATATCATCTCGGGAATGCAGTCCGCGTATGCGTCGCTCAAAAGAGAGATCGAAAACAAGTACGGTGTAACGCTTTGTTCGATCGGTGCGATAGGCATATCCGCAATGATGCACGGATATATGCCGTTCGATAAGAACGATAAGCTTCTTTCCGATTTTCGCACGTGGCGAAACAATACCGCCGCAAATGCCGCGGAGAAGTTGACCGCGCTGTTCGGCTGTCATATTCCCGCGCGGTGGTCCGTAGCGCATTTGTATCAAGCCATTTCGGACGGAGAAAAGCACGTTAAGGATATTTCGTATATAACGACGCTTGCCGGTTACGTACACTATTTGCTCACGGGCAAAAAGGTCGTGGGAGTGGGCGAGGCGTCGGGCATGTTCCCGATAGATCCCGCCGCCAAAAACTACGACGGCGATATGCTCGTCAAGTTCGATATGCTTATCAAGGACAAAGTGCCGTTTACCGCAGAGGACGTTCTGCCCAAGGTGTTGCTTGCGGGCGAGAATGCGGGCGTGCTGACCGATGTCGGAGCGAAGCTGCTCGACCCCGAGAACGATCTCAGGCCCGGCGTTCCGCTGTGTCCGCCGGAGGGCGACGCGGGCACGGGCATGGTCGCTACAAACGCGATCAAGCCGCGCACGGGCAACGTTTCCGCCGGTACTTCGGTCTTTGCGATGATCGTGCTCGAGAACGGGCTGAAAAAGACCCACCCCGAAATAGATATAGTAACGACGCCTACGGGCGAGCTCGTGGGTATGGTCCACTGTAATAACTGTACGTCCGATCTTAACGCATGGATAAATTTATTCGGCGAGTTTGCCGAACTTATAGGAGCAAAAAAGTCGGGTCCCGAGCTGTTCGAGCTACTCTATAACAAAGCGTTAGAGGGCGAAAGCGATTGCGGCGGGCTTATGTCGTACAACTACGTGTCTAACGAGCACGTTACTTCCGTTAGGCACGGCAGACCGTTGTTCGTGCGTAAAGCGGACGCAAAGCTCGATATATCCAATTTTATGCGCACGCATTTGTATTCGGCGTTCGGAGCGCTAAAAGTGGGTTGCGACATCATGCTTATCGATGAAGGCGTTAAACTCGACAGGATAACCGGTCACGGCGGCATTTTCAAAACCGAAGGCGTTGCGCAGAGCATTCTTGCGGCGGCTCTGAATTCGCCCGTAACGGTGCTCAAAACCGCGGGCGAGGGCGGCGCTTGGGGCATGGCGATCCTTGCAAATTATTTGTCGCACGGAGATAAGCCGCTCGAAGATTATCTCGATAACGACGTTTTCACGGAGCAAGACGGAGTTACTGTCGCGCCCGATACCGAATCGGTAAAGGGATTTAACGAGTTTATTAAACAGTATATTAACGGACTTCCTATCGTAAGGGAAGCGGTGGAGAAATTTAAATAATGCTTGAACTGTTAAAACAAAAAGTATTAAAGGCAAATCTCGATTTGATCGAGAACGATCTCGTGCTGTTCACTTGGGGCAACGTAAGCGAGATAGACCGCGAAACGGGCTATATCGTCATCAAGCCGAGCGGAGTAGCCTACGCCGACATGAAGCGGGACGATATGGTCGTCATCGATATGGACGGAAATGTCGTCGAAGGCAAATACCGCCCGTCGAGCGATACTCCTACGCATATAGAGCTGTATAAGGCGTTCCCGAATGTCGGCGGCGTTACGCACACGCATTCTGCTTATGCGACCGCTTGGGCGCAAGCGGGGCGGGATATACCGTTTTACGGAACTACCCACGCCGATTATTTTTACGGCGATATCCCATGCGCTCGCTCGCTCGTAAAAGCGGAGATCGAGGGCGAGTACGAAAAGAATACGGGACTTGTTATCGTCGAGCGGTTTACGCGTGACAAGATCGACCCTATGGAAGTGCCCGGCGTGCTCGTAAAAAGTCACGGCGTGTTCGCTTTCGGTAAGGACGGAGCGGAATCGGTTTATCACGCGACCGTTTTGGAGGAAGTCGCCAAAATGGCGGCAATAACCGAATCGATCAATCCGCGCGTCGCGCGTGCGGATAAGTTTATGCTAGAAAAGCACTACAAGCGCAAGCATGGCAAGAATGCTTATTACGGGCAAAAACCTCTTTCGTAAGCTCGTGCGGCAATTCGGATATCTTAAAAAATATAATCGGAGATTTTAATCATCATGAAAGAGAAAATCATATATTGGCTCACAGGCTCGCAAACGCTTTACGGCGACGACGTGTTAAAGCACGTTGCCGAGCATTCCGAAGCAATGGCGAACTACGTAAATAAATTTATGCCCGTCACGGTCAAATATCTTACTACGTGCAAAAGCTCGGACGAGATAGTAGCGGCGGTCAAAAAGGTGAACGCCGACGATAACTGTTTGGGCATTATTACTTGGTGTCATACTTTTTCGCCCGCAAAAATGTGGATAAACGGACTCAAACTGCTTCAAAAACCGATGTGTCATTTTGCTACGCAGTATAACGAAAAGCTCCCGTACGATACCATCGATATGGATTTTATGAACGAAAACCAATCGGCGCACGGCGACAGAGAGTTCGGGTATATCGTCGCGCGCATGCGTATCGACAATAAGGTGATCGTCGGGCATTATACCGACGAGCGAGCTCTAAAAGAGCTTTATTCGTGGTGTCGAGTGGCGGCGGGTCTGGCGTTTTCCAAAACGGTCAAGGTTTGCAGATTCAGCGATAATATGCGCGACGTCGCCGTTACCGAGGGCGATAAGATCGACGCGCACGAAAATCTCGGCTGGCAGGTCGATTATTATCCCATAGGCGATCTTGTAGAGTACATAAACGCCGTTTCCGAAAAAGAGATCGACGCGCTCATGAAAGAGTACGCAAAAAAATACACTATGGCCACCGACCGCGAATCGGTCGTTCGCGAGCAGGCAAAGTACGAGATCGCCATACAAAGGTTTTGTGAGGACAAGGGCGGTTATATAGGTATCGTCGATCATTTCGGTACGCTCCACGGGCTTAATCAACTTCCCGGTCTTGCCATTCAGGATTTGCAAAGCAAGGGTTATGGGTTCGGCGCGGAAGGCGATTGGAAGATCGCGGCGCTCGGCGCCGTTATGCAGTACATGGCGGATCAAAAAGGCACCGGTCTCATGGAAGACTATACATACGATATGAAAGACGGGTTGTGCTTGGGGGCGCATATGCTCGAGGTGTCGCCGCAGTTTGCCGCGACCAAGCCCGAGATCCGAGTCCATCCGCTCGGCATAGGCGGTAAATCCGATCCCGCAAGGCTCGTGTTCGAGGGCATAGCCGCGCCCGAAGCGATAGCCGTATCCATGGTGGATATGGGCAACCGTATGCGGCTGATAATACAAAAAATCGAGCTTGTCGAGTATCCGCACAAAATGCCCGAGTTGCCTGTCGGCGGCTTGATGTGGAAGTATAAGCCCAACTTTAAAGACGGAGTTGCGGCGTGGATATATGCGGGCGGCGCGCATCATACGGTCGTGTCGTCGGTAGTCACAGCGCAGGAAATGATAGATCTCGGCAATGCGTGGGGCGTGGAAGTCGTAGTTATCGACGAGAACACGGAGCTCAATGAGTTTAAGCAAAAGCTCGCATGGGCAGACCGAATTTGGAAGATGAGATAGAGTGGGTATATAAAATGAAAAGCGACATAAGCGCAAGCGGAATAAACGCCATACGCATCATATCTACAGAACAAATAAGCAAAGCCGGTTCGGGGCATCCCGGCATATGTCTCGGCGCCGCGCCCGCGATATACACATTGTACAATGACTTTATGAAGATCGATCCGACTTGTCCCGATTGGCAAGACCGCGACAGATTCGTGCTGTCGTCGGGGCACGGTTCGGCAATGCTGTATGCCGCTCTCCACCTTTTCGGATACGATGTAAACAAAGATGATTTACAAAACTTCCGTCGATTCGGCTCGAAAACTCCCGGACACCCCGAATTCGGAGCAACGCCGGGCGTGGATGCGTCCACAGGTCCGTTGGGTCAGGGCATAGCTATGGCGGTGGGAATGGCGCTTGCCGAGACGCATCTTGCGGCAACGTTCAATAGACCGGGCTATAACATAGTAGATCACTATACATATGTTCTTTGCGGCGACGGGTGTTTGGAGGAAGGCATAAGTTACGAAGCGTGTTCTTTCGCGGGCACGCAGAAATTGGGCAAGCTCATACTTCTGTACGACAAGAACGATATTTCAATAGAGGGCGATACTTCTTGTACGTTCTCGGAAAATTCGGCAATGCGTTTCCGAGCGCAGGGCTGGCAGGTATTTGAAGTAAACGATATAAACGACGTTACGGCGTTGCGTAACGCGATAGCCCAAGCAAAACTGAACAAAACTCAGCCGTCGATAATTATCTGCAAGTCCACAATAGGCTTCGGCAGTCCGCTTGCGGGATCTGCAAGCGTTCACGGCAGTCCGTTAAACGCCGAACAGTCGGAGCAAACGAGAAAAGCGCTCGACTATACCGAAGCTCCGTTTGAAACGCCGAAGCCCGTTAAGGAACATATAGCGGGAATAATAAAGAGTAAAATAAAAGCACACGAAGAATGGAAGAAGCTGTTTGAAGAATATTCCGAGAAATATCCCGAGCTTGCGCATAAGTATAACGAGTTTTTCGGAAAGAGCGTCAAGACGGGCGCGGTCGCGCTTTCGGACAGACCCGAAGCGACAAGGATAAGCGGCGGAAAAGTTCTCAACGATATAGCAAAGCAAGTGCAAAACCTGATAACGGGATCTGCGGATCTATCGCCTTCTACCAAGACGGATATAAAGACAGAAGGCTGGTTCTCGCCCGAAAACAGAACGGGCAGAAACATACACTTCGGCATACGCGAGCACGCGATGGCGGCTATTTGCAACGGTATAGCGTTGCACGGCGGGCTCAGGGTGGTATGCTCGACGTTCTTTACGTTCTGCGATTACATGAAAGGCGCGATGCGGCTTTCGGCGATCATGCACTTGCCGGTAATATACGTGCTCACGCACGACAGCATCGGCGTGGGTGAAGACGGACCGACGCATCAGCCGATAGAACAGCTCGCGTCATTACGCGCCATGCCCAACATATCGGTGTTTCGTCCATGCGATTACAGCGAAACGGTAACGGCGTATATCTATGCGCTTAATAACTCCGATCCCACCGCGATAGTGTTGTCTCGACAAGATCTGAAACAATACAACAGCGGCAGTAAGGCGATATTCGGCGGGTATATAATAGACGACTGCAAAGATAAGCCCGACGTGATCCTCATAGCTACGGGCTCGGAAGTGGGGATATGCTCGGAAGCGAAAAAACTGCTCGAACAAAAGAAACTGCAAGTGCGAGTGGTATCGATGCCGTGCATGGAACTGTTTGAAAATCAGCACGACGGGTACAAAAATCTTATACTCCCGCCGGAAGTAAAGGCGCGAGTAACGGTGGAAGCAGGTTCGTCGCTCGGTTGGGAAAAGTATGCGGGCGACATCGGCAATATTCTTTCCATGACGACTTTCGGGCTCAGCGGCAATGCCGACACGTTATACGAGCATTTCGGGTTCACTCCCGAAAACGTAAAGAAAGCGGCGCTGGATGCGATAAAAACCGAATAAACAGTCATGGCAAAACGGAACGATCCATCGTTCCGTTTTGTCTTATATGTTTGTAATATGCACACGCTCCGTTTCTGCCGCAAACCGTCGCAAAACTCTGTCGCATTTTCTCGGAATATCGCTCGATCGATATAGTAAAGGATAATGTCGGCGCCTTTGCAGTCGATCATAAACCGAATGTCGACGGAGCGTAATATGCGGATGCGAATGCGAGCGGGATAATACCAAGCCCGTAAATCTTAAAATTTTCGTTGTGAGCCGAAAACGCGCCGATGCGACTGTGTTATCGAAATCGGTACTGCGTGGCAAATAGCGGCGTTTATCGGCGTTTGACGCCATATGCCGAAAAAATAATCGATGTTACGGGCGTTTTTATGTCGCAAAACGCTTTGAAATGGGCGGGTTTTGTGGTATAGTATAGGGGAAGCTGATTTCTACGTTTTGACGGGAGGTTTTCATGGCGAGAAAGACTGATAACGGCAATTACACCGCGAGTTCCATACAGGTGCTCGAAGGACTCGAACCGGTGCGCAAGCGTCCCGGTATGTACATCGGGTCTACCGACGAGCACGGCTTGCACCATCTTATCACGGAGGTCGTGGATAACTCCGTCGACGAAGCGCTTGCGGGCTATTGCGACCGCATAACGGTAGAGATAACGCGCGACGGCGCCGTGTCCGTTTTGGATAACGGGCGCGGTATCCCCGTAGATATCCATCCCAAAGAAAAGGTGTCGACCGTAGAGGTCGTTCTTACCAAATTGCACGCGGGCGGCAAGTTCGGCGGCGGCGGATACAAGGTATCGGGCGGTTTGCACGGCGTCGGCGTTTCGTGCGTCAACGCGCTTTCGGAATGGTTGGACGTCGAAGTCTATAAAAACGGTAAGATCTACCGTCAGCGGTTCAACCGCGGCGTGCCTATGAAGCCGCTTGCCGAGGTGGGCAAGACGGACAAGACGGGCACGCGCATAACATTCTTCCCCGATAACGAGATATTTGAAACGATAGACTTTACGTACGACACCGTAAAGACGAGATTGCGCGAGGTCGCATATCTCAATAAGGGGCTCGAAATCGAGCTTATCGACAGCCGCAAGGGCAGGGAAGCGCGCGATGTTTTCCGTTTCGACGGCGGTATCAAGGACTATGTCGAATATCTCAACCGCAATAAGCAAACAATGTTCTCCGAAGTCATTTACGGCGAAAAGACTTTTAAGGACAGTGAGGTCGAGTATGCCATCCAATATAACGACGGTTACAGCGAGCTCATTTATACCTATGCCAACAATATAAATACGGAAGAAGGCGGAACGCACCTTGTCGGGTTTAAAAACGCGCTCACCAAGGTTCTCAACGATTACGCGCATAAGCAAAACCTTATAAAAGAGGACGAAAAGCTTGCGGGCGAGGACGTGCGCGAAGGCATAACCGCCATAGTCTCGGTCAAGCTCACCGATCCGCAGTTCGAGGGTCAGACAAAGACCAAGCTCGGCAATTCGTCTATGCGTTTACAGGTGGAAAAGACGGTCACCGACGCGCTCGGCACGTATTTGGAGGAAAACCCCAAGGAAGCCAAGGATCTCGTCGTCAAGACGATAACCGCTCAACGCGCGCGCGATGCGGCGCGTAACGCGCGAGATCTTACGCGCAGAAAGGGCGTGTTCGAGACGGCGTCGTTGCCGGGCAAGCTCGCCGACTGCACCAACCGCGATCCCGCAAATTGCGAGATATTCATCGTCGAGGGCGACAGCGCGGGCGGTACGGCAAAGCAGGGACGCGACCGCAGATTCCAGGCGATATTGCCGTTGCGCGGCAAGATACTTAACGTCGAGAAAGCGCGGCTCAATCATGTTTTGGAAAACGCGGAGATAAAGGCTATGATAACCGCATTCGGTTGCGGTATCGGCGACGAGTTTGACGAGAGCAAACTGCGCTACGACAAGATAATATGTATGACCGATGCCGACGTAGACGGAAGCCATATACGCATATTGCTGTTGACTTTCTTTTTCCGCTTTATGCGGCCGCTTATCGAACGCGGGCATGTGTACGCCGCAATGCCGCCGCTGTACAAAGTGGCTAAGGGCAAGCGCGAGATATACTGTTACGACGAGAAGGAACGCGACGACGCGCTCGATCAGCTCGGCAGAAAGGGTTGCGACCTGCAACGCTACAAAGGCTTGGGCGAAATGAACGCCGAACAGCTGTGGCAAACGACTATGAGTCCCGAATACCGTACGCTCAAACGCATCACGATGGAGGACGCGTTCGAGGCGGACGAGATTTTCGGCGTGCTCATGGGCGATATGCCCGAGCTCCGCAGACAGTTTATAGAAGAAAACGCCAAGCTTGTCACCGAGCTGGATATTTAAGGGCAATAGGAGAGAAATATGGCAAAACGCGGAATACGCAGTATCGGCAAAGGCAACGATACGAGCGGTAAGGATTATGTCGACAACACCAAGATATTGGAAACGCATGTCGTCGACGAGATGAAAAAATGTTTTATCGCGTATGCGATGGCGGTCAACGTTTCGCGCGCGATCCCCGACGTTCGCGACGGACTTAAACCCGTTCACCGTCGTATACTTTACGCAATGGGCGAGCTCGCTTTGTGGCACGACAAGCCGTACCGTAAATGCGCGCGCGTAGTCGGCGACGTTTTGGGTAAGTATCACCCGCACGGCGACAGCTCGGTTTACGATGCGTTGGTGCGGTTTGCGCAGGATTTTTCCATGCGGTTCCCGCTTGTCGACGGTCACGGCAACTTCGGTTCTGTCGACGGCGATCCGCCCGCGGCTATGCGTTATACCGAGGCGCGACTCGCCAAGATCGCGTCCGAAATGTTGCGCGATATCGATAAGGAAACGGTCGATTGGACAAACAACTTCGACGACTCGTTGCAAGAACCGACGGTGCTTCCGTCGCGTTTCCCCAACCTGCTCGTCAACGGCTCGGACGGTATAGCCGTCGGTATGGCGACGGCCATTCCGCCGCACAATCTCGGCGAAGTGATAAGCGCTATCGACGCGCTTATCGAAAATCCCGATATCACCGTCGACGAGCTGTGCAAGTACG
Organism: uncultured Clostridia bacterium; assembly: GCA_947384195.1. GTDB lineage: Bacteria > Bacillota > Clostridia > Christensenellales > Pumilibacteraceae > Anaerocaecibacter. Next base: position 10,091 of record CANDGE010000029.1, read on the forward strand.
TGCCCGCGCCCGACTATCCTACGGGCGGTCTTATCATGGGCAGGGCGAACATCAAGCGTGCGTACAAAACGGGTAAGGGCGGCGTAGTCATTCGCGCAAAGACCGAGATCGAAGAGTATCCCGTGCGCGAAGGCAGCGATCTTATGCGTCAGCGTATAATCGTCACGGAGCTCCCGTATCAGGTAAACAAAGAAAAGCTTATTATCCAAATAGCCGATCTCGTCAAGGATAAGCGTATCGAAGGTATTGCGGATATCAAGGAAGAATCCGACCGCAGCGGTATGCGTATCGTCATCGAGGTCAAGCGCGACGCGCAGGCGCAGGTCGTGCTCAACACGTTGTATAAGCATACCAATTTGCAGGTTTCGCAGGGCATTACGTTCCTTGCGCTCGCCAACGGCGAACCTAAGATCCTTAATCTTAAAGAAATGCTTCAATACTACTTGGAGCATCAGGAAGAGATCATCGTGCGGCGTACGAAGCACGATCTGGCGGCGGCGCAGGAGCGCGAGCATATAGTCGAAGGGCTCGTCAAAGCGCAGGCGAATATCGACAGAGTGATCAAGATAATCAAGCAAAGCCGCGACAATGTCGAAGCGGCGGAAAAGTTGATGGCGGAGTTCTATCTCTCCGACAAGCAAGCTAACGCAATACTCGAAATGAAGCTTCGCCGTTTGACTAGTCTGGAAATAGACGCGTTGCAAGCCGAACTCGTTGCGTTGCAGGAAAAGATAGCCGACTTCAAGAGCATACTCGCAAGCCCCAAACGCGTTACCGATATCGTTCGCGACGAATTGCAGGAAGTCAAGGACGCGTTCGATAACCCGCGCCGCAGCGAGCTCGTTATCGATTACGACGAGATAGATATAGGTGATCTTATCGACAAGGAAGACGTCGTAATATCGATGACGCATTACGGTTATATCAAGCGTTTGCCGACGACCGAATACAAGGCTCAGCACCGCGGCGGCAAGGGCATCACGGCGCACCGCCCCAAGGAGGAAGACTTCGTCGAAAAGATGTTCGTTACTTGCACGCACGACACGCTGTTGTACTTTACCAACTTCGGCAGAGTGTATGCGGCTAAGGCTTACGAAGTGCCCGAGGCGGAACGTACGGCGCGCGGCAGAGCGATAGTCAATCTGTTGCAGTTGAACGACGGCGAAAAGGTAAGCGCGGTCATTCCCATCAAGGAAGACGAATACCGCGGTAACCTTGTCATGGCGACCAAGCGCGGCATGATCAAAAAGACGGCGCTCACGGAGTTCAAGCTGATAAGAAAGGTCGGCAAGGTCGCGATCAAGCTCAACGAGGGCGACGAGCTCATTTCCGTACAGCAGTCGGGCGGTATCGACGAGATACTCATTGCGTCGCAGAGCGGCAAGTGCATAAGGTTCTCGGAGGAAAACGTCAGGCTCATGGGCAGAGATACGCAAGGCGTGCGCGCCATGCGGCTTGACGAAAACGATAACGTTGTCGACATGACCATAGTCAAAGACGGGTTCGACGTGCTCACCGTCAGCGAAAACGGCTACGGTAAGCGCACAGATATCGATGAATTCAGATTGCAATCGCGTGCGGGCAAAGGAATAAAAGCGGGCACGTTCAACCAAAAGACGGGTAGGCTCGTCAATCTGAAACTCGTCAATCCCGAAGACGACGTTATGGTCATTTCCGATAACGGCACTATAATCAGAATGCTCGTTAAGGAAATTTCCAAGATAGGCAGGGGTTCGCAGGGCGTAAGAATGATGCGCGTCAAAAATCAAGGTACCGTCGTATGCGTTGCGACTGCGCCGCATCAGGAAGTTATCGAGGATAACGGCGCACCGACGGACGGCGGCGAACAGTAGATCATTAAATAATGCCAAGCCAAAAGGATCGTTGCAGATGCGACGGTCCTTTTTCCGTGCGGGATCGTATTTGTTTTTGTCGGCGTGTGTCTTGCCGCATATAGTAAAAAATGTGCGGCATGCCGAAGTCGATTGCGCGAAAATTCGCAAACGTATCGATAATGCTTGCAATTATCGGAAAATGTAGTATAATATATATTGTTCGGGCAGGCTCGGGAGCAGGGCAGATCGACGGCGGCGGTTTTCCGAACGAAAGAAGTAAATACACGGAGGCGTATCGAAGCGGTCATAACGAGGCGGTCTTGAAATGCGATTGATTTCAATGGGTTTATTCCCCTAAATCTTTCTACAAATATTTTAGGACTACTTGCAAACCCACTTAAAATACTTGCTTTTAGTATCGAAAACATTATAAAACAGTCCTATCGCGCAACTCGTTCAATCGGTCAAGTTTTTCTACAAATAAAACGAGCGAACACAAACTTCTACAAATATTTCTACAAAATGTTTTTTGCGGAAATCATATCAAAAAGTACGGAGGCATATCGAAGTGGTCATAACGAGGTGGTCTTGAAAACCATTTGCCTTAACGGGCACGGGGGTTCGAATCCCTCTGCCTCCGCCATAGTGAAGCGGCCCGTCCGCACATAGCCGCAAGAACATCCTTGCGGCTATGTCTATTAATATCCATTTAAGGAGATACATTTTATGAGAATGACTTTAAGCGTAAAAAATCAAAGCATTGAAACATCTGGATTACCGAAGGATTTTAGGGAGGCTTTGTGTGAATATATCTGGAATGGATTTGAAGCAAACGCCACAGAAGTCCATCTTTCCTATGTAGAAAATATCACAGGCGAAGGATTAGATTCTATAAGTATAACCGACAATGGAGACGGAATAAATTACTCTACTCTTTCAGATACTTTTGGGTCGTTTTTAGTTTCACAAAAAAATACTTTATCTTTGAAAGCCAAATCAAAGGTTAATAAAGGCAAAGGCAGGTTCTCTTTCAGTGCCTTTTCTTCTTTAGCAAAATGGGAAACATGCTATAATGATGACGGCAAATTGAAAAAATACACTATAAAGTTATCTAATGCAAATAAACAAGATTTAGATTATGACGATAGCCCACAGGAAGTCCCACAAGGGAATACAGGTACCACTGTTACATTTTATAATATACAAACATTGTCTCCCACACAATTATCTTTTGCGGCATTGGAAGAATTCTTTTTAACAGAATTCTCATGGTTTCTATATTTGCATAAAAGTCAGAATTATAAATTAATTATCAATAGACAGGAAATTGATTATTCTAAACATATAAATGAAACTTTCAGCAAAAGTGTAGAACATGATATTGATGGGCAACATTTTGTTATAAATCTTATTGTGTGGAATAGTAAAATAAAAGAAAAATTTTGTTGTTATTTTTTGACATCAAATGATTCTCTAAGCGATGTTGACACAACAACTTTTAATCGCAACACTGTGGATTTTAATCACAGTGCCTTTATAAAATCCCCATTCTTTGATAATTACACAAATATAACATTCGATGACAATCCCCAAATAGAAATAGGCAAAACGGATGAATATTACGCTATTATCAAAAATTTAAAAACCACTATGCAAAAAATAATTTCAGAACAATTATCTGCATATATGGCAACAAAAGCAGATTCAGAAATTCAAAAGATGATGAATGAGCGCAAAACATTTCCTTGTTTTTCTGACGATGATTACAGCCAATTGCGTAAAAAAGATTTAATTCGAGTTACAAAAGAAATATACTGTACAGAACCGAAAATCTTTTATAAATTATCCGATTTACAAGAAAAATCTTTATTAGCATTTTTAAATTTGCTTCTTTCATCGGAAGAAAGAGAAAATGTGCTTTCAATCATAGAACAAGTTGTAGATTTATCCCCAGAACAGCGAAAAACCTTCGCCGCTTTATTACAAAAAACAAAACTTGAATATATTTTGGATACTATTCATTTTATAGAAGGACGTTACGAAGTAATAGAAATTCTTAAAACACTAATTTACGATTTAACAAAATTTACAAATGAAAGGGATCATATTCAAAAAATAGTCGAACAACACTTTTGGCTTTTCGGAGAGCAATATCATTTAGCAAGTGCTGATGCTACAATGCAAAAAGCGTTACTAGGTTATCAAAATATTCTTTATGGAGCGGCTAATCCAGACGACTCACTATCACCCGACGAAGAAGAAAATCGCAGAATGGATATTTTCTTATGCAATTCACGTAAAGTGGAAAATTCATTTGGGAATTTTTTGGAAGAAAATATAATTGTCGAATTGAAAGCTCCCAAGGTACCTTTATCGATAAAGGTGCTGAGGCAAATTGACGATTATAGAAGATATATTATGCGACAGCCACAATTTACTAGTATTCAAAGGAAATGGAAATTTATTGCTGTATGTAAAGAGGTTGATAGTGAAGTTAAAGTCAAGTATAAAACATTCAAAGATAAAGGGAAACCAGGGCTAGTTGATATTATAGATAATTTTGAAGTATATGCTTTATGTTGGGATGATATATTTAAAAGTTTCGATTTAAGGAATAGCTTCATATTAGATAAACTAAGATTTGATAGAGATGCACTTTCAAAAACAATTTTAGAATCCGAATCTAATCGTGAAACAGTAAACATGCTTACAAATACTGCGGTTGGGTTATCATAAAACCGCAATATAATTGTGATTTTCAGTTTACTCCATCGGTTTAATCATAGTCTCAATGAAAGAAATTTCGTCGGGGCTTAATTTATATTTTGCATAGAGCTGTTTGTCAATTCCAATAACACTTGCACGCCAATCGATGTCAGAATGTTCCGTAAAATCTTGCATTGGCACATATAACCATGTTTCTATTGGATTATGCTGTGTAACCTTTAATATACCCAACAAGGCGCGCGCGAATTTTGTTTTAATATATTTGCAACATGCAATAGCACACTCCTTCTTCTCAAAAGCTCCAATCCCTATGAATGATTGTGTATATCCGATTTGCGGCTCTCCAATTATAGGTGTTGATAGGGTTTCTCCAATTTCTCCAGATCCGTTTGCGCTTGGAACAAGCACCTTCCACTTATATAAGTTTTCGTGGCTTGTATCAGTAAAGTTTCTGGGAAAATACTTATTAACCCTTTTGTTATTTACTAGTCCCATAATGAGCAAATCATCGTCGTTTTCTTTTTCGTCAGTAAATAAAGATATTTTATCAAAAATATTATTTCTAAATCGTTTATCTTTTCCAGCACTGCCTATAACGGTTTTTAACTCTGGATGACATGTATATAAAATATCTAAATTAAATTTAGTTTGATTATATATAATTGTTGAGATGCTACCTTGACTTTGTATTATTGGCAACATTTTTGCTTTTATAGAAACTAATTCATCAAAAGCCGCGAATGTTCCTATTGCCCCATATTCATCTGATGTATTGCGATAAGTAACCGCCACACCACCTTTTATATCAACACTATCAAAAACATCCTTTGAGTTTGAAAAATATCTAACAACCTTAAAGTGTGTATCTTGTAATATTCTATCATTCCATTCTTGTGGCGTTTGTCCGGCATCAAACAAAAAACGTGCAGGCGTTATCAACGTTGCAATTTTGGACAACTTAAACGCCAAATCGTAAAACAAGTGATAAATTGGCGGTTTCTTCACACCACCGGTTTCCTCTTGATACGGCGGATTGCCGACTATTGCATCGAATTTCATAGAAACACCTTCCTTGCCCCAAACAGCGGGATTGTTCAACTTCTTTACCACCCAATCCATATCGTCTTTCATACGTTCCAATAGATGCGGTTGGTAATGCGTGTTTATCTTTGCCTTTGTAAATCCAGCGAGCGTGCGCCGCGTAATATCTTGCGCCATTTTCGTTTTGCAAAGCACGAATACATTATTTTCAAGCACTTTGTTCCAAACTGCGTATTTTTCGCTTACCGTCATATCTTCTTCGCGTTTAGGCAAGATATGGCGATATATCGAATAAGCTACGTACAGCGGATATAATCCCGATTTAGAATTGATTTCAAGCACCTTTGCGTTATCCGTTTTGAACAGATCGGCGGTAACTTGTCCGCGGGCTACAAAGCGCGGTTCGTCAAGCGGCTCGCGACTATCAAACTGTTCGTTCAAGAAACAATAGCCGCCGATACAATCGCTTAGATGCATATTGACTACACGCCACGGCGTAAGCACGGTTTCTTTATCGGGATTGCGGAAATGGTTAAATAGCTCGGTAATGCGACGTATGCGCTCGGTTGGCGGATATTCGTCGGCTTGTTTTACAAGTCGTCTAATACGCAAGCCCGCGCCTATAAGCACGTCCTCGTCAAAGTATTTAATACTGCGACGGAATAAATCTTTGGTAACGTCGGCAGGCAAAAACTCTTTCCAGGACTCGTCGTCCACGATATTCACAAAGTCTTCCATCGTAATATTCTCGGTAAGCGGCACGTCCGCGCCGAAAATGAGTAGCGGCAACCGTATCGAGATATTACGGAGTAACGCCAAAAAGTTTTGACGTTGTTTGCGCTGTTCCTTCAATTTGTCAAGCGCTGCTTTTTCTTCGGGCGTTAAATCCTTTTTCGGTTTGCGCTCGGCTTTCTTTGCTTGTTCGTATTCGGCTTGCGTCATTCCGTTTTCGGCAATCGGAACGACTTTGCCTTCATTGGATTTTTTATGTCCCGAAAGACGGCTTTTGAGCGCTTCAAAGAATTCGCGGTCGCGCTCGTCCATAACCATTCCCGCGTCGATTTTATAAATGGAATCGTCTTCGAAGCCCGATTTGATTGCGCTGTCCAAACTTATTCGCTTGATTTGCCGCATGAGCGTATTAACGCTGTATTCGCGCATTTGCACGCCTTCGATTGCATATATAGGGCAATAGTTAAGGAATTTTCCTAAAATCTCTTTGTACTTCTCGTCGGAATTTTTGCCTTTGCGCGACAAACGATGCGCTTCGGATACCACGCGCAACGATCTGTCGGGAGCAAAGTCGAACACATAGCAATTCTCTTTTTGCTTGCCGTCAATAGTGCCAGCCGATTGAACACGGAATATAGTTTGCATATAGCCTTTGGCATCGGTGGTGGATGAGCCTGTCAGCATCATAACCGCAGTCCATTCTTTAACCGTTACGCCCGTGGTGAGCTTGCCGCAAGAAAGCGTTATCGTGTACGGATTTTCGGCGATTGCTTGCTGTACAGCATTGTAAGCATCATCGTAAGGCATTTCGATATCACCTTCGCCTGCAACGTTGACTACCTTATAGTGCGAGAATACCGGGTGCTTTTGCAAAAGCGCCGAAAGTGCGCGTGCCGCCGCTACACCAGGAACAATCCAAAACGTGTGCTTAAATTCTTTGCGGTACGCATCGGTGGCAAACGGATATTTCGTGTCGGGGCTGTCGGTTGAAATTATATTCAAAAATTCCTTTACGTCAGCTTCGTGTACGAAATCGCCGACTTTCTTGTCTTGCGGAAGCTGCCCGAAATCTTTTTCGGGGTCGCCGGTATAAACGCGGAAGAACTCTCGAAAATTGAACGCCGTATTTTCGCTCTCAAACCGATAAGACGTAAAAAGCGCTTTACTCATATCGAAAGTAAAGATATTCATTTTCGGCATATCTTCATACGGATTTGGCTCGCAAGGATGCTTGTACGCCCACTCTTGTTTTGCCTCTTGTTCCATAACGTAGTCCCAAACGAATACGTTATCCTCGTACTTATCCAATATGTTGTACGGAGTGCCGGACAGTTCCAACACTTTGGGCGTTTTGCCGTTTTTAGAACTTTCCAAAAGTTCTTGCACGGTTTGTCCGAGTTCGGTTTGCGTGCCTTCGTGCGCTTCGTCGTATATGATTAAATCCCAATCCATATCGAATACGGCATTATTCTTGTTGAACTTGCCGCCTGCACGCTGTGAGCCGCGAAGGTCTTGCATTGAAGCAAAGTACGTAAAATAATCGCCACGCGCACTCGCGTTGCGCAAAGCGGTGTCGTTTTTAATATCGGACGATGCGTCGAAATAGTCTTCGGTGTAGACAAGGTTTTGTTTCTTCATAAAGACGTGATTGCTGCCTTTGCCGAACAGTTTACCGTGGTCATCCTCCCAGCCGTGTTCAACAATAGGACGGTGCGTTACCACTATCGTCTTTTGGTATTTACCTGCACGCACAAGTTCGTAAGCGGTAAGTGTTTTGCCGAAACGCATTTTGGCGTTCCAAAGCATCTTATCGAACTTCCGATATGCGGTAAGAGTTCTGTCTACTGCGTCTTGTTGTTCGTCACGAAGCGTGATTTTCTTTTCGGGAGCATTGTTATCTTTTTCGTTCTCACTTAAAAATTCGCGGTGATCGATAACTGCTTGAATGGCGTTCTTTGCCGTTTGCAAATCACATTCAAACCACTCCCGATTTTTTATTCCGTTCGGAAAAGAAATTTTAATTCCGCTGTTTTTGAGTACGTTATGTACGTCGTGATCGCGGAAGCCTTCAAACGTGAGAATTTTGTTGCCGTTATAAGAATTTTCTTTAATGCCGACAGCAAGCTGTACCCACAACAAATCCACTTTGATTCCCGCTGTAAAAGTATAGTCTTTTATTCTGCCTTGATCGGCGGCGCGCAACAGTTCGGAACAATTCGGCGGCAGTTCGTCAAGCGTTTTGGTGGTTTTAATCGTAGCGTCGCCGATTTTCAACAGTCCTTTGTGCGCTTCGTCCGCAATGGCGAATATGTAAATTAACTTATAGGAAGCCGTATTGTATATCATTTGCTTTTTCTCCCGATTTGCGAGATGAACGTTTCCGTATGTTGCCGCGTCCAATTCATTATTTTGCAATAGATTCCGGTGTGTTTGGTGTTATCTTTCTTTGCGCACCCGGGGCAATCTTCGTGTATTATCTCACCGTCAAACAGCGACACTTGCCGGCTTATCTTCGGCTTGCAACTGTATGGAATTACATACTTCAAACCGTCCATTTGCCAAATATTCCAAGCAAGGATTTTTGCGATTTGTTTGAGGTATTCTTTGATGGGGGGAATGTCGAATTTGGCTATGTACGCATCAATAAATGTAAATAGCAAATTCTCTCTTGCGATAAGCACGTTATCGCCTTGAAAGTCAAAACCGTAAATTGCCTTATATGCAACGTAAGACCACTTAACCCATTCCGCCTCAATGTCAACGTTTTCGCTCACGATGCGTAATTTGCGGTCAAGCAGTCCTATGCGATTATGTAGCTCGATAAACTCTCCTGACACAGTATCGTAACGACTGGTGAGGTAAGGAGCTTCGCCGCACGTAATTTCCAAACGATTTGCTTTTACGTAATCTTGCCAAGTCTTACCTTCGGAATCGGAGAAGATTACTTTATCCACATTTGTCGTCCATCCGTTTTCGGTTTCAACGTTGAATACATTTTCTCGCCCAAACCAAGCGTTATCGATAAGATTGTTTTGTCGGTTGCACACCCACGAAGGAGTAAACACTTCGGCTTTATTCTTAATGCGTTGTCTTTGCTCCTTTTGGGATTTTTCGGTGCGCGGCTTTATAACGTTACCGCGCAGTCCCGTAATAGCTTTGACGGTAATATAATCTTGCGGATCGAATCCAATGCCGCGCCAAGCATACGTATCCGTTGCCCAAATAAGATTTTTGCCAGAGCTTTTATCTTTTAAGAGAATAGATAAAAGAGCATCGTCAAGCTGACGAATAGCGTTTTCTTTTATATCGATGTTATAAAGCTCTTTTACCTTATCCATAAATTTTTGATGTCCAAAAGATTTTGTAAACGTGCATCATATATTTTGATTGATG
>CANDGE010000030.1 GCA_947384195.1 uncultured Clostridia bacterium
ATAATATAGAATTGCCGCAAACGCCCGAGACCGTCGCGCTTTTGGACTCGTTGCCCGCGCCCGATACCCCCGGTTCGCTTGCGGCGGCGCTCGCGGCGGGCGCAACGTTGCGTCAGGCGGAGGACGGGCAGACGTTGGTGCTTACCACCATATCGGGCGGGAAGAATATATTGCTCACGCCCGTGCAGACCGCCGACGGCATAATACTTTGTCAGCAGGGCGCGCGGATCAAATCGGATATCGCGCCCAATCTCGAAGATATAGGCATATCGAGCATGCCCGCATCGCCCGAGTTTTTCGAGGGTTTGCCGCTCGAAAAGAACGTGATCTATCCCGAGCTCCCGCAGCCTGCGCGCACGTTCGGTCCGAACATGTTGCGTCCGAGCGCATCGGACGGCGAGCGATACGATTATGCGGATACGGGGGCGTTGTCGATGCCCGTGCCGACGGGCGGCGCCGAACATGCGGCGATCGACGGCGCATTGCCCGTGCGCGGATTGCCCGAAAGCTTCGCCGACGCAAGTCTCGGTGCGGGGCGTGCGGCGCAGGCACGCAATGCGTCCGATCCCGCCGAAAAGCCGTCCGTAAAGCCTGTCGGGCAAGCGGACGGCGCGCACACGCTTTTCTCGCGGTATCGCGAACTGTCGGCGCGTATCGAGCTTCAACATGCAAAACAGCTCGGTCTGCTATTAAAGGACGCTTTGCCGTTAACGGACGAAGAGCGCAAAATAATAGACGAATACAAGGCGGCGCACAAGGTGAAGCCGCATAAAGCGAAAACGGCGGAAGAACAAGCGGCGGCACGCGACAGAGCCGAGTATGTCGAAGCTTGTAAGCAGGTAGGACAGGGTTCTGTTCTCGACGCATTGACTGCGGAAGAACGCGCGCTGTTTGCGTCCGAGCAAAAGCTGTTCAAGACGAGAGAATCGGCGATACGCAAGCTGAAACGCATTGCCGCCGATCGCGAGATACTGCTTAAAATCGGGGAATGACAAATGCTTGCCTTTTGCGTGCGTTTGTAGTATAATTTGTGTATATGAAGATCGGGTTGTCCACATCAACATTTTTCAATACGGTAGCTACGGAGAACATGTTCGAGCTAATGCGCAACATGCGCATAGATACCGCGGAGATGTGTCTTAACACTCTGTCCGATTACGAAAAGCCGTACGTCGACAGGATAGCGGCATTGCGCGGCAATATAGACGTTGTAGCGGTTTCTCCGTTGTCGACGCAGTTCGAGCCGCAGTTGTTTTCGCCCAACGTGCGCGTGCGCGCCGATGCCGAAAACATCTTTCGTAAAGTGTGCTATGCGTGTTTCGCGTTCGGCGCGAAGTTTTATACGTTTCGCGGTCCGATAAATCTAAACCGTACCAAAACGTTCGACTATATGCGGCTTGCGCAACGCTTTTCTCAGCTTGCGGATATAGCGGCGACATACGGCGTAACGCTGTCGTTGAAAAACATGAGTTGGTCGTTTGCGTCGACGCCCGAATTTTTCGCAAAGCTTTTCGACAAGTGTCCGCGGTTGTACGCTACGTTCGGCGTATATCATGCGGAGCTTGCGGGGTATGATATACGCGATTTTTTGGATGTGTGTTCCGCACAGCGCGTCGGCATGATCGAGGTTCGCGACTTCGTCAAGAACGATTGGTGTTTGCCGGGCAAGGGCAAGTACAGGTTTGACAGATTGTTTGCCGATCTCGACAAGCGTCGGATCACCGCGCCCGTCATGTTTGCGGCGAGCAACGACAGTTATACCGATTTTTTGCAGATCCGCGACGGGTACGAATTCCTGTTGAACGAATACAAAAGCGTTGCCAAATAAACGCATAATAAAGTAAATCCATTCCATAAAGGAGTTTTAAATCATGAACAAAAAGACAGTCCGCGACATAGACGTTAAGGGCAAGCGCGTATTGGTGCGTTGCGATTTCAACGTGCCCATGAAGGACGGCGTCATTACCGACGAAAACCGCATTCTCGGCGCATTGCCGACCATAAAGTACTTGCTCGAACAGGGCGCGCTCGTTACGCTGTGCTCGCATATGGGCAAGCCGCACTCCATTTTATCTGCGGAAGTCAAGCTCAACAAAAAGGACAAGAAAAAAGTCGAAGCGGGCGAAACGACCGCCGAGGCGATAATCGAAAAAGCCAAAAAGGACGAGCCTAAAAAATTGACGCTCGCGCCCGTAGCCAAACGGCTCAACGAGCTTTTGGGCGGAAAGGTGACGTTTGCGACCGACGTTATAGGTAAGGACGCAACGGCAAAACGCGCCGCGCTCAAAGCGGGCGAAGCCGTGCTGTTGGAAAACCTGCGGTTCCACTGGGAAGAAGAAGGCAAGGACGAAGCGTTTTGCAAGGCGCTCGCAGGCGATGCGGAAGTATACGTCAACGACGCGTTCGGCACCGCGCACCGCTCGCATGCGTCCACTGCGGCTATCGTCGAGTACGGTATAATAAAGACGGCGGTATGCGGGTTCCTTATCGAAAAAGAGCTTTCGGTAATGGCGGCTACGCTCGATAATCCGCCGCATCCGTTTGTGGCAATACTCGGCGGCGCGAAGGTCGCGGATAAGCTCAACGTGATATCCAACCTGCTCGAAAAGTGCGACACGCTCATCATCGGCGGCGGTATGTCGTACACATTCCTTAAAGCCAAGGGCTACGAGGTGGGCACGTCCCTTCTCGACGAAGAAAAGATCGGGTATTGCAAGGACATGCTCGAAAAAGCTCAAAAGACGGGCAAGGAAATAGTGTTGCCTGTCGATACCGTTATCACGAAAGAGTTCCCCGATCCCATCGATGCGGCGTTGGACGTAAAGACCGTCCCGTCAGATTCGATCCCTGCGGACATGATGGGCATGGATATAGGCGAAAAGACGCGCGCGCTCTATGCGTCCAAGGTGGCGAGCGCGAAAGCCGTTGTTTGGAACGGACCTATGGGCGTGTTCGAGAATCCTACGCTCGCAAAAGGAACTATCGCGGTGGCGCAAGCGCTTGCCGACGTTCACGGAAAATGTACGACCATTATCGGCGGCGGCGACAGCGCGGCGGCGGTATCGTTGCTCGGGTTTGCCGACAAGATGTCGCACATCAGTACGGGCGGCGGCGCGTCGCTGGAATTGATGGAAGGCAAGGTGTTGCCCGGCATAGCGTGCCTTAACGATAAATAATTGGTTGAGCGCGGATCGGATCGAAGTACAATGAAAGACAAACACGCGCGCGGGCTTGCCGTGACGGCGCTCGTATTCATGGGGATATTCGTCGGGTCGTTGATCGCGACTCTCGTCGACTATACGCTGTTGTACGGTGCGATCGGTTACGTTGCGCTCGTCGCGGGCGTTGTCGCGCTTGCGATATTCTTCGTGCTGAAAGCGGACGGCAGGGGATTTTCGCTCGCCGATATGAAGAACGAAAGCGAGCTGAAAAAGATCGAGCAGGCGCTCGAAGATCAACAAGCCGAAGTCGAACAACGGAACGATGACGGCGATGCGGGAGTATCGTCCGACGGCGAAGAAAAAACGAGTGCGGCGAATGTTCCGACTGAGAATGACGATAAAAAAAGCGACGGCATGCCGTCCTGACGGTCGTTTCGGCGGGATTTTAATCGGCTTTGTCGCGTTCGGCGGATTTTCCCGAGCGCACTATATTCAGTATAGTCGCGGTCACGCAAAGCGCCGCGCTGATACACGCGCAAACGAGCGGTATTATTTTCAGTCCGCCGAACATGGCGACGAAAAACAGCGCGACAGACAGCAATAAGTATCTTAAAATTTTATCTTTGCCGAGCGCGGCGGACAGTCCGAGCGCTCGGTTTTTCTTTTTGGCGGAGTATTTTATAGGCGGCAGACAGCCGAGCGAGCCGAACAGTTTATACACGTCGTTACCGACGACGTATTTGACCGAAAAGCCGTCTATTTCTATTCGCTCGGTCGGCATGGCTTTGCACAGCACGAGCGCTTTCGTTGCGCCGTAATGCTTGGCTCGCGCCACCGTGCGCGCGACGTCGTTTGCGGACGGCGTGCGGTCGAATATGCACGTTGCGGCGGTTTTTCCGAAATACACCGTTTGCCCGTGGATGCGCGCTTTGTCCGACTTGGCTTTTAGCCCGCCGTACAACAGCTTTGCGTGCGCGCGCCCGTCTGTAAACATCAGTTCGTAAAACATGTCGTCTGCGGCGGACGACAGCAGCGTCGCGTTGCGCTTGTTCGCGCCCGAAACGTGCAGTAAAAGTATCGCGCACGCGGTGACGGCGACGCCCGATACCGCCGCGAGCTCGAGCGTAGTATAATATCGCAATATGCCGGTCGCGGCGAAAAATATCAGGCACGCGCCCAAAGTCGCGTCGACAAATTTTGCAAACTTGCTTTTCACGCTTGAAATTATCGACAAACTGTGATATTATTATACGTGAGGTAAATTGCCGTGAAAGTACTTACAAAAGTTTTACCCGCAACGGATGATAATATAGCGGAGTGCGCTCGCGCTTTGCGCGACGGTAAGCTCGTCGCGTTTCCCACGGAAACGGTGTATGCGTTGGGCGCGGTAGCGACAAACGCCGATGCCGTAGCTGCGGTATTCGACGTGAAAAACCGTCCGCACGACCGTCCGCTCATCGTCGCGGTCGCCGACAAAGCGGATATAAGCTCGGTCGTAAAAAGCGTGCCCGAAAAGGCGCAAAAGCTAATCGACGCGCTTATGCCGGGCGCGCTCACGCTGTTGTTCGACCGTGCGGAGTGCATACCCGACGTCGTCACGTCCGGCGGCGTATCGGTCGCGGTCCGCATACCCGACAACAAGACGGCGCTCAGGCTTATCGAGCTTGCGGGCGCGCCCGTAGTCGTGCCGAGCGCCAATACGTCCGAAAAACCGAGCCCGACGCTCGCAGAGCACGTTCGCGCCGATCTCGACGGAAAGATCGAGTACATACTGGATGGCGGTCAGTCGGAAATAGGCATCGAATCCACTATAATCGACGTTCGTACCGAGCCGCCTGCGATACTTCGGGTAGGCGGGGTCACCAAGGAACGTATCGAAAGCGTCATCGGTCCCGTGAGATTGGCGCGGGAACGCTCCAAAACGGGCGCGTTCATACCTACCGCCGAAGTCATGTTTTCGGCGTTCTATCCCAATATGGAACAAACCGTATGTAAAAAGTACGATGAGCTTACAAAACTCGGGCGTTCGGCGGTAATACTGTGTTTGGACGGGAACAAAGACAAATACGGCGACCGAAAGATCTTTACGGTCGGCGCGGATTACCGCGAGTATGCGCACAATCTTTTTGCGGCGTTGCGTCGCGCCGACAACGAGCATTACGATACGGTGATCGCGGAGGGCGTCGACGCGTCGGGGCTGGGCTTGTCGCTCGTCGAGCGATTGATCAAGCTGAGCGGCGGCATGATAATTTGAAGCGGAGCGAGTGTTATGAGCGATAAAAAGATCAAGCTTAACGTGATATTCGTGTGCACGGGCAATACGTGCAGATCGCCTATGGCGGAATTCTTATTCAAGGACTATCTGCGCGAGAAAAAACGTATAGGCGATTTTAACGTGACGAGCGCGGGGCTCGAAGCGGGCAAGGGCGATGTAATGACGCCGCAGGCGAGCGAAGCGCTCGAAATACTCGGCGTTAAGCATAACAAGGAGCGCAAAGCGCGTATATTTACGGTGCAGATGTCGCTCGAAAACGACGTGATGATAGGCATGACGCCCGAACACGCTTACCGTTGCGACAGTCCCGACGCATATTCGTATGTCGATCTTATCGGCGTGCCCGTTGCCGATCCGTACGGGCGCAGTGTGGAAGTGTATCTCGCGACGGCGGAGCAGATGCGATCGGGATTCGACGCGTTGTTGGAGCTGTGCGACCAAAAGCTCGGTAAAAAACGCGATTGACCCATTTGCGGCGCTTTGCGGACAGTCGAAAAAAACTTTAATGTAGTTTTAATCTGATTTCACGGAAAATACGAAATAAATACGTGACAAATTCAATAAAAGATGGTATACTAACAATCAAGGACAATTATGGAATTTTGTCCTTTTACGGAGCAATCATGATTTATATTTCATGCGATCACGGCGGTATACAGCTTAAAAACGCAGTAGCGGAAATGTTGCGCGCGGACGGTGCGGATGTGACCGATCTCGGCACGTATTCCGCCGAATCGGTCGATTATCCCGATTACGGATTTGCGGTAGCCGAGCGCGTCGCGCAAAGCGGCGGCAAGGATAAAGGCATAGTAATATGCAAGTCGGGCGTCGGCATGAGCATGTGTGCCAATAAAGTAAAGGGCGTGCGTTGCGCGCTTTGTTTTAATGCGGAAATGGGCAGGCTGTGTCGCGAACACAACAATGCCAATGTTTTGGCGCTCGGTGCGGGCAATACCGATATCGCTACCGCGCTCGATATAGTAAAAGCGTTTTTATCGACCGAGTTTGCGGGCGGCAGGCACGCGGACCGCGTGGAAAAGATCGTGCGGTACGAGGAACAACATGGCTAAAAAATTACCGGACGCGGAATACGTCGACCGCAGTGTGCTCGACGCCGAGCTCAACGACGCGATAGCGGATATTTTATCCGCCGAAGAGCAGGCTAAGCGCATCGTAGCGCAAGCAGAAGAACAGGCTAAGTCGGTGCGCGCCGACGGCGCTGCGCGCGAACGCGAGCTCCGCGAAAAGGCGAGCGGCGAGCTTGCGGCGGAGCGCGACAAGGCTGTCGCCGAAGCGATAGACAATGCGACAGAAGAACGTAAAAAGCGCGTTGCCGCCGCGCAAAAGTCGGGCGACGAGCTTGTTGAAACAAAGCGTGCGCTTATCGCCGCGCGCATAAAAGAACTGTATGCCCAATTAAGCGGAGGCAAATAACGGGACATGGCAATAGCCGAGATGTCGCATGTCCGCTTGGTCGGACTTAAACGCGATCAAAACAAAATACTCGACGCGCTGACGGCGCACGGGCTTTTCGAGGCTCGCGCGACCGACGCTTTGTCTCGCGAGCTCGAATCGGGCGATACGAGTCGTTTTCGCGAACTCAAGCTCAAACAAAGCAAGATATCGTTTGCGCTCGGGTTTTTGAAAGCGCGTCACGCGGATATGGCGGCTGCGCTTGCGGCAAACAAACGCGCCGTAAAAAAGGGTTCGGCAGACGCTGTCGAATACACGCTTTCCGACGTTAAGTACTCCGACGGTCGCACGCTTATAACGCGCGCCGATTTTTCGGATGCGGCGGCTAAGGAATACGATCTTTTGCACGTTTGCGACGAGCTCGAAAAAATTTCGTTCAAGCTTGTCGAGCGCAGGGCGCGTATCAACGCGTTGCGGGACATAGTCGGCGAATACAGACCTTTCGAGCAGTCGCCGATAAAATTATCGGAGCTGAAACGCGGCGGCGACGTAGTCTTGATGTTGTATCAGGCTAAAAGCATAGCGTCGCCCGTCGAGCTGTTGAACGGCTTGCCGTGCGCTTACGACATACGTCGCGGCGACGGGATATCGATCACCGTCATATGTCGTGCGCAAAACGAGGAAGAAATAAACAAACAGCTCGGTTCGGTCGGATTTGCGCGTTGTGTGTTCGACGACGATTGTACGGCGAAACAAAAGATAGACGCATTGACCGCCGAGAGTAACGATATAGAACGCGAAATATTCGAGCTTACCGTCAACGCTCTCGAATACGAAAAATACGTACGCGAGTTGCGCATACTTTACGACGTGATCGAGCTCGATATCGAGCGGGCGGAAGCTACCGAAAAGTTTCTTAAAACGGACAGCGCGTTCGTGCTGGAAGGATGGTTGCCGAAAGTCGTCGCGCGATCGACGGTCGACGAAGTCGTGTCGGCATGTCCCGACGTGTTCGTGCAATTGCTCGCGCCGGAAGAGCGCGACGAACCGCCGACGCTCGTGCAAAACAACAAGGCAGTGACGCCGTACGAGCAGATCACTAACATGTACAGCCCGCCGCGCTACCGCGAGATAGATCCAAACCCCGTAATGTCGGTGTTTTACTTTCTGTTTTTCGGAATAATGATAGGCGACGCGGCGTACGGTCTGATCTTGGCGGTCGCCGGGTTTTTGGTCGGAACGTCCAAAAAGTTCGACGTCGGTGTAAAACGCTTGGCGTTGCTCGTAGGCATGGGCGGGGTGTCCGCCGTTATTTGGGGCGTGCTGTTCGGCAGTTATTTCTCGATAGACTTCGGAACGGACGTTTCTATCATTCTCAATCCGCTCGAAAAACCGTTGTTGCTGTTGGTGTTGAGCATAGCGCTCGGTTGCGTGCAAATAACGGTCGGCTATATCATAAAATTCGTCGCGCTGTGCAAGGACGGCAAGCCGTTTTCGGCTATATTCGACTGCGGCTCGATAATACTTTTGTTTGTCGCGCTCGCGTTTCTTGCCGTCGGAATGTTGCCGTCGCTTGCGCCCATGCTCGGGATAGAAGTCGGCTTTGCTCCGCCGACATGGCTCACGACGGTTGCGGTCGTGCTCGCGCTTACGGGCGTTGCGCTCATACTCATATTCGGCGGGCGCAAAAGCAAAAACATTTTCGGCAAGGTCGTAGGCGGGTTCAAAGGCTTGTACGGGCTAATAAATATCTTATCGGATGTTTTATCGTATTGCCGACTTTTCGGTTTGTGCCTTGCGAGCTGTGCCATAGGCTTGGCGTTCAATCAGCTCGGCAACATCATTATGGGCATACCGGGCGTCGGATACGTTATCGGCGTCATCGTGCTTAGCGTGTTGCACGTTTTCAATCTCGCGCTCGGAGTGTTGAGCGCGTATGTGCACGATGCGCGCTTGCAGTTCTTGGAGTTTTACGGCAAGTTTTACGACGGCGGCGGGCGGTTGTTCGCGCCGCTCGGCAGTCGTACCAAGTACGTGCGTTTTGCGTAATAACGTTTAACGCATAACAACATCGGGTCAACCCTTATTATAAAGGTCAACCATAAAATTCTCAAAAAGGAGAAAAACAAAATGAATTGGGGTAATTTTTACGCCATACTCGGCGCGGCGCTCGCCGTCATCGTATCGGGCATAGGCTCGGCAATAGGCGTCGGACGCGCGGGACAGGCGTCGGCGGCGCTTTTGAGCAAACAGCCCGATAAGTTCGGCAATACGATGATATTGCAGGTAATGCCGTCCACGCAGGGCTTGTACGGCTTTGTCGTTGCGTTCATGATGCTCATCAAGCTCAATGCGTTCGGAGAAATGGCGGCACTTACGGAAGCGCAGGGCTGGATATTGTTCGCATACTGTATGCCCATAGCGATAGTCGGGCTTATATCGGCTATCATGCAGGGCAACGTCGCTATCGGTTGCATCAACCTTATCGGCAAGCAGGAAAAACAGCTCGGTCACGCCATACCGATGCTCGTTCTCGTCGAGATATTCGCCATATTCGCGTTTATCGTATCGATACTCGGCGTAATGCTTTTGCAGATCGCGTAATTTCATATGGAAGGCAAGCAAAAAATAATCGACGACATCATAGCGTCGGCTGACGCTACCGCGGAAAGGATCGTCGAACAGGCTGTTGCGGAAGTGCAGTCCGCGCTCGACGAGCTTAAAAGCTCGCTGGCGTCGGCTCATACCGCAAGCGCGGAAAAATACCGCGCGGACGCGCAAGCGACGTACGACGGGCAGGTCAAGCTGGGCGAGCTCGAGGCGGGCAAGATAATGCTCAAAGCGCGTCAGGCGTGCGTTTCGGCTGTTTATGACGGCGTGCGCGAACGCATTTTGTCCGCGCCCGACAAGGAGTACCTTGCTCTGTTGCAAAAGCTCATAGTCGGCGCGTGCGAAAACGGCGACGAAGTGATCGCGGCGCAAGCCGACGAAAAGCGCGTCACGGCGGCATGGGTCAAAAAGGTCGGCGAATCCGCAAAGCGCAAGCTTACGCTGTCCAAAACGCGCGGCGAGTTTGCGGGCGGCGTGATCTTGCGCAATGCCAAGTACGACCGCGATCTGACCGTCGACGAGATAGTTTCCGAGCTCAAAGAGCGTACCGTCGGCGAAACGGTAGCAAAGCTGGGGTTGTAACGGTGATAACTACGAAAGTATACGCCAACGTTATGGCGATGCAGAGCGGCAAGCGATTGGATGCGGAGCGGTTGCGTCGCATAGTCGAAGCCAAGTCGGTTGCCGATGCGTTTAAAATGCTCGGCGAAATGGGTTATGCTTATACCGACGTCGGTTCTGTCGACGCGTTTATCGTAGGCGAAACAAATAAACTCATCGAGTTTATATCCGACAATGCGGCGAGCGCCGCGCTCGAAAACGCGCTCACTGCGCGGTTTGTTTACAACAATGCCAAGCTCGCGTATAAATCGCGGTTTATCGCCGTACCGAACGACGGATATTACGCCGCATCGCTCGACTGCGCAAAAATAGCGAACGGCGATTATT
Source organism: uncultured Clostridia bacterium (assembly GCA_947384195.1). Taxonomy (GTDB): domain Bacteria; phylum Bacillota; class Clostridia; order Christensenellales; family Pumilibacteraceae; genus Anaerocaecibacter. Next base: position 10,408 of record CANDGE010000030.1, read on the forward strand.
CGGATACGGATAAGTATATGCGCGCCGCGCTCGAAGGCCTTGACGAAGTCGGCGAGAGCAAGCCGCAAGCGATAGATCTTGCGCTCACGCGCGCCATGTACGAGAGCGTGCTCGCTTGCGGTATACCCGTGCTCAAAAAATATTTCCGCGCCGAGATCGACATGAAAAACATCTTGTCCGCGGCGCGCATGAAAAGATTGGGCGTGCACGGCGACGAGTTTTTGCACGGCGGAAAAATCAAAACGGAAGCGCTCGACGATGCTGTCGCGGCGGAAGGCTTTGCCGAATACTTCGAGCATACGCCGTATGCGGAGTTCGCCGAAAACATCGAGCAACACGAGCTCAAAGATCTATGGCGCGCCGAGCGCGATGCGGACGATCATTTGTACTATATGACCGATGCGGACGTCGCCAAGCTTTCGTCGTTCGAGCCGTTTTTGAACTATTATACCGAAACGCTCATCGAGCTTAAAACGGTCAAGACCGCGCTCGTGTGCGTCAAAACAGATTCGCGCGACGGGTTTTACGCGCGTATCCCGCAAATATACAGGTAACACGGCAGACGACAGATCGTTCGATGCCGATACGGAGTGATGTGTATGGAGAAAACAGGCAAGATAGCCGTAATAGGCGACAGCGAGAGCGCAACTGCGTTTTTGGCTATCGGCGCGACCGTGTATAAGGTGGACGACGAATATGCCGCGGCGGATACGTTGCGCGCTATCTCCAAGACCGACGAGTATGCCGTTATTCTCGTCACCGAAAATTATGCGGCAAAGATGGATGCGCTCATGCAGAAGTTAAAGGCGCAGCCTTATCCCGCGGTGTTGTCTGTTCCCGGGTCGACGGGGTCTAACGGATTCGGCATGGCGGGCGTAAAAAAGGACGTCGAAAAAGCAGTCGGCGTGGACATATTGTTCAATTAGGAATCGGAAAAGCGGAATGCGGAGCCGAACGGGTCAAAATCAAGACCGATCGTCGATTCCGAGTATCGCATTTACTTTGAGGTTATCATGGGTAAGATCGTTAAAATCAGCGGGCCGCTTATCGTAGCGGACGGGATGCAAGACGTCAAGATGTACGACGTCGTGCGCGTGTCCGATAAAGGACTGATCGGCGAGGTCATAGAGCTTCGCGGCGATAAAGCGTCTATTCAGGTCTACGAGGAAACGAGTATGCTCGGCACCGGCGAGCCAGTTACGTCTACGGAACAGCCGTTATCGGTCGAGCTCGGTCCCGGGCTTATCGGCGGAATATACGACGGCATACAGCGTCCGCTCGCCGCGCTCAACGCGCTTTCGGGCGACAGGATAGACCGCGGCGTAAGCGCGCCGGCGCTCGACCATACAAAAAAATGGAAGTTCGAGCCGACGGCAAAAAAGGGCGACAAGCTCGTTGCGGGCGACGTTTTGGGCACTGTCAAGGAAAACGAAGTCGTCACGCATCGCGTCATGGTGCCGTTCGGTGTGAGCGGAACGATCGATAAGATATCGGCGGGCGAGTATACCGTCGACGATACCGTTGCCGTACTTACCGACGGGAAAAAGAAACACAACGTGTGTATGCTCCAACGCTGGCCCGTCAGGCGCGGGCGACCGTATGCGGAAAAGCTTCCGCCCACCGAGCCGCTTATCACGGGACAGCGCGTGGTCGACACGCTTTTCCCGATAGCGCGCGGCGGCGTGGCGGCTGTTCCCGGTCCGTTCGGTTCGGGCAAGACCGTTTTGCAACATGCCTTGGCAAAATGGAGCGATGCGGATATAATAGTATATGTAGGTTGCGGCGAGCGCGGTAACGAGATGACCGACGTTCTTAACGAATTTCCCGAGCTTATAGATCCCAAAACGGGATATCCGTTGATGAAACGCACCGTGCTTATCGCAAATACGTCGGATATGCCCGTTGCGGCGCGCGAGGCGAGTATTTACACGGGAATAACCATTGCCGAATATTATCGCGATATGGGTTATTCGGTGGCTATAATGGCGGACAGTACGTCGCGTTGGGCGGAAGCTCTGCGCGAAATGAGCGGGCGGTTGCAGGAAATGCCGGGCGAAGAAGGTTATCCCGCGTATCTGTCGAGCAGGCTTGCGGAGTTTTACGAGCGCGCGGGGTCGGTGCGCATTTTGGGCTCGACCGAGCGTCTCGGCTCGGTCACCGCTATCGGTGCGGTCTCGCCTCCGGGCGGCGACATGTCCGAGCCCGTAAGTCAGGCTACTTTGCGCATAGTCAAGGTGTTTTGGGGACTGTCGAGCGCGCTCGCGTACAAACGGCATTTCCCTGCGATAGACTGGCTCGTCAGCTATTCGCTGTATTCCGATCGGCTTGCGGAGTGGTTCACGCGCAATGTAGACGAGCGTTTCAATGCGTACAGGACGGAGATCAGCAAGCTTTTGCAGGAAGAAGCCAAACTCGACGAGATAGTTCGGCTTGTCGGTATGGACGCGCTGTCGCCGCGCGACAGGCTTACCATGGAAGCTGCCAAGTCGGTGCGCGAGGACTACTTGCATCAAAACTCGTTCCACGAGGTCGATACGTATACTTCGCTCGAAAAGCAGTTCAAAATGCTGCGATTGATAGTCGATTTTTATTTTCAGGCTCAGCGTGCGCTCGATCGCGGCGCGGATATAAATGCGATACTCGCATTGCCGTGCCGTGAAAGCATAGGCAGAGCCAAGTATATCAAAGAGGACGAATCCGCCAAGCTCGACGATATCTACGAGCAAACGGTCAAAGAGCTCAACGAGCTCAAACGGGAGGACGAGTAATGCGCAAAGAATACCGCACCATAAAAGAGGTCGTAGGTCCGCTCATGCTTGTGGAGCAGGTGGAGGGCGTTAAATATAACGAGCTCGTTAAAATTTCCCAAGCGGGCAACGACGAGCCGCGGCTCGGCAGAGTGCTCGAGGTGGACGGCGATAAAGCGCTCGTTCAATTGTTTGCGCCCAGTCGCGGTCTGAAAATTTCGGAAGCCAAAGCGGCGTTCACGGGCAAGGCGATAGAGTTGAAGGTGTCGCACGACATGCTCGGCAGAGTTTTCGACGGCATGGGCAATCCCATAGACGGCGGAGCGGAAATACTGCCCGAAAAAAGCTTGGATATAAACGGCAGTCCGCTCAATCCCGTTGCGCGCGATTATCCCAACGAGTTCATACAAACGGGCGTAAGCGCGATAGACGGGCTCAACACGCTCGTGCGCGGGCAAAAGCTCCCGGTGTTTTCGGCGTCGGGCTTGCCGCACGCCGATCTTGCGGCGCAGATAGCGCGCCAAGCCAAGGTCAAAAACACCGACGACAAGTTTGCCGTCGTGTTTGCCGCAATGGGCATAACCTACGAGGAGAGCGAATTTTTTATCGAGGATTTTCGGCGTACGGGCGCGATCGACCGCACGGTCATGTTTTTGAACCTTGCCAACGACCCGGCCGTCGAGCGTATCAACACACCGCGCATGGCTATGACCGCCGCCGAGTATTTGGCGTTCGAGTGCGACATGCACGTGCTTGTCATAATGACGGATATAACCAACTATGCGGAAGCGTTGCGCGAGATATCCGCCGCGCGCAGGGAAGTGCCGGGGCGGCGCGGTTATCCGGGGTATTTGTATACCGACCTTGCTACCATATACGAGCGTGCGGGGCGTATTCGCGGTAAAAAGGGCTCTATAACGCTTATACCCATACTGACAATGCCCGAGGACGACAAAACGCATCCTATTCCCGACCTTACCGGCTATATCACGGAGGGGCAAATAATACTGTCGCGCGCATTGTACAAAAAAGGACTCAACCCGCCGATAGACGTATTGCCGTCGCTGTCGCGACTTAAAGACAAGGGCATAGGCAAGGGCAAAACGCGCAAGGATCATGCCGATACTATGAACCAGCTTTTCTCGGCGTATGCGCGCGGAAAAGACGCAAAGGAGCTTTCGTCCATACTCGGCGACGCGGCGTTGTCGGACGTAGACAGGCTGTATGCAAAGTTTGCGGAAGAGTTTGAAAAGACGTATATCAACCAAGGTTTTACCGCCGACAGAACCATCGAGCAAACGCTCGATATCGGTTGGGAGCTGTTGAAAATACTGCCGCGTTCGGAGCTGAAACGCATACGCGACGAGTACTTGGACGAATTCTATAAATAACCCAAAAATTACAAGAATGTCCGCAATCGGAATTTGATCGTTATGGCAAGACTGAACGTAAATCCCACGCGCATGGAACTGCGCAGACTAAAAGACAGGCTTAAAACCGCCGAGCGCGGACATAAGCTGTTAAAAGACAAGTCGGACGAAATGGTCCGTCAGTTTTTGGTGCTCATAAAAGAGAACAAGCGTTTGCGCGAAGAGATCGAAGGCGAGATAGGCGACGCGCTCAAAGCGTTTGCCTTGTCGTCGGGCGCGCCGCTCGACGTGGTGCAGGCAATAGCTTTGCCTACGCTCACCGCCAAGATCGACGTCGGGACTAAGACCGTTATGGGCGTCGACGTGCCGTATATGCAGATACGCCGCGACGGCGAGGTCGCGTTGCCGTACGCGCTTTGTTCGGCGCCTGCCGAGCTCGACGACGCGGTGTTAAAGCTTACCGCGCTCGCCGATAAGCTGTTGCATTTGGCGGAAGTGGAAAAGACTTGCAATATGCTCGCCGACGAAATAGAAAAAAACAGGCGGCGCGTCAATGCGCTCGAATACGTCATGATCCCGCAATTACAGGAAACCATCAAATATATCTTGATGAAGCTCGACGAGAACGAACGTGCGGCGATAGTGCGCTTGATGAAAGTAAAAGATTTTTAGAAAATGCGGAATTGCGGAATTACGGTCGAGAGAATTATACCGCTCTGAATTATGTCATACGAAGCAAGGCGCAGCCTTATTCCGAGCAAACGAAGCGCGGTGAACTATCTCGTTTTTATTCTATCGATACGGTCGAAATTTTTTGCGTTGTTCGGTATGATAAAATTATGCATGTGACGGCATGGCGCAGAAAAAATATCGATAGCCGTCGATTGCGCATTATAAATCGGAATTATTCGCGATCATCATAAATGCGGCGATCTTTTCATATATTACGGTATGAAAAGATTGCTGTTTTTATTTGCGGCGATAATGACCGTCGCTACGGTGTGGATATTTTGCGCGTGCTCGGCCGACGGCATGGCGCGAGTGAGCGAGCGGAGAAGCGGCTACTTTGCGGCAACTTCGGACGCAATGACGGTCACGGCGGTATCGGGCGTTCGCGAAACTCCGTACGAAACCGACGGCGCGATAGGCGCGCTCAAACCTTACACGTTGATAACGGTCGTTCCCGCTAAGTTCGACGTGGACGCCGTATACACGTATTCCGCAACGATAGGTCAGGCGACATACGGCGGCACGCTCATCGTGCACCCGTTTGCGGCGAGCTTTTCCGCAGAACTCGACGTCGAAGCGACGGACGGATTTACCGTGACGGTAACTCGCGGCGGGGAAAAGACCGAGCTTGTTTTGGGATCGGTCGTGACTGACGATATGCTCGCTTACGACCGCGCGATCGATGCGGCAAAGACCGAGCTCAAACCGCGCGGCGATTACGAGATACGCGCGCGAATTATCAAAAACCCGCTCGGCGACGACGGACTATGCTGGCATGTCGCGTTTTACTCGGCAGACGCGCAGAGCGGCGTGCTCATAGACCCGCTGTCAGCCAAAATACTCGCAAAAAAGACCGATTAGCGTTGCTTATCGCCGTCGGTCGGACAGGGCGAAATAATTACGGCATAAGGCGTAAATTTTAATTAAAACGCTTGTCTATAAAAAACTTTTGTGTTATAATACCATGTAATGGAATACTCGGACGACAAGACCAATATCGATGTGCGCGACGGCGCAGTCGATACCGAGCAACAACGCGTCGACGGCGACGCAGTCGGGACAGCCGCGCCTTGCGCGACGGACGACCCCGCGGTTGCGTGTGCGACGGAAAAGTCCGAAATGGAAAAAATCGGTTTCGACGGCGGGGAAAGCTCGGACGGGACGAGCGTAAAACGCGCGTTCGACATAGACGAGCTTATTGCGATAGGGATAAAAGCGGTAGCAGTCACCGTATCGTTCATATTATTGCTCACAAGCCTTTTGGCTGTTGCGTTGCCGTTACAGGCAATGCGCGTATTCAATTTGCTCGGCATGACCGATCGCGCCGTGGATTTCGGCGAACGTTATATTTCTCGCGAGCTCCGCGCATACGATGCGGAAGCGATCGACGATATGGGCAATTATATCGGGCTTGCGGGCACGCCCGAGCTGACGAACGACGATTTTGCGGAAGCATTGTACGTTTGCATCAATAATTCGTACCGATTAATGGACGAGTATTACGAAAGCGGCGACGGCGCGCGCGGCGAGTACTATGCGCGGCTCGTCGAAAAGTATACGCGCATGTATTTGTCGCTCAACAACGTGAGCGGCGTCAACAGCGCCAACAGCGAGCGCGATATATCGGCTATGCCGCTTGCCGCTATGCGCCCCGTCGTTTACAGTTACGGGCACAGCGTGCGAGTAAAGAACTTCCGAGCTCGCGCGTTTTTGGGCGAAACCGATCGCGCCGTGTTTAACAGCCGTATCAACGGCAACAGCGTGACGGAACTCACTACGCTGTCCAATACTTATTACGGCTTGGTGCTCGACAATGCTTCGCCTGCGTCCGTAATGTCCGCGCTCGACGATTTTGTCGATTATGCGGGGCAGATGGGCGAGTATTTGGACGTGGAGTTTTTGTTCGCGGGCGTAGAACGCGATCTGTCAAAGACCGAGCGTATTTACGTCAAGATCGCGGACGAGTGGCGCGACGTGCCCGTACTTTCGGACACATATGTCATAGAAAAGTATGCGGGACATCTCGACGGCGACGAGTTCTCGTTGTTTTTGACCAAAGACAACGGGTTTTCCAATATTTACAATCAGTTAAAGCGTTTTAGCGTTTATGCTCAAGCAGCTGTCGATTTTACGCCGAGCGACGCTAACAACAATAAGCTCGACGAGCAGTTGCATCAATTATATTGGTTGAATGTTTTGTCGAGCGTTGCGCGCAAGCTTTGGTATATGGAAAAGTTGTTGTATCAAAGCAACGTCAATTTCGGCGCGAGCGCGGCGGCTATTCGAGACGACTATAACGCATGGCAGGAAAACACTTACGTCGATTACGACGGCAGACCCCGTCAGATCTGGGAAGTGTACAACATAAAACTCAATGCGTATACGGCGCAGTATCAGAATTGAAAGGAGAAATACCAATGAGCAAAATAGTCAAAGAAGGATTGACGTTCGACGACGTTCTTTTGATCCCCGGCGAGTCGCGCGTTACCCCCAAAGACGTCGATCTTACCACAAAACTGAGCGCGGATATTACATTGAATATTCCGCTTATCTCGGCGGCTATGGATACCGTTACCGAGTCGCGGCTCGCGATAGCGATGGCGCGCGAGGGCGGTATGGGCATCATACATAAAAACATGAGCATAGACGCGCAAGCCGAACACGTCGATAAGGTAAAACGCAGCGAGCACGGCGTTATAACCGATCCGTTTTTCCTTGCGCCCGACCGTAAGGTTTCCGACGCGCTCGAACTTATGCAAAAATACAAGATCTCGGGCGTGCCGATCTGCAAAGACGGTAAGCTCGTCGGCATATTGACAAACCGCGATCTTCGGTTCGAGACCAATTTCGATCAACCGATAGAGAACGTGATGACCAAAGAAAAGCTTGTGACCGCCCCCGAGGGAACTACGCTCGAAGAAGCGCAAAAAATTCTCGGTCGGCACCGCATAGAAAAACTGCCCATCGTCGACGGCAAGGGCAACCTAAAAGGCTTGATAACGATCAAGGATATCGAAAAAGCAATACAATACCCCAACTCGGCAAGGGACAAAAACGGCAGGCTTTTGGTCGGCGCGGCTATAAGCACGGGCGAAGGGCACATGGACAGAGCGAAAGCGCTTGTCGATGCGCGCGTCGATTGTCTTGTCGTGGATACTGCGCACGGGCATAACGTCGATGTTATTAAGACCGTGGAAAAGATCAAAAAAGCGTTTCCCGATATCACGGTCGTTGCGGGCAACGTTGCGACAGCCGCGGCGGCGGACGCGCTGTTCAAGGTCGGTGCGGACGTCGTTAAGGTCGGTATAGGTCCCGGTTCGATCTGCACAACTCGCATAGTTGCGGGGATAGGCGTACCGCAGGTCACGGCTATCATGGACTGCGCCGAAGTTGCCGATAAGTACGGCAGAGCGATAATAGGCGACGGCGGTATAAAGTACAGCGGCGATATCACCAAAGCGATAGCCGCGGGCGCCAACGCCGTTATGGTCGGCTCGTTGTTTGCCGGCACTACCGAAAGCCCCGGCGAGCTGGAAATTTACCAGGGCAGGAGCTTTAAGACATATCGCGGCATGGGCAGTCTCGGCGCGATGCCGCTCGGCAGTAAAGACAGGTATTTCCAAGAAGGCACTAAAAAGCTTGTGCCCGAAGGCGTCGAGGGCAGAGTGCCGTACCGCGGCGCGCTTGCCGAGATCGTGTATCAGCTTATAGGCGGTTTGCGCGCGGGAATGGGTTATACGGGTATGCCCACTATCGCGAAACTGCGCAAGGACGCGCAATTCGTCAAAATAACGAATGCCGCGCTCATAGAATCGCATCCTCACGACATATCCATAACAAAGGAAGCGCCTAACTATTCGCCTAAAAATTAGCTCGTATTGCCATAAACCCGCTCGTCTTGCTATCGTTTTCGCCGCCGATTGCGTTGCTTGTCTTTCGCAGCGTCGCTACGACTGCGGACAACGCG
>CANDGE010000031.1 GCA_947384195.1 uncultured Clostridia bacterium
GTCGGACCGTCCTCGCCGACGCCTATGCTGTCGTGCGTGAGCACGTATATGACGGGCAAGCGCATTATCGCGCTCATGCGCATCGCGCCTTTCATGTAGTCGGAGAACGTAAAGAAAGTCGAACATGTTACGCGCAGACCGCCGTGCAACGCTATGCCGTTGCAAATAGCCGCCATCGCGTGCTCGCGTATGCCGAAATGTATATTGCGTCCCGTGCGGTCGGCGGGCGAGAACCAGGTCGCGTTTTTTATATCCGTTTTGGTCGACGGGGAAAGGTCGGCAGATCCGCTCATAAGATTGGGCACGCGTTCCGCTATCGCATTGAGTATTTTTCCGCCGCTTATGCGCGTGGCTTCGGGCAAGTCGAATGTGATTTCGTCGAGCGCACCGTCGAAATCGTTCGCAAAATACATGCGGTATTTTTCGGCAAGCTCGGGATATTTTTGTTTGTATTTATCAAACAGTTGCATCCACCGTTTATGCTCGGCGATTTTCGCTTCCGCCGTTTTTGCGCACATGTCCTTTACGCATTGCGGCGTTTCAAACGGCGCGCACGTTATTCCGAGCGCGGCTTTGGTTTGTTCGAGCTGTTGTTTGTCGAGCGGCGTGCCGTGGATCTTTGCCGAGCCCGCGAGCGGCGAGCCGAAGCCGATGGTCGACTTGCAAATGATGATCGACGGGCGATCGTCGGCTTTAGCGCGGCGTATAGCCGCATCGAGCGCTTCGACGTCGTTCGCGTCGTTTACTTCTTCCGTGTGCCAGCCTTGCGCCGCGAACCGCGCCGCTATATCTTCGTTGAACGTGACGGCGGTATCGCCCTCTATCGAAATGTCGTTTTTATCGTACAGCAGTATCAGTTTTCCCAGTTTATGCGCGCCCGCAAACGAGCACGCTTCGTAGCTTATGCCTTCTTCCAAGCACCCGTCGCCGCATAGCGCGTACGTAAAGTGATCGACTACGGGATAGCCTTTTTTATTGAATACCGCCGCGAGATGCGCTTCCGCGAGCGCGAGCCCGACGGCGTTGGCTATGCCTTGACCGAGCGGACCCGTGGATACGTCCACGCCGTCCGTCACGCCGCGTTCGGGGTGTCCGGGCGTTTTCGAGCCGAATTTACGGAACTCGGAAAGATCGCGCGCCGTCACGTCGTAGCCGAAAAGGTGCAACAGCGAATACAGCAGCGCCGAGCCGTGTCCCGCCGACAGCACAAAGCGGTCGCGGTTTTCCCAGTCGGGGCAGTGCGGGTCGAATTTGAGAAACCGCGAATACACGGTATAGGCTACGGGCGCCGCGCCCAAGCATATACCGGGATGTCCCGAGTCGGCGGTCGTTATAGCTTCCGCGCTCAAAGCGCGCAATGTGTTTATACAAAGTTGTTCGACGTCGTTTTGCATCATAACTCCGAAATGCTTTTATATACGTTTTTTAAAGCGGGGTAAAGCTGTTTGAATATGTCGTAGCGTTTTTCGTATGCCGCCGCTTTTTGCGCGTCGGGATACACGGTATGCGAGATCTTTACGAGCTTATCTGTCGCGTCTTTTACGGTCTTGTATTTGCCGCACGCGACCATGGCGAGCATCGCTCCGCCGTAAGCGGGACCTTCGCCTATGGCGGGGATCTCGACGGGCACGTTCATAACGTCTGCGATTATCTTGCGCCACAGCGCGCTTTTTGCGCCGCCGCCGCACAGCCGTGTTTTGGTAACGGGCGTATCGCAAGCCTTGGCTACTTCCACGCAGTCGCGCAGAGCGAACGCCACGCCTTCCATAACGGCGAGCGTCATGTCGCGCCGCGTCGAAGTAGGGCGCAGACCGATAAACGCGCCGCGCGCGTCGACGTCGTTGTGCGGACTGCGTTCGCCCATTAGGTACGGCATGAAAAACAGATCGAGCGTGCCGCGAACATCGTCCGCGCCGCGCTGTTCTGCGGCAAAGTCGGGCGTTTTTAAAACGTTATCCATCCACCATGCGTTACAGCTTGCCGCAGAGAGTATACAGCCCATAAGGTGATATCCGCCGCTCGCGTGAGCAAACGAATGCAGAGCGTTGTGCTCGTCTACCGAAAACCCGTCGCGCGCGATAAACACCGTGCCGCTCGTGCCGAGCGAAATATTGCAGTCGCCGTTCGCAATCGTGCCCGTGCCGACAGCCGCCGCGGCGTTGTCGCCCGCGCCCGCGCACACAACGGTGTTTGCGGAGAGCTGTAATTGCTTGGCTACGTCCGAAACGACCGTGCCGACTGCGTCATACGATTCGTAAAGCCGCGGCAGGGCACGCTTGTTTACTCCGCACACGTCGCACATGCCGTCGCTCCATTTTTTGTTTTTTACATCGAGTAAAAGCGTTCCGCTCGCGTCCGAATAGTCGGTGGCAAATCCGCCGCACAGCCGATACACAATGTAGTCTTTCGGCAGCATTATCTTGGCTATGCGCTTAAAATTTTGCGGTTCGTTGCGTTTGAGCCAAAGCAGTTTGGGCGCGGTAAACCCCGCAAACGCTATGTTGGCTGTCATGTCGGAAAGCGCGCTTTTGCCTATCTCGTTGTTTAAATAGTCTGTTTCGGCTTGGGTGCGTCCGTCGTTCCACAGTATGCACGGGCGGATCACCTTGTCGTCCTTATCCAAAACCACAAGCCCGTGCATTTGTCCGCCTACGCCTATACCCTTGACTTCGGTCTTGTCTTGGTCGATCAATAGGCGAATAATGCCGCCTATAACGCCGGAGTACCAGTCTTCGGGATTTTGCTCGCTCCACCCGTCGTGCGGATAAGATACGCCGTAAGTCTGAGTTACCGAATTCAATATCGCGCCGTTATCCGCCACAAGCAAAAGCTTGACCGACGACGTGCCGAGATCTATGCCTATAAATGTATCCATGTTTGTTTTGTTCCTTGCATCGCCGCATATTCAAAAGCGCAGTCGCGTATCGGACGCGCGACTGCGCTTTTGACGGTTATCCGAAAAGAATTTGATTGATTATCGATTGCAGATATTCCTGTTCGCCGCTTTCGGGCAGGGCGGGCGCGCCGAGTTTCGACGCGCGTTCGGCAAGCTCTGTCAGCGTCGATTTTTTGTCGCGCACCTTTTTGCCGAGCGGGCAGTCGAAGCTCGCATAACGACGCTTTATGAATTCGTCTATGCGCCCGTCTTCGACGATCTCCGCGGCTTTTATCAGTCCGAGCGCGAATGTGTCCATGCCGAGTATGTACGCTTTGAACATGTCCGCATATGTATTGGACGGGCGGCGCGTTTTTGCGTCGAAGTTGAATCCGCCCGTGATGCCGCCCGCTTTGAGCACTTCGAGCATACATTCGGTAGCCGTATAAACGTCGTAGGGGAATTCGTCGGTGTCCCAACCGAGCAGAAAATCGCCCTGATTGGCGTCTATCGAGCCGAGCATACCGTTGATCGCCGATATACGCAGTTCGTGACGGAACGTATGTCCCGCGAGCGTCGCGTGGTTGGCTTCGATATTGAGTTTAAAGTCTTTATCCAAGCCGTGCGCTTTTAAAAATCCTATCGCCGTCGCGGCGTCGAAGTCGTATTGATGTTTCATAGGCTCTTTCGGCTTGGGTTCTATATAGAAATCGCCCTTAAAACCTATGCTTCTGCCGTACTCCACAGCCATGCGCATAAGATCGGCTATGTTTTCCTGCTCGAACGCAACGTCGGTGTTCCAAAGCGTTTCGTAGCCCTCGCGTCCGCCCCAAAACACATAGCCTTTTCCGCCGAGCTTGACGGTTATGTCCAGCGCTTTTTTGATCTGCGCCGCCGCAAAACAGTACACGTCGAGACTGTTGGTCGAGCCCGCGCCGTTCATGTAACGCGCATTGCTGAACATATTGGCGGTGCCCCACAGACATTTGATGCCTGTGGCGTTCATTTTTTGCAGTATGTAGTCGGACACTTCGTCGAGCAAACGATTCGTTTCGTTGATGTTCGCCGCTTCGGGCACGAGATCGACGTCGTGCCAACAAAAATACTCTATGCCCAGCTTTTGCATGAATTCAAAGCCCGCGTCGACCTTGGCTTTGGCGTGTTCGAGCGTCATCGGTTTTGCTCCGAACGATTTGTCGGTCGTGCCGTTGCCGAACATGTCCTTGCCGTCAGCGCAAAGATTATGCCACCAAGCCATGGCAAACGGCAAATGCTCTTTCATTTTTTTGCCGAGTATCACGCGCTCCGCGTCGTAAAATTTAAACGAATAAGGATCGCGGCTTTTTGCGCCCTTAAACTCGATCGCGGGTATATTACCGAATATTTCTTTCATTATTACCACTATCTCCCGATAAACGTGTCAGTTGCACTTAGTAAAAGCATAATACTTTTGTTGCGATTTCGATAGATGTAAATGTTCGATATTTGGGTACATTTGTTTTAAATTGAATAATTGTATTGAATTTTTGCCCAACGTATTGACAGGCGCACGCTCGCATGTTATACTTGAAATACATAGACAGGCGCGGAGAGAGCGGAAAAATGATAGGTTATTTCGATATACATAATCTCGATATACTGTTAAAGGATTTTTATACGGCTGTCGGGATACGCATATCCATATTCGACGACGAATTCAACATGGTCACCGAATATCCCAAAACGCCGCCCGAATTTTGCAAGCTCATACGCGAAACGTCGGACGGCTTGTGCGCGTGCAAAAAGTGCGACAGAAAAGCGTGCGAGCGCGCCAAGTCGTTGCGCAAGCCGCATATATACACGTGTCATGCGGGGATAACGGAGGCCATAACGCCCATACAGCTTTCGGGCGGGGTGTTGGGTTACGCCATACTCGCGCACATGCTTCCGTCGGAGATCCCCGACGCCGCCGAAACGGCTTGCGAGCTTGCGACTGCTTACGGCATAAGCAAGGATAAAAGCGCGTCGGCTATAAAGGATATAGGATCGCGCACTGCCGAGCAGATCGACGCGGCGGTCAGGCTGTTGGATGCGGTCGCGTCGTATGCGTATATCAGTAATCTCGTGCGGTGGAAAAACGACGACGTATCCGCCAATCTCGAACAGTATGTAAAACGCAATATTTCCGAGCAGATAACGAGCGACATGATATGTAAATACATGCACTGCTCGCGCTCCAATCTTTATCAAATATCGGTCAAGACTTTCGGCATGGGCATAATGCAGTACGTCAATTATTGCCGCGTCGAGCGCGCAAAGGAACTCTTGATACAGGGGCACGCCATATCGGAAACAGCCGAAAAGACGGGATTTTCCGATTACAATTATTTTTGCAAGGTGTTTCGCAAACTGACGGGCTGTTCGCCGACGCAATTTCGCAAACAAAACGCATGACGTTTGCCGTGCGTAAATTCGTGCGTGTTTTGGGTAATATTGTATTGTGTTTGACAAAAAGTATAGACAAGCGCGCAAAATGGTTGTATAGTGGAATCAAATGACAGGATCAAGGAGGACGGCGAGAAAATGAAAGATCGGGCGGTAAATCCGTTTTTGCCGAGTTACGAATATATACCCGACGGCGAGCCGCATGTTTTCGGCGACCGAGTGTATATTTACGGTTCTCACGATAAATTCAACGGCAGATTTTTTTGCATGAACGATTATGTGTGTTGGTCTGCGCCCGTCGACGATCTTACGGCGTGGCGGTACGAGGGCGTTATTTGGCGTAAGCGCGACGATCCGACAAAGCTAAGGTGTTTGTTGAAGCAAATGTATGCGCCCGACGTTGTTCAAGGCAACGACGGGAGATACTATCTTTATTATTTTATGGGAAATCACGGCACGATCGGCGTGGCTGTATGCGATACGCCTGCGGGAAAATACGAATATCTCGGCAGAGTCAAATATCCCGACGGCAAGCTTTTGGGGCGAAACGGCGAAAAGGATATTTGGCAGTTCGACCCGGGCGTTTTCCGCGACGACGACGGCAGGATATATTTGTACACGGGGTTTTCTCCCAAGGGCGCAAACATTTTTACGGCTATGCGTTCGCCCAATACCAACGGCGCGATGGGCGCGGAGCTCGAAAACGACATGCTCACAGTCAAACTGCCGTTAAAGCGCATAGCAAGATCGGTGCATCGGTCTAAGGGCACCGATTACGAAGGACACGAATTTTTTGAAGCGTCGAGCATGCGTAAGTTCGGCGGAAAATATTACTTTATTTATTCGTCGGTCAACGGGCACGAGCTGTGCTACGCCGTGGGCGACAGTCCGCTCGGCGAATTTAAGTACGGCGGCGTGCTCGTGAGCATAGGCGACGTGGGACTTTCCGACAAACCGCTCAATTATTTGGGCAACACGCACGGCAGTGTGGAAAAGATCGGCGATAAATATTACGTATTCTATCATCGCCAGACCAACAGGCACTGTCATTCTCGTCAGGCGTGCGCCGAAGAGATAGAAATGACCGCCGACGGCATGTTCCGTCAGGCGGAGATCACGTCGTGCGGATTGAACGGCGGACCGCTCGAAGCGAAGGGCGAATACGAAGCGCGTATCGCGTGTCATTTGTTTTCCAAAAACGGCGTTAAGTTTTATACGGTAAAAACGGTGGCGGGCGTGCATCCGTATTTTACGCAGAGCGGCGCGGACAGGGAAGAAAACGGCGATCAATACATCGCAAACTTCGCGGACGGCGCGACTGCGGGCTTTAAGTATTTCCGTTTCGACGGAAACGGAAAAATATCGGTCACGCTCCGCGGCAGAGCTTACGGCAAGATCACGGTAAAGGACGGGCTCGACGGTAATACGGTGAGCGTTATCGGCGTGTCGAGCAAAAGCGGGGAAACAAAAACGTTTACTGCCGATCTCGATATAGCCGACGGAGTAAAGCCGTTGTATTTTACGTTTAACGGCAAGGGGAAACCCGATTTTATTTCGATAGCGTTCGACTGATCGCATACGCGCAAGGAGAAACCGATCATGTTGGTAGAAACCAAACGTTCGGTCGGAAAGAAATACTTTTATACGCAGACCGACGAAAATCTGAACTTTCTCGGACATATCCATAACAGCTACGAGTTTATCACGGTCACCGACGGTAAGCTCGACTGTATAGTGTACGACAAGAGGTACACGCTCGAACCGGGCAAAGCCATGCTCATCATGCCCAATCACGTGCATCGATACGAAACGCCCAAGAGCTCCAAGAGCTTTTTATGTATATTTTCCCCCGACTACGTCGCCGAGTTCCATAACGACACGGCGGCGTTGGGCTACGTGTGTTCGTTATTTAATTATAGCGACAGGAGGGGGGTAGATCTTTTAAGAGAAGATAAAAGCAATATATATATTAAAAAAGGCATACTGTACGGCATTTGCGGACATGCGTACGGCGCGCTTTCGCGCGACTTGGCGGGCGGCGGCGAAATGTACGCGATCGAAGTTCGTTTGATAGAATATATACGATCCAATTACGACAGCGGCATTACGTTAAGGCAAATGGCGCTCGATCTGGGCTACAATTATTCGTACCTGTCTGACATGTTCAACAAGGTGTTCGGCTGCGGGTTTTCAAAGTTTGTCAACAGATTAAAAGTCGACGACGCGGCGGAGCTGTTAAAGACGGGCAATCTGAGCATTGCGCAGATAAGCGTATATTGCGGTTTCAACAATATTCGCACGCTTAACGCGCGGTTCAAGGAGATCTACGGCGTGACGCCGTCCGAGTACCGAAAAAACGCGCGCAACGAAAAGTAGTTATGCGCGCGTAAAGCCGAATTCCAAATAAAAGTATCGAATTGTCAAACTTTTAAGCAATATACCCAAATTTTTTTCTTGAATTGCGCGTGTGGGCGGGTTATCATTTAAGTATAGCAAAACGGCTATAAACTATGGTCAGGAGGATGATGTAGTGAAAAAAGGCAAACTATGGTTCGGTTTATCGGGCGTGATGTCGTTTCTGTTGATAGTAATGGTATCCGCTACGATGCTGGCAAACAACTATGCGATGCTTGTCAACGACTTTCTCGGCTTGACGGCGGGGAGCGTCGACCTAAAAGGCAGTGCATACGAGATGTCCGACGACGGGTATTGGGAGCTTATCGAAGACTCGTACGAATATTGCGTCGATCAGATAGAGCAGGGGTCCGTCCTGCTCAAAAACGACGGCGCGCTCCCGCTTACCGCCGACGAGCGGAACGTGACGCTTTTCGGCAACAACAGCGCGCACGTTATTTACCGCAGCGGCGCGGGCGGGCCTACGCCTAACGACAGTCTCGTCGTAGATACGGGCAAAGCGTTTAAGGACGGCGGATTCAAGATCAATCAAAAGCTGTACACGGCGTACGAGAACAGCGGTAAGAGCGTCAGCCTTACCGACCGCGGCGAAGTGGCGCAGACTTTTTATACGGACGAACTCAAAGCGACGTTCGATTCGTTCAGCGACGCGGCTATCGTCACGTTTGCGCGGTACGGCACGGAAAACACCGACCCGCAAAGAGTGGTGAACGGCAGACCGTATCTCGCGCTCGGTCCCAATGAGGAAGCGTTGATGAAAATGATCAACGACAGCGGCAAGTTCGATAAGATAATAGTTCTTTTGAACGGCGTGTTGCCCATGGAACTCGATTGGCTCGACAAGTACAACGTAAACGCTTGTTTGTGGTACGGCAACCCCGGGTATTACGGCTTGCCGGGCGTAGTGAATATACTTACGGGAAAAGCCGATCCGTCGGGTCACGCCGTGGAAACGTTTGCCAATAACACGCTCAATTCGCCCGCAATGCGTAACTTCGGCGATTATACTTTCACATTCGACGGCACCCCCGTCGACCGCAACAACGGCACGAAGTACGTGGTTTATAAGGAAGGCATTTACGTAGGTTATAAGTACTACGAAACGCGTTACGAAGATTGCATACTCGATAAAGGCAATGCGGATTCTGCGGAGGGCGCAAAGGACGGCGCGGAAGCGTGGGTATATTCGGACGAAGTGTCGTTCCCGTTCGGTTTCGGACTTTCGTACGCAACGTACACGCAAAAGCTCAACGGCGTGACGTACGATAAGGCGACGGATACGTTCACCGCAAAAGTGACGGTCACGAATACCAATGGCAAAGACGGTAAAAGCGTCGTTCAGGTCTACGCGCAATCGCCGTACACCGAATACGACAAGCAAAACAAGCTCGAAAAAGCGTCCGTACAGCTTATGGGCTACGAAAAGGTGAGCGTCGGCGCAAATGCTTCCGTCGACGTGGAAGTCAAGTTCGACCGTTATCTCATGGCGTCGTACGACGTTACCGCCAACGACGGCGACGGCGGTTACATACTTGAACCGGGCGATCACTATTTCGCGATAGGCAACGGCGCGCACGAAGCACTCAACAATATACTCGCCAAAAAAGGCGCGACGGGCATGTACGATCATAACGGTACGGCGGTCGATGGCAACGCAGAATGCGTGGCGGTGTATAATCCCGAGTTGACCGCGATCGACACGCAGACGTATAGAAATTCGCGGTACACCGAAAACACGGTAGTCAAAAATCAATTCGCAGACGCCGATCTCAATTATTGGGCGGACGAAGATCAAAAGATAACGTATCTCACGCGCAACGATTGGGAAGGCACGTTCCCGACCACCGTCACCGCGCTCCACGCCAACGAGCGCATAGTCAAGGGCTTGCGCATGGATCAGTACAAAAAGACGAGCGAAACGCCGTCCTATAAAGCCATGATAGGCGAATCCATCGACGTCGAGCTCGAAACTCCCATCGACTTCATCGACATGAAAGACGTTCCGTACGACGATCCGAAGTGGGACGAATTCATTTCGCAAATGAGTTTGGACGATCTGGCTATATCCATTTCCGACTCGCGCGGCATAGCCGCCGTAGCTACGGTCAACAAACCGATGAACGCCATATCGGAAGGTCCCGAAGGCTTGCTCGCCAAGTTCAAATACGGTGATAAACGTTCGTGCACGGGCTTTGCTACTTTGCCTACGACGACCGCGACGTGGGATCACGATATGCAAGCCAAGTACGGCGCGCTAATGGGCGAAGAAGCGTTGTTCTCGGGCGTAGCCATGGTCAACGCGCCCGGCTGCAATATAATCAGAACGCCGTACGGCAGTCGTGCTTCCGAATATATGTCCGAGGACGCCGTGCTGTCATACTACTCCGTTTCCAACATGATCAAAGCGATGCGCGACAAGGGACTTATTTGCAACGTAAAGCATTGCTTCCTCAATAATCAGGAAACCAACAGACACGGCGTAGCGACGTTCTCCAACGAACAGGCTATACGCGAAATATATCTCAAACCGTTCGAGGGCGCGCTCACGCGCGGCGAAAGCATGGGAATAATGACGTCGTATAACCGTATCGGCTTGCAATATGCCGCAACGCACAAAACTCTTATGCAAACCGTTTTGCGCGGCGAGTGGGGATATATGGGCTCGATCATCGACGACGCGCTCACTCAAACGCAGTACTACTCGGTAGGCGCGGACATGTTGCTCGCGGGCACCGACATATTCTGTCTCGACGGTCAGCGCGGCAGTCAGATAAAGAACCTGATAAAAAGCACCGACGACGGCACGCTCGTTAAAGCGTTGCAGGAAGCGAATAAGCGCATATTCTACACATTGTTGAAGTCGTCGCTCGGCGGCAGTATCAAATCGGGCGACGTGTTTGAAAACAGCCTGTATTGGTGGCAATCGGCGCTCATAGCGGTAAACGTTATCTTGGGCGTTATCACGGCGGCGTTTATAGTACTGTTCGTATTGTTCACCTACATCAAAAAGCAAGAAAAAACCGAGGAGGTCGACGCATGAACGTTAAGGAATTGATCAAGAACAAGGGCATAGGGTATTGGATATGCGCGGGCGCCGGCGTGCTTGCGCTGGTGATGGCGATCGTCGTGTTGGCTACGTATTCTACGGCTTTGCCCAATCAGCAAAGCGGCGTCGCGGTGGGCGTGATGCTTATAGTCGGTTTCGTATTGCAGGTCGCGCTCACGTTTTTACCGTTGCGGTTCGGCGCTATTATACCGCTCATAGTGTATACCATAGCGTTCGGCATGGTGCTTAACCTTATAGCTCCCGCGATAGCCGACCAAGTGAACAACGTCCACTATCAGGGCGGAAGCTTCGGAACGTGTATCTTCTATGCCGTAGCTACACTCGTAATAGCCGTATCTACCGTCGTAGCGTGCTTCTTTGCGCAGACCAAGGACGGTAAAACGTTGATCTAAGGTCAAAACAGAGCATAGCCATGCAGGCGCAAACGCGATCGCGTGGCTATGCTCGACTTAATTACAAGGAGATCTATCATGAATAAAAAAATATTGGCAACCGCGATGTCCGTATTGACGCTTGCGACGTGCGGCGCGGCATTGACCGCTTGCGGTCCGACAGCGCCGATCGAAACCGAAACGGAGATAATTTTCAACGATAAAAACAATCCGTATTCCGAACTTTCATGGCAGGATTATTCGGTTTTCGGCACGCCGTCGTTCAACGAGCTTACGGTCCCCGTCGTTTATCAGTTCGAGGGCTCGTACAGCGAAGCATATCAAGGCGATTATTCGCGCGAATATCTGTACATCAACTGCTACGAGGACGGCTTGCTTTACGGCACGCTCGGCGGAAGCGGCATTTACGGATATTGGACAAACCGCGACCGCCGCGACAGAGAGCAGTTCGTATTACATATTCTTCGTCACGGCAACAGCGAATATAACGACGGCAATTACGATATGCTCGCAGATCCCATAACCGACGAGGGCGATTACTACGAATATTCTTCGAGCTTTACTTGGAACCGCGGATGGGGCATACGCACGGTATTGATTTTCGGTTATAAATATACGCCGATAAAAGAGATGACGCTCGATACGTCCGAAGTGAAAACGGAATACGTAATGGGCGAAAGGATCGATACTTCGGGGCTCAAAATCAACGTTACGCGCGAAAACGGAAAGACGACTCAGCTCGACGATATATCGGCGAATAACGGTATTCGCATTTTCGGATTCGACAGCAGTCGCGAATCCGATGCAAACAAAGTAACGGTGCGCTTCCGCAACATCGTTGCGTCGTTCGACGTCAAGATAATCGCGCCGACGTACACGGGTAAAGGCGTTTATAATAACGAACAGATCGATATGTCCGTCAAGCTCACTACTCCCGAAGATTGTACCGTAACGTTCGACGGAAAAACGGCTAACTGCAAATATACCAAGTCTACTATACTCGGTCAGCAAGTGTGCACGTTTATGAAACCCGACTCGGAAGAAGATCCCGATATCGATCTCGGTCTAACCGACGAAGAGTGGGCGAGCTTGCATAAGCGTTATGTCTTGACTCGCGACGAGGAAACCGACACGTTCAATCTCGAAGCGTTCCTTACGCAGATTTATACGATACCCACGTGGAACAGCGATTTCCCGAGCTTCGACGGCGACGTTCGTACAAACTTCGAGCCGATGTTCAACAGGATACCAGGCGGCAATACGGAACAGCGTCAGATCGTGCTTGACAGCAAGACGGGTGTGGCAACGCTTACTTATAAGTATTGGAACGCAGGTACCACCGATACGTTCGAGTTGAAATATACGCTCGAAGACGGCGTGCTCGCGTTTACGGAACAGGTAAGGGGCAGCTCAGGCAACGGCGTAACGTTTGCCGATCTGTATAAGGAATACGTGGTCACGGATGACGGAATAGCTATACCCAAGCATCTCGTCGATGATGGTAAAGTGACGCTGTAAATACGACAAAACAAAGCGCTACGCTTTGTCGCAAAAAAATCTCTCTCCTTTTTCTCCCGTAACGGAAATCCCGTTGCGGGAGTTTTCGTGTCGTGCGATATAAAATAACGCTCGGAATTTCCGTATCTTTATCGCATTGCGTATATACTTACTCAAAATAAAAACTATCCGAACATTATGTATACAGACATAATGTTCGGATAGTTACGGTTTGGTGGGCAATGAGGGACTCGAACCCCCGACTTTCTCCACGTCAAGAAGACACTCTCCCAGCTGAGTTAATTGCCCTTAGCTCGTCAGCCTTATAAGTTTAGTATATTTTGCGGTTTTTGTCAAGCGTTTAGTTGAGTTTTTATGGGGAATATGCTAAAATAGCGATATGAAAGCGGTTATTCAACGTGTGGAGAATGCCGCGCTGTCCGTGGACGGAGAGCGCGTGGCGGCGATCGGGCTCGGTTTGACGGCTTACGTGGGTATAGAACAGACGGATACCGAAGCCGATGTCGTTGCGTTTTGCAAAAAGCTTATCGCGATGCGCATATTTTCGGACGGCGACGGAAAGATGAATTTGTCCGTTGTAGACGTCGGCGGCGAAATAATGTTGATATCTAATTTTACGTTGTGCGCGGATATTTCCCACGGTAACCGACCGAGTTTTATCGGGGCGATGCGGCCGCCGCTCGCGGCGAGTGCGATGTTCGATCATTGCGTAGATGTTGCCCGCGATCTCATGCGCGAGCACGGCGGCGCGGACAGAGTTAAGTGCGGCGTGTTCGGCGCGGATATGAAGATCGCGCAGACCAACGACGGACCTATCACGATAGTTTATCAATAAAACAAGACAGCATGTTTTACGTAGGCGATATAGAAAACAAAAAAATATTATTGCACGCTTGTTGCGGACCGTGCAGCTTGGGCGCGATCGAGCCGCTTATGGCGGACGGTGCGCTTTTAACGTTGTTTTTTTATAATCCGTGTATCGTCGACGGCGAGTTTGAAAAACGCTTGGATGCGCTCTATGCCGTAGCCGAGCATTACGGTCTTTCCGTCGTTGTCCCGCCGCACGACCGCTCGACGTTTATGCGGTATGCGTCGCCTTATGCCGCTATGCGCGAAGGCGGGGAGCGGTGCGGGCTTTGCATGACGGATCGTTTGCGCGCTTCCGCTGTTTATGCCGCCGAACACGGGTTCGACGCATATACGACCACGCTTACGGTAAGCCCGCACAAAAACAGCAAGCTCATATTTTCGATAGCGGAAGGGTTCGATTTCGGCGCGCCGTTTTTGCCGCGCGATTTCAAAAAGCGCGACGGCTTTTTGCTCTCGACAAAGCGTGCGCGCGAGCTCGAAATTTACAGGCAGCGGTTTTGCGGGTGCGAGTATTCGCTCGGGTCGGATGAACGCAAGGGCGGTGATCGGTGAACGACAGGATAGCGGCAAAGCTGAAAGATCTTCCCGATACGCCCGGGGTGTATATCATGCGCGACGAGTCGGGCACGGTGATTTACGTAGGTAAAGCCGTCGTGCTCAAAAATCGCGTGCGCCAATATTTTCAACATACAGAAAAGCCTGTCAAGGTGCAAGCGATGGTGGATAACATCGCCGACTTCGACTATATAATCACGCGTACCGAAAAAGACGCGCTCGCGCTCGAAAACAATCTCATAAAAAAGTACAAGCCGCACTATAATATTCTTTTAAAGGACGATAAGACAAGCCCGTACATCAAGATCGATACGCGCGCGGAGTTTCCTACGATAGAAGTGACGCGGCGTGTCAAGCGCGACGGCGCGCGGTATTTCGGTCCGTTCATCGGCGTTTCGGTGCGCGACGTGATATCCGTTTTGCAATCGGTCTTTCGCTTGCGGACATGCTCAGGCAAGCTGAATAAGCGCGCTCGCCCGTGTCTCAACTACGATATCGACTTGTGCCTTGCTCCGTGCTGCGCGCGTTGCGACAAGGCGGAATACCAAAAGGCGATAAACGGCGCGGTGTCGTTTCTTTCGGGCGGCGGCGACGATATCACGGGCATTATAACGCAAAAGATGACCGAGGCCGCAGAAAACGAGAATTTCGAGCGCGCTATTTCGTATCGAAATCAACTGCGCGTGCTTGAAAATTTAAAGAGCAAGATAGTCGGCGAGCTGGGCAATATAGTCAATATCGACGCGTTCTTTTATACGGACAACGGACTGTACGGCGCTGTGAGCGTTTGTATAGTGCGCGGCGGAAAAATGATGGGCGTAAAAAACTTTATCGTCAACGAGCCGCAGGTATTCGGCGGGGATATGTCGACGTTTTTGACGCAATATTATTCAATGACTAACGAGCTGCCCGACGAGATATGCTTGCAGTCGGAGCGCGACGTCGCGCCGCTCGCCGAGTACTTCGACGCGGTGTTTTCCAAACGTCCGTCGATCACTTTCCCGCAAAAGGGAATGCGAAAAAAACTGTTGGACACGGCGGCGCGCAATTGCTCGGATTTTCTTTTGAAAAGCGCCGATCGCGTCAAGCGCGACGAAGATATGACGTCGGGCGCGTGCGAGCGGCTTAAAAGCGTTTTCGGATTGAAGTCCGCTCGGCGTATCGAGTGTTACGATATTTCAAATATTTCGGGTGCGGACAAGGTCGCGTCGGGCGTTGTGTTTATCGACGGCAAGGCGGACAAGGCGCAGTATCGCAGATACAGGATACGCACGGTCGAAGGCTCGGATGATTTTAGGTCGATGTACGAAACGCTCACGCGACGGCTGATACACTATAAAAACGGCGATGCGGGCTTTAACGAATTGCCCGATCTTATCGTGATAGACGGCGGGCTCGAACAGGTGGAGTTTGCGGCGCGCGCCGCCGACGACGTGGGCGTTTTCGTGCCCATGGTCGGGTTGGCAAAGCGCGACGAAGAATTGTATCTGCGCGGCATGCGCGAGCCGATAAAGTTGACGCGCGACGATTACGGCTTGCGGCTGTTACAGCGGGTGCGCGACGAGGCGCATAGGTTTGCGGTCTTATATCACCGTACGTTGCGGTCGCGGCGGTACGAGAGCGAGCTGAAAGGCATTCCCGGCGTAGGCTCGGCGACCGTAAAAAAAGTATTGGAAGCATTTAATATTCGGACGATAGTCGCGGCGAGCGCGGACGATATCGCGCAAAAGGCGCGAGTTTCCAAAAAGGCGGCGCAAAGCATTTACGATTACTATCACCCGACGGAGCAAAGCGGCGAAATGAAATACAAGCTTATCGCAGTCGATCTCGACGGCACTTTTTTAAACGACGATCTGGAAATTTCGGACGCGAACATCGCGGCGGTGCAAAGATTCCGCGATGCGGGCGGGATATTTACGGTCGCGACGGGACGTTCGCCGTCTGCCGTCGAACGGTATTTGTCGCGTATGGGGCTTGATGCGCATCCGGTGAAAATGGTGTGCTCGATAGGATGCGCGATCGTCGATTCGGCGACGCTCGAGATAGAAAAGCAATACGGAATGGACGGCGGAGTTGCGGCGGAAATATTGCGGTTTTGCGCGCCGCGAGTGCGCATGTTGCAGGCGTATACTGCCGACGGCTTGAAGAATGCCGAGCTCACGCCGATGTGCGTTAAGTATTGCGAGCGCGTCGGCGTTAAGAGCGAGTCCGTCGGCGATCTTGCCGAGTATGCGGCGAGAGGCAAAAGCGTTGTTGTCAAGATCATAATGATAGTCGACGAGCGCGACGTGGACTCGCTTGCGGCGCGGCTTGCCGACGAGTTTCCCGACGTACAGTTTATTAGGTCTACCGCGCCCGTTTTGCGCGCGTTGCGAACGGACCGCGACGGCGACTTCGAGCCGACTATGATAGAGTGCATACCGCGCGGCGTCGACAAGGGCACGGGACTGAAATACGTAGCGGAGCATTACGGCGTTCCGATGTCGCAGACGATCGCGTTCGGAGACAGCTTTAACGATGCGGCAATGCTCAAAGCGGCGGGGCTCGGCGTGGCGATGGGCAATGCGTGCGAGCCGATAAAACGGCTTGCGGACTGCGTCGCGGATACAAACAACGCCGACGGAGTAGCCAAGATAATAGAAAAATACTGCTTTAACGACGATAAAGACGACAAAGGAGATAACGATGCCTAAAAAGAGATCGGAAGAAAAGACTCTGTCCGAAACCGAAGAAAATACGGAGTCGGCGGCGCAACGTAACGACGCAGTTCGGCACGCGCCGAGCGACGTCGAAATAGAAGAAACCGAGTGCGACGTCGCTATCGACGAATTTGCAAAACGCATGGAGCTCGACGTGATCTATCGCGGCGACAGTGAAAGTATTCATTTCAGTACGTTCAATATCAGCAGACCGGGTTTGCAGCTTGCGGGATATTATAAACATTTTTCGGCGGAGCGCGTTCAGGTGCTCGGCGAAATGGAAACCGCGTACTTGCAACAAATGACCCATGACGCGCGCAAAACGGCGTGCGAAACGCTTATGAAACAGCCCGTGCCGTGTTTTATAATAACGGCGACTCAACCGCCGTGCGACGAACTGTTGTCGGCGGTGAAAAAGTTCGACCGCGTGCTGTTCGGTTCCAAACTGCGCACGACGATGTTCGTCAACAATTTATCGCTGTACCTGAACGAACTGCTCGCGCCGTCGCAAACGATCCACGGCGTTTTGATGGATCTTTACGGCGTGGGGGTGCTCGTGATAGGCGAATCGGGCATAGGCAAGAGCGAGACCGCTTTGTCGCTTATCGAGCGCGGGCACATGCTCGTCGCCGACGACGCCGTGACGATAACGCGAGTAGGCGATAAGCTCATCGGCACGAGCCCCGAAGTCATACGGTATTTTATGGAGGTGCGCGGCATCGGCATAATAGACGTAAAAGCCATGTACGGCGCGGGCGCGGTCCAGCTCGAAAAAACGATCGATATGGTGGTCAAACTCGAAGCATGGAACGACAAAACGCAATATAACCGCATGGGCTCGGCGGACGAATATCATACCGTGCTCGGCGTTAAAAAACCGCTCTCGGTGATCCCCGTTAAACCGGGCAGGAATCTTGCGGTAATACTCGAGGCGGCGGCGAGAACTCACCGCTTGAACGATCTCGGGTTCAGCGCCGCCGACGAGCTCAACGAGCGGTTGAGAAACAAGAACGGAAAATAAGCCCCGACGCATATCGCGCGAACAGTGCGGAAATTGCCGAGTATTATAATGCTTTCGACAAATGTCGTCGACTTTTTCGACAGTATGTTGGATCATATATCAAAGGAGCGGCGAGATCGCGGTAAAAACGGAACGGGCGGCGACGGACACGGTATGTTCAAATAGCGTTAGCAAAAATACGATCCCCAAACCGAAACGCGGGTGAAGCGCGATGTCGAAACGGGCAGATAGCGGACGTTAAAAGCGACGACGAGCCTTTTAAGGGCGTTTGCAAAAAAAACGGCGTAAAAACGACGATGACAAATTAACCGAATAAAACGGATAAATAAAAACAGCGCGTTGCGCTGTTTTTATATTGCGGCATAGCGCGCGGAATCGTCCTAATAGATCCGACGCTACGGATTTTCCGAATTCTCGAATGTTTTTACGCCGTTTTTGACGATGTGCGCGTCGAAGGGCAGGTCGTAATAAATTTCGCCGTCGAGCTGTACGGGCGCGGGAGTTTGTATTTTTACGCTTTCGCAGATGATGCGTTTTGTATACGGTTCGTTCATGTGTTTGCCTTTCACGAACTTCGGCATTACAAAAACCGTCGGCACGTGTTTCGGCTTTTCCATTATTATGACGTCGAGCTTGCCGTCGTCTGCTATACTGACGGGGGAAAGGCGTATGCCGCCGCCTATCTGTGTGCCGTTACATACGCCGACCATTATGCAGTCGTAGTCGTTTGTTTCGCCGTTTGCCGTAACTTGAACATGATACGGTTTATAGCGCAAAAGGCAGCGGAACAGCGACGTTACGTAGCTGATCTTGTTTTTGCTCTTTGCCGTTTTTAACAGGACTTCCACGTCCAATCCCGTGCCGCCGACGTTAAGACAGCGTTTATCGGATATTTGAATATAGTCGAGCTCTTTCGGCGTGCCGTCGACGATGCTCGCTATCGCTTTGACGGGGTCGAGCGACGCCGCTTTCGTGCCGATGGCAAAGTCGTTGCCGCGTCCTGCCGGGACAAGCCCCAGGCGCGCTTTTGCAAAATCAATGCCGTTTAGCACTTCGTGAAAAGTGCCGTCGCCGCCGAGCGCGACTATTACGTCCGCGCCGCTTGCGCAAAGCTCTTGCGTCATCGCTTTTGCGTGCCCGACGCGCGTAGTTTCGTGAACGGTATAAGGTATGCCGCGCTCGTCGAGATACGCCGTAGCCTTGGACAGGCACTTTGCGCCGTTTCCTTTCCCGCTTGTTTTATTGGCTATTATCTCCATTGTTTTTCCTTTGGCTCGAACTCAATCGTCTTCCGCCGATTCGAGCGGCAGTATCAGTTCGTTCAATTGGTCGTTGAGCCTGGATATTTTTTGTTGCAGACGTATCGCGCG